>CAXSDZ010000070.1:0-7526 GCA_964235505.1 uncultured Chthoniobacteraceae bacterium
GCTGCGGTGGCGATGAGCACGGCGATGCCGAGTGTGACGCCCATGACCGAGATGAGGGTGATGGTGGAAACGAAGGTGCGCTTCGGCTTCAGATAGCGCAGGGCGAGGAAGAGGGAAAATGGAGCGTTCACGAGCGCGGCGATGCAAAGGGCTGGCCGGGGCCGGGCCAAGCGAAATCACGTGAGATTCCGGTTTGACGGGTCGGAGGAAACCCGGTTGATTGCGCACCGATGAAAAAAGTTCTCTCCTCCCTACTCGTCTTGGTTTTTCTCCACACGCAGGCCTTCGCTTTGAGCGGCGGCCCTGTGTTCAACACCGGCGGCGGACCGGATCAGGGCGCGTTTGTCGGCACTTATTCGGGTGTGCTGATGCCGAATGGCCTTGATGAAACGGACACATCTACCAACAGCGATTCTTCCACTTCATCCGTCGGCTTGTTCAGCTTTGCGCAGCCCACCGTTGGCGTCGCGACAGGCGCACTTGTCGTCTTCATTGATGGCGCAGCGTTCAACTGCCTCCTCACCGGAGTGATCGATCCGCTGGACGGCTCTTTCCGCGGGGTGATCGACGGCCTCAGCACCTTCACAGTTGGCATCTTCACCCCGCAGACCAATGTGAACAATGGTGTCACGACGACGACGTTTGTTCGTGAGGAGTTCTCGGTCTTTGCGTCTGGCAACGTGGATGCGGAAGTTTTTGCCGGAATCGGTGGCGTCTCGTCGACAGGGACTCCCTTCACCCCGGCGCGCATCACAGGAACTGCATCGATCGACGTGTTTTTCCGCATCAACATTGATGGAACTCCGCAAGTGAGCAAGACGGCGACCTTCGATGTGGATGGGTTCCGGCAGACGCTCGAAGCTAATGCGGCGTCGTTCACCGTTGGCAGCAATTTCCAGAACCAAAACCAGACCGGCGGCTAGGGTTCACGAGACTTTCCAAAGCGGGCGGATCTTTCGGGATCCGCCCGCTTTGTTTTTCCGGTGGACCGCAGGAGAAAGTCCGCATCTATCTTTGATTCATGCTCTTACCCCGAACTGCCGGCAAAGGCGCTGCCCCGAGCGGGTTCACGCTTTTGGAGATACTCACCGTGCTGGTAGTGATCGGGATCTTGATCGTCCTCCTGATGCCCGCTTTTGCCGCGGTGCAGGCTCGCGCCGCTCGCGCCAATTGCGTGAATAATCTCCGGGGACTTTACACCGGCGCGAATCTGTATTTGCAGGAGCGTCAGCACTGGCCGCAGATCAAGGCGAAGTCCATCCGCGACCCGCAGTATGCGCTGGACTGGGTGGCCGCTCTCAGTCCTTACCAGATCGCCCACAAAAACTGGATCTGCACCACAGTCCAGAGGCAACTCCGCTCACCGGACTACACCAAAGGCGAGTCGGCGCGGATCGATTACTACGGCACGCCCTTCGACACCAAGCCGCAGACGCCTTTCAAATGGTCCGCCCAGCCGTGGTTCATCGAGCGCGGCGACGTGCATGGAGATGGGCAGTTGCTGATCTTTGCCGATGGCCAGATCACTTCACTCCAGGATGTGGTGAAGCATCCGAAAACGCAGACGGTGGAATGGTAGGATCGAGCCTTTCGGAACGCGCGTGCGCCCGCGGGACACGATGTGGGGCCGTCCGGCTGAAGATTCCAAATCTTCAGAGACTCGCCAGAAAAGCGCTCATTTTCGCAAGCGCGCGAGCGCGGTGACTTTCGCGGTTTTTCGTCTCGGGCGGGAGTTCGGCGAAGGTCTGGCAATACCCGGCTGGCACAAAGAGCGAGTCGTAGCCGAAACCACCCCCGCCGCGCTCGGCGGGGATGATGACCCCTTCCACTGCGCCGTCGAAAGTGCCGAGCACCGCGCCATTTTCCGCCAATGCCAGAGCGCAGCGGAAACGAGCCGAGTGGGCCTTGCCGCGGGAGCCGACACGCTCCAGTTCACGCAGGAGTTTCACGCGGTTTTCGGCGTCGGTCGCGTGCTCGCCCGCATAGCGCGCGGAGCGGACGCCGGGCGCTCCGCCGAGGGCATCGACCTCCAGGCCGGAATCGTCCGCCAGCACCACGCCGGGAAATCTCCCGGAAGCGGCCACCACTTTCAGCGTGGCGTTTTCAGCAAAGGTCTCGCCCGTTTCCTCCGGCGAGGCAATTTCCGGGTGCGCCGTGAGATCCGTGACTTCCCATTCCGGTCCGAGCATCGCCCGAATTTCGGCAGTCTTGTGCGCGTTCTTGGTGGCGATGAGCAGACGGGGCATGGAGAGAATGACGAATGCGTGAATGCGTGAATGACGAATGCATCACAAAGCTCCAAGGTTTGAACGCTCAAACCTCAGGCATCCGCTGCACTCGTCATTCGTCATTCGTCATTCGTCATTCGTCATTTTTCCACCATGTCCACCGAACGCCGCCGCCCGTATCCCTTCGACCTCATCGAGCCCAAGTGGCAGGCGCACTGGGAGGAGCGCCAAAGCTTCCACGCGCCCAATCCGGGCGAGCCGGGCTTCGATCCCGCAAAGCCGAAATACTTCGTCCTCGATATGTTCCCCTACCCGAGCGGCGCGGGGCTGCACGTGGGACATCCAGAGGGTTACACGGCCATGGACATCATCGCGCGCTTCAAGCGGATGTGCGGCTTCAACGTGCTGCATCCGATGGGTTGGGATGCCTTCGGACTGCCGGCGGAGCAGTATGCGATCAAGACTGGGCAGCATCCGGCGGAGACGACGGCGCGGAACGTGGCGCATTTCAAAGGACAGCTCCAACGGATCGGCTTTGCGTATGACTGGCAGCGGGAGGTGAACACGACCGATACCGGCTATTACCGGTGGACGCAGTGGATTTTCCTCCAGCTCTACGCATCGTGGTTCAATCCCGAGACACAGCGTGCGGAAGCAATCGAGACTTACACGGGTGACGACCCGGATGCCGTGCGACTGGCGTATGTGAGCGACGCGCCGGTGAACTGGTGCCAGGAGCTCGGCACGGTGCTGGCGAATGAAGAAGTGATCGATGGGAAGAGCGAGGTCGGCGGCTTTCCGGTGGAGCGCCGGCCGATGCGGCAGTGGATGCTGCGGATCACCGCATTCGCACAGCGGCTGATCGAGGAACTCGACGGGCTGGATTGGCCGGAATCGATCAAGCTTTTGCAGCGGAACTGGATCGGGCGGAGCGAAGGGGCGGAGGTGGTTTTCCAAACCGATCTCCAGCCCGAGCCTCCGCTCGGAACGCACTTTCGCAGTCCACGAATCACCGTCTTCACCACGCGACCCGATACGCTCTTTGGCGCGACTTACATGGTGCTCGCGCCGGAGCATCCGCTCGTGGATGCGCTCACTACAAAGGAGCAGCGTGCAGCGGTGGAAGGCTACCGCACAGCCAGCACACGCAAGAGCGATCTGGAGCGCACGGATTTGGCGAAGGACAAGAGTGGCGTCTTCACCGGTGCTCATGCGCTGAATCCAGTCAATGGCCTGCGCATTCCGATCTGGATCGCGGACTACGTGCTGCTCGGCTACGGCACCGGCGCGATCATGGCGGTGCCGGCGCATGACGAACGCGATTGGGAATTTGCGAAGAAGTTCAACCTGCCGATCCGGCAAGTCGTCCAGCCCGCGCACGGTGGCGAGGCGACCGGTGCGCCGGTGGAGCCAGACCTGCCCGCGAGCGGCAGCGAGCATCTGGAGGCGTGCTTTGCAGGCGAAGGGGTCGCCATCAACTCCCCGCTTATCGACGGCCTGCCGACCACTGAAGCAAAGGCGAAAATCACCGCTTGGCTGGAGGAGCGCGGCCTTGGAACGCAGACAATCAACTTCAAGCTGCGCGACTGGCTTTTCTCCCGGCAGCGCTACTGGGGCGAGCCGTTTCCGATCGTGTGGGAAGACGGCCAGCACCGCGCTATCGACAAAGACGAGCTGCCTCTCACGCCGCCCGCGATGGAAGACTTCAAGCCGACCGGCACCCCCGAGCCGCCGCTTTCCAAAGCCCGCGACTGGGTGCGCTACTCCGACACCGCAGTGCGAGAGGTGAACACGATGCCGCAGTGGGCCGGGTCGTGCTGGTATTACTTGCGATATTGCGATCCGAGCAATGCGGAGCGGTTTGTCGGGCGCGAGGCAGAGCGCTATTGGATGGGGGGTGTCAGCACAGATGCCGCTCCGAGTCGCGACACTGCGGGAATCGAGATCGATTCTGCGTTTGAAGAAAACGTGTCGCTGGAAAATGCGGCCGCGACTTCCGCTGGCGAATACGCCGGCGAGGAAATCCATCCGCGTGGTCTGCCGCACTCGCCCGACGAGATGGAGCACGAGGAGCTCGGGCCGATCATCGGCGGCGAGCCGGTGGAGGAGGATGCCGAATCCGAAGGCGCTGGCGAAGAATCTCCCACCGAGGCTGAACCGACCGATCTGCCTCCCGACGAAGAACCGACCGAGGAAATCCACCCGCGCGGCCTGCCGCGTTCGCCGGATGAGATCCAGCATGAAGAGCTCGGGCCGCTGGTGGGCGGCGAGCCTTCGGAAGTCGTGGAGCGGGAAGCGTGGGGTGTGGAGCGTCCCAGCGACGCTGCGCCTTCCGAACGCTCCACGCTGCATGCTCCACGCTCCACGTCCACCCGCCAACCCGGCGGCGTGGACCTCTACGTCGGCGGCACCGAGCACGCCGTGCTGCACCTGCTTTACGCGCGCTTCTGGCACAAGGTGCTCTTCGACCTCGGCCACGTCTCCACGCCCGAGCCGTTTCAGCGGCTCGTGAACCAGGGCATCATCCTCGGCGATGACGGCCAGAAGATGAGCAAAGCCCGCGGCAACGTGGTGAACCCGGACGATGTGATCGCCGAGTATGGCGCGGACGCGTTTCGCTGCTACGAGATGTTTATGGGGCCGCTGGAGCAGATGAAGCCGTGGAGCATGACTGGGGTCGAAGGGGTCTCGCGTTTCCTCGCCCGCGTGTGGCGGCTTGCGATGGAGGAAAACCAGGCCGGCGAGTGGACGCTTTCCGCCGCCGTGCAGGATGTGACGCCGGACAAGGCAGCGCTGAAAGTGATCCACGCCACGATCAAGAAAGTGACCGAAGACATCGAGGCGCTGAGCTTCAACACGGCCATCTCGCAGATGATGATTTTTGTGAACCACTTCACCGGCCTCAACCCGCGACCGCTTTCCGCGCTGCGGACCTTGCTGGTGCTGCTGAACCCCTTTGCACCGCATCTCACCGAGGAGCTGTGGGAACGGCTCGGCAGCGGCGAGGACTGGTCCCAACCACTCGCCGAGCAGCAGTGGCCGGGCTACGACGCGCAGCTTTTGGTCGAGGACGAAATCGAAATGCCGATCCAAGTGAATGGCAAAGTCCGCGACAAACTGGTGATGCCGAAAGACGCCACGAACGCCGCCGTCGAAGCCGCCGCACTCGCCTCGCCGAGGATCCAGGAATGGACTGCGGGCAACACCGTGAAGAAGGTCATCGTCGTGCCGGGCAAGCTGGTGAATGTGGTGGTCGGGTAACGCGCTTCCTGGAGCCTGTCCATGAGCATTCCAAAGACTGGGTCACGACTCTTGTGTGTCGATGGCGTGAGCTACCGCTGGCGAGTGCGTAAGCGCCCGGCTTATTGCCAAGCATTGGGACAAGGCAATCTTCTGGTGGCCGTGGAAACAACCGAGAGTCATCAGGGAAGTGCCACGACGCTGATCATCGATTGGGGCGTGCCTCACCCTTCCAACTGGTTGAATCTGCCCTCCGCGGCAGTTACGCCCGTGCAAGTGACTGCGTGTGTTCGCCGAGCGCTCATGCTCGGTTGGAAACCAGCTTTCCCTGGCCCGCAGTTCTGCATCTCTGCCGATCGGCAGCCTATCGGATAAGGCATCCGCTCAAGCTACTCACGGCGGATTGCCTTTGCCGTTTTCCCTGTCAGCTTCCACTCCCAAATCATGGCCAACGTTTCCACGCCCGAACCCGGTATCCTCGCTCTCGAAGGCGAGATCGATCTGCACGAGTCGCCCCAGATCAAGGAAAAGCTCAAGCCGCTCCTCGATGCCAAACAGCCGCGGCTCCTTGTGGACCTGAGCGGCGTCTCGTATATCGACAGCTCAGGGCTGGCGCTTTTCATTGAGGCGATGCAGCGCGTGCAGGCTTACGGCGGGCAGTTCACGCTCTGCGGGTTGCGTCCGTCGGTGCGGACGATCTTTGAAATCGCGCGGCTGGATCAGGTATTCCGCATTTTCCCGGATCGCGCCGCGGCCCAGGCAGCTTAGCGGCACAGGGCCACGGCAGGGCCGATCGCGGAACAGTGCGAAGTGCGAGCGGGAAAGCCGGGCCGCTTCCCGCCGCCCCGCGGAGGCGTGCGCTGGTCGATCGGCGGCCAGCCACTTGCGCCCGCCCCGGGACTGGGACAAAAGCCGGTGGATTTTTCCCAGCGCTGGGGAATAATCGCGGCTCCCCGTCTGGAGCCCGCAGTAAGTTTTTGGCGCTTTGGTGCCCGGCGGGTGGCGGGCGGAGGCAGGCAAACACCGCCGACGCGGCACCACCACATTCTCGAACTCATGGAAATCTACATTTTGCGCGACGGGCAGGAAACCGGGCCCTTCAGCGAAGACACCACGCAGCAGATGCTGAAGGAGGGCGCCGCCGCCATTTCCGATCTCGCATGGCGCCCCGGCATGCCGCAGTGGATTCCGCTCCACAGCATCCTGTATCCCGGCGCGACTCCAACGCCGGTGACACCTCCGCGACCGCCAGCGCCGCCAGCACCCGCGGAGGTCGTTCTTACAGCCGCGCCTGTCCCCGAGCTTTCCGCGGAACCAGCGACCGCAAAGCAGAAGGCGTTTCTTAACTATATGAGCATCGGCTTTCCCGCCAACGCCACCCGGGAGCAGGCGGCGCTGCTGGTGAACGACGCCATGGAGGACGGCAAGGATCCCGCGCGGCTTTCCCGCTGGAACGAAGAGCGGCTGCGGCTGCATCCCGAGCTTTTTGCGGCGGATGTGCAGGCGAAACGAGATGGCCGCGCCCTGCGCTACTTCGAGCTCACGCAGACGGAAGGCGCGGATTGCTTTGATGGTGTGACCAAGGCGCATTGCCAGGTGCTCGTGGGGTATCTGGACGTCTCACACCCGAGCTGGGACTCGCACGAGCGCGAGGCGGCCTGGAACTATTTCTTCCCGGCCATCGCCGAGAAGTTTCCCGATGTCGTCCGCAAAGAGTGGCGCGACAAGCTCATCTATCCGCAAGGCCCGAAGATCGCTCGCGAGATGACCCGGGGGGTGCCCACGGCAGGCTCGCTGCGGGGGAAGCGCACGCAGCGCCCTTCGCCTTTCGCCGCTCTGGTGAAGGGACTGGTGTATGGCGCGTTCGTGCTCGGGATCGGCGCGGGCGGTTATTATCTTTGGCAGCACCCAGAGCAGGTCATTGCATTCCGCAAGAAGATGGCGGCCACTTCCAACCCTGCAAAAGCTGGTGGTGCAGCTACTGCCAAAACCGCCGCGGCAGGCGCGCCCGCAAAGTCCGGACCGGACCCGGCAGCGCCGAGTTCCGTGGACTCACTT
>CAXSDZ010000070.1:7568-19734 GCA_964235505.1 uncultured Chthoniobacteraceae bacterium
CTCCGATGGCTGCGGCGGGATCGGGAGAGGGAGAAACGATGAGACCTGCCTCGCCTAGCACTCCGGCCACCGATTCGATGGCCACCGTGCCTAGCACCGCGCCGCTATTCGATCCCGGCATCCCTTCGACATCCGCTCCGGCCAACGCCGGAGACACCGGCTCGCTATTCGCCCCGACCACCCCAGCGACCCCGCCACCGCCGCCTGCCGTGGCGGCGAAGACGAGCGTGGTGCTGACAAAGCCGATCGATGTGCAGACCGCTTACGGCAAGGTGACCGTGCGTGCCGGCACAGTGCTGAAGCTCGTGGCGCAGGAAGGGAGCATCGTGCGGGTGAACTACGCCAACGGCATCATCGCGGTGCCGACCGCTTCCACCGATCTCGGGGAGTCCGCGCCGGGGCAGTGAGGATGGAGAACAGCGGATGCCGTTCCGCCGATGAACCTGTTGCGCGGCCCGGCGCAAACTTCTACCTTCCTCCGATGACCTCCACGCTTCGCCGCCTGTGGCGCGCCCAACCGTTCGTGCCTTTTGCAATCCAGCTCACCGATGGCCGCGCGGTTTGGGTGCCGCATTCGGACTACTTCACGATGTCACCGCTAGGCAATGAGGTCATCGTCTGGCACGACGATGGGAACTCCACCTACGTCAATCCCAACGTGGTTGTTTCCATCACCATTTCAGGGCAAACGATCGCGGCAGACGACGCGCATGGAAGCACGAAGGCGTGAACGTCCCCGCCATCGCCATCCGAAACCTCACCAAAGTCTTCCCCATCCCGCTCAAGCGCGAGCGGGTGGTCGCGGTGAAGGATCTCTCGCTCGAAGTCGGAGCGGGCCAGGTCTATGGCCTGCTCGGGCCGAATGGGTCAGGCAAAAGCACGACCATGAAGATCGTGCTCGGCCTCGTGTCGCCGACATCGGGCCACACCGAGATTTTCGGACGCGACTCGAGCGAGGTGGAAAGCCGTGAAGAGGTCGGCTTTCTCCCCGAGAACCCGTATTTCTACAAGTATCTCACCGGCCAGGAGACGCTGCTTTTCTTTGGCAAACTCTGCGGTCTGCGCGGCGCAAAACTGCGCGACCGTGCGCGCGAGCTGCTCGCGTTGGTCGGCCTCGAAAACGCCGCGGATCGCCAGCTCGGCGGCTACTCGAAAGGGATGCTCCAGCGCATCGGGCTCGCACAGGCGCTCGTGCAAGAGCCGCGGCTGCTCGTGCTGGATGAGCCGACGGCGGGCGTCGATCCCGCCGGCTCGCGCGAGATTCGCGACCTCATTTTAAACTTCAAAACGCGCGGCATCACGGTGCTCCTTTGCTCGCACTTGCTCAGCCAGGTGCAGGAAATCTGCGACCGCATCGGCATCCTGCATCAAGGGGTGCTCGTGCGCGAAGGGCGGCTCGATGAGCTCATCTCGATCGAGACACAAACGGAGCTGATCCTGGAAAATGCCTCGCCGGAGCTGATCGCGGAGATTGAATCCCGAGCCGCTGCGGGCGGGGCGCGCGTGGTGGAAAGGCGCAAGCCGCAGATGAATCTGGAGCGGTATTTCCTGGAAGTGACGGGAGGCGGGAAATGAGGCGATTACTCGGGATAGCAACGGCCGCTGCGCGGGGCTCAACGTCGAACGTCGAACGTCGAACGTCGAACGTCGAAGTTCCTGATCCGGCGTTCTGCCGCAGTTCTGCCGTTCGACGTTCAGCGTTCGACGTTCGACGTTCGACGTTCAGCGCCGCAGGCACCTCCCCCCGCGCGATGGCGCTTATGCTCCCCGACCGCGCTTCCCGCCTCCCATGACCGCTCGCGCCCCCATCCGCCACCGGGCCTTCTCCTTCGGCCGCATCGGCGCCATCGCCTCGAATACCCTCCTCGAGCTCGTCCGCATGAAGGTCTTCTACTTCATGCTGCTCTTTGCGCTGCTGATGATTGGCTCCTCCGCCTTCATGGTGCAGTTCACGTTTCAGGAGCAGTTCCAGGTGCTCAAAGACGTATCGCTCGGCGCGATGAGCATCTTTACCTGGCTGCTCGCCGTGCTTTCCACCGCGATGCTGCTGCCGAAAGACGTGGAGGATCGCACCCTCTACACCATCCTCGCCAAGCCCGTGCCGCGCTTCGAATACCTGCTCGGCAAGCTGCTCGGCGTCCTCGCGCTCCTCGCCATCGCGATCGCCGCGATGAGCGCGCTCTTCCTGCTCGTGCTCTACACGCGCGAGCAGACCGTCCTCGCGGAGACACGCATGTCCACCTCGCCGGAACTGCTGGAAGGCGCGCTCCGCGGCATCCGCACCTCGGCGCTGAACTGGAACCTGCTGCCCGGCATCATCATCATCTACCTCAAGGCGGCGCTTTGCGCGTCGTTCACGCTGCTGCTTTCCACGTTCGCCTCGTCCTCGATCTTCACCATCATGATCTCGGTGATGGTCTATTTCATTGGCCATCTGCAGGGCGTGGCGCGCGGGGTTTGGCTGGAAGCGAACAACGCTGGCACGCTCACCAAAGTCTTCCTTGGCCTCGTGGCCATCGCATTTCCCGATCTGCAAATCTTCAACGTGATCGACGATGTGGTCGTCGGCACCGCGGTGACGAAGGCGATCTTCCTCCAAACCGCCGGCCTCGGTGTGCTTTACACCGCAGTGTATCTGCTCGTCGGCTACCTGCTCTTCGCGTGGAAGGAGCTGTAGGTCAGGGGTCAGGAATCAGGGGTCAGGAATCAGAAACACATTTCAAATCCTATGTCTGTTCGTTCTGCAAAGGAGCTGATCGCTTATCAAAAAGCTTATGAGCTGGCGATGCGGGTGTTTGATCTCACCAAACACTTTCCGTCGGAGGAACGTTATGCGTTGACGTCGCAGATCCGTCGCTCGTCACGGTCGGTATGCCTTAATCTGCGTGAAGCTTGGGCCAAGCGTCGTTACCCGGCGCATTTTGTCAGCAAGCTTACGGATTGCGATGGCGAGAACGCAGAGACCGACAGTTCTCTCGATTTTGCGATGGATTGCGGCTACCTCGACGCGTCCACGCACAGTCAACTTACCGACACGAACCGCGAGATCGGTCGCCTCCTCGGCTCCATGATCAATCATCCGCAGCCCTTCTTACTGACTCCTGATTCCTGATTCCTGACTCCTGCTCTCCTTTCCCATGCGCCGCTTCCTCCCCGCCATTCTCGTGCTGCTCGCCTTTGGCGCGGCGCGGATGCCTTTCGAGCACCGGCTCATGCGCGATCTGCGCACGGCGGGCTTCCATCGCGCGGAGCTGAATCTCGGCCTGCGCGAACAGGTCGGGCAGATGGGCTTCATCGCCGCGCTCAGCGGCTTCCGCTCCGTCGTCGCCGACCTGCTCTGGATCCGCGCGCACGATCTCTGGATGGACACGAAGTGGGGCCGCATGAAAGTGACGCTCGATGCGGTCACCTCGCTCCAGCCGCGAGCGCTCCTCTTCTGGGATCAGTCGGCGTGGCACATGGCGTGGAATGCCAGCATCGCAGCGATGCAGGATCCCACGCAGCCGCGCGAAACGCTGCGGCTCAAAGCCTCCAAGGAATACATTAAGATCGGTGAAGATTACCTGCTGCGCGGCGCGCAATTTAACCCCGAGCACGCCCTGCTCTACGACCGTCTCGGTCAGCTCTACAAATACCGGATGGAGGACCACTGCCGCGCTTCGTGGGCGTGGTTTGAAGCCGGCAAACGCGCGGACGCGATGGGCTACGTCCACCGCTTTGCGCTTTACGAGCTGGCCGAGTGCCCCGGCCACGAGCGCGAAGCTTACGATCTGCTGATCGAGCTCTACAAATCGGGCAAGCGCGAGCGCCTTCCCACGCTCTTGAAACTGATCGACCGGCTGGCGGATAAGTTGAACATCCCGCCAGAGCAGCGCATCGTCACAGAGGCTGATCGTAAGGAAGCGACGCCAAGGTAAATAATCTTCGTCTTTTTCTTCCTCTGCATCTTCATCTCTTCCGTTCAGAAAAAGATGAAGACGAAGAAAAAGACGAAGCTTCCCTGACTCCATTCCACATGCGATTCGCCATTTTCGGAGACATCCACGCCAATCTCGAAGCGCTGCAAGCCGTCCTCGCGGATGCTGAAGCGCACGAGGCCACGCACTATGTCTGCCTGGGCGATGTCGTCGGCTACAACGCCAACCCGCACGAATGCCTGGAGATCATCCGCAATCTCGATTGCCCCGTGGTGAAGGGAAACCACGACGAGCAGGCTTCGATGACCGAAGACCTCATCGGCTTCAACCCTCTCGCCGAAGAGGCGATCAACTGGACGCGCAAACAGCTCACCGACGACGACAAGCAATGGCTGCGCGATCTGAAGATGGTGCGGCAGGTGCGCGACTTCACGATCGTCCACGCCACGCTCGATACCCCGCACCAGTGGGGCTACGTCTTCAATCAGCTCGATGCCGCCGCGAGCTTCAACTACCAGCACACGCAGCTCTGCTTCTACGGCCACACGCACGCGCCGCGCGCCTACATCCGCGACACCTCGGTCAAGACCGCCGCGCTCGACAAGCTGCACATCGAGCCGGGCAAAAAGTATTTCATCAACGCTGGGTCCGTCGGCCAGCCGCGCGACGGCGATTGGCACGCGGCCTATTGCCTCTACGATCCCGACCGTCAGCTCGTGGAGCTGCGCCGGCTGGAATACGACATCTGGACCGCGCAAGATAAGATCGTGGACGCCGGCCTTCCGCAGCGGCTGGCGGATCGGCTGGCGCTGGGGAAGTGATGGGGTGGCAGATTCCGGGATTCCGGGATTTGGGAATCGCAGAGCGTGTTTTTCACCTCAAGGAGCTTCATTTTCACAAGATGTCACGCTGCGAGCTGGATAAAGGCATGAAGCGCCGTTGCATATCTCAAGAAGCTCTATTCTCACGAGTTGTCATCCCGACCGGAGCTCCGGCTGACGGTGTCACTGCGCGAAAGAACGTTGCCCAGAGCGCAGTGGAGGGATCGGGGCGAAGGCGGTGGAGCTGACGCCGGCGAACTCCGCTCCAAATGCCTAATCCTTCGGAGATCCTCATCATCAAACCGAGTTCACTCGGCGACGTGGTCCACACGCTGCCGTGTGCGGCGTTGCTCAAGCGGCAGTGGCCGGAGGCACGACTGCGGTGGCTGATCAATCCCGAGTGGGCACCGCTGCTGGAAGGCAATCCGCACGTCGATGAAGTCGTGCTGTTTCCGCGGGGCGAGTTCCGCGGGCTGCGCGGCGCACTGCGAATCGTGCCGTGGGCGCGGGCGTTGCGGCAGCGTGTGCAGGCCGATCTCGTGCTCGATTTCCAAGGCCTGCTGCGGAGCGCGCTCCTCGCAAAACTCTGCTGCGCCAAAGCCGGTCGCATCATCGGACTTTCCGACGCACGCGAAGGCGCTCGCTTCTTCTACGACAAAGTCGCGGATGTCGTCGGCACGGGACACGCGGTCGATCGCTACCTTGCGCTGCTGGCCACGCTCGGCATCGATGCATCCGGGCCGCTGGAGTGGCCGCTGCCACAAGGCTCCACACCTGCGGATTTCTCGATCGCAGAGCCGTTCATCCTGCTCCACCCATTCTCGCGTGGCGCGGGCAAGTCGCTTTCCGTGGAAGACGTGTGCGCATTCTGCCGTGCGCTCGCGCCGCGGAAAATCGTGATCGCCGGCCGCACAGACGCTGCGCTTCCTCCGATCGCAAACGCCGTGGATCTGCTCAATCGCACCACGCTCTCGGAACTCATTTTCCTCCTCCGCCACGCGCAGTGGACCGTGAGCGTGGACAGCGGCCCGATGCACATCGCCGCCGCGCTTTCCCCTCGCCTGCTCTCCCTCCACACGTGGAGCGACCCGCGCAAAGTCGGCCCCTACCAGCCCGGCGCTTGGGTCTGGAAAAGCGGCGCGCTAGTGCAGATGCGCGCGCTCGATGACGCGACGCAGCACCGCCCTGCCGCAGATATTCTCGCCGTGGCCTCGTGGCTGGCCGGCAAGATCCTGCCAGGCTCGGACGTGAGCAATTAGAGCGGGTTGCCACGGATCTTTCCTGCGAGCGGGGCAGGCCGCCAAGCAGCTTCCGGCTTCAGCCGGCGGCAATGGCTCTGCCGATGGAAGCCGGGAACCCCATTGCGCATCGCCGCATGTCATAAACCGAAGCCGCGCTTGCGTCCCTGCAACGTGGCACCTACGGTCGCCGCAGTTCTTTAGAAACAGCAAATGCATCAAGAGTGACCCGCCGCTTTCCGGCGGGTCCGCCAACCTGGTTTGGAGAAACCAAGGTGGATGCCAGCGACACCCGTTTTGTGTTGCTGGCGATGTGCGCGAACCGCTCGCTGCGGCTTCACGAACCAAGCTTCTCCCTTCGATGCGTTTGCGCCACCGCAACACCGAAAAAACACGCATCATGTCTCCACTTGCTCCCACTCTCTCGCTGCGGGTGAATCCCGCCAATCCGAACCACCATCTCTGGAACAACAACGGCACGTGGTTCATCCACTACGTCGTCCACCCGACGCCGATCACCAAAGAGCGCGTGCGCCGCTCGCTCCGCACCAAATGCCTGAGCGAAGCCCGCGCCCTGCGCGATGCGATGCTGGCCGTGTGACGCGCTGGACACCGCGGTTTGAGTTCGCATCGATCGGCTTCCACAGGTGAAAGGCGCGGTTTGCGCGAGGACGAGCGATGCCAGCGGCGGGTTGAACTTCAAACGTTCAAGTGTCCGCAGCAGCATCGCTCCGCTCCTCGTTGAACGTTGAACGTTCAGCCCCGCGCAGCGGACGTGACAAGCAGGCGAGCCCCCCTCATATGCCAGGCACTCCAAGTCTGCCGACACCCTGCTCTCCCTTCACCGGTAGCGCTGCACCTTCGCCAGGAACTGCTCCCATTTCGCGCCCGGCGCGATCCCGCCGGGCACGCGTGGGTCGCGCGTGAGCAGGATGCGCGGGCACGGCTTCCCATGCGGGAAATCCCAGCGCGGCCAGTGCTGGTGCGGCACGATGTTGCGCGTGGGGATGCCGTAGCGATCCGCCAGCACCGCAGCCAGGCGCGCCGCGCGATCGATCGCAGACGCCTGCCGCGCCGGGTCGCGGAACTCACAAATCTCGATGCCGATGCTGGCGGTGTCGCCCGTGCCGCCATAGTCCGCGTGGTCGCCCTGCTCCGTGGGCAGCAGGTGCTGCCACGTCTCGCGATCGTCCACTGTGTAGTGCCACACCACCCAGCCCGAGCGGCCAAAGCGCGGATTGTTTTTGCTGCGCTTGCCGGAGCCGAGCAGCAGGCGCGCGTGCTGCGCCGCAGTGCCGCCGGGATTTTCCGTGGCATGGATGGTGAGAAAGCGCGGCCGCATCGTGCGTGCGACGAGGCGCCCATGGGTATTCGGTGGCAGCAGCCCGGAGCGGAGGCCGATCGCCTGCGGCATCCTGCCGCTGCCCGGGCCTGCACAGCCGCTGCGAGCAGGACAAGGGAGAACAAGGACGGGAACCGCATTTGCCTAGGGAACCGCACTCTTTGCCGATGGCGAGCGCGAAACACGCGACGATCGAAATCCGTGGCGATGCGACGAAGCTCGTCGCGTGACGCACTTTCCCCACAACATCCGCCGCATGAAAAAGGCACCTCTTGTTTTCGCGCTGCTGCTCGCTTTTCCTCTGCTCGCGGCGGCGGATTGGAGTGTCACCACGCGTGAGCGGGATGACGCTGCGGCGGGCGTGGAGTTCACGCGGGTGCAGGTCGCGCAGGATCGTGCGAGCGCGGAGCTGCACATCGTTTCGTTCAACACCAAAACGCACACGCTGGCAGTGATCGACAATCCCGACGGCACGCTCGATCTCGGCCAGGCGGCGCAGGCGCACGGGGTCGGAGCAGCGGTGAACGGCGGCTATTTCCACCCGGATCGCCAGCCGCTGGGACCCGTCGTTTCCGGCGGGCAGCCGCTGCACTCCTTTGAACGCGCGAAGCTGCTGAGCGGGATCGTGACCGCGAGCGGACGACGCGTGTCCCTGCTGCGCGCGAGCGAGTGGACAAAGGCTTCCACGGCGCGCGAAGCGCTGCAAGCCGGGCCGTTTCTCCTCGATGGCGGCAAGCCCGTGCCCGGCCTGAACACCGCGCGCACGGCAGCGCGCACGGTGGTCTTCAGCGATGGCGCGGGGCATGCCGGCGTGCTCGTCTGCCGCTGGGTCACGCTCGCCGAGATGGCGGAAATCCTCGGGTCGCCGGAGCTGCTTCCCGGTGTGAAAATCGCGCGCGCGTTGAATCTGGACGGCGGCTCTTCCAGCGGCCTGTGGGTGCGGCGCAGCGATGGCAGCACGCCTTTTTACCTCCGCGAAGGGAAGGACGTGCGCAACTACCTCGCCGTCGTCCCGCAGAAGTAGCACAAGCGCCCCTGCGCCCGCCGGACTCAATCCTGGCTGCGACACGCAAAACGAGAAACCGCAGCACCAGCCAGCTTTCCTCATGACAGACCCGAGAAGATTTTCCCGCGCGACACAAACTCTTACCATCCTCGCGCCATGAGGATGACGCGGGATGAAGTCCTGCTCGTCGCCGCCATCGCATTGGCACTGCTGATCGGAGCCGCTGCGAAGCATGTCCGCAGTCGTCAGCGGCAGGCGCACTGGCCGCCTCCGCCAGCCGCGCACGCGAAAAGCCCGGCAGCGCAGGCGCGGTGAGCAGTGGAGGAAGTGCGACGCGCGGAGCTTGAGAACTCGCGCCGAGCGGATTTGGAAATGGGCTCTGCCACTTGTGCGACCGAGCCGCCGTCCTTAGCCTGAGCCTCAGCCCGCTTCTTCCACATGATTCCCTTTCTTGCGGCTTCTGCTTTCCCCCGGGGCAGGCGGCTTGCGCTCCCCCTCGCGTGTCTTCTGGCGATGGCGTTCGCTTTTCCCCCGCTGCACGCCGCCGATCCGCTGCTTTCCGATCCCGCAGAGGATGCGCCGCCCTCGGTGCGCGGCCCTGCGGATGCGCCGCCGATCCCGCTGAAGCGCGCGAAAAGCGCGATCCACACCGTGCTTTTCATCCAGGTGCCGGGCGCAGGCACCGTCCCGCAGGCCACGCAAATCACCGGCACCGCCACCCCCGTCGCGAGCGCCGAGCTGGCGTTCGATCGTTTCCTCGGTCCGCTCTCGCGCCCGGCACTCAGCAATCTCGCGGCCAGCGTCCGCACACTGCACCGCGGATGGCCGCAGGGGCAGCGCATCGAGCTCAGCTTCAGCGAAAAACCCGCGCCCGCCGAAGTGCAGCCCGCCTCGCTCGCCTGCGCGCTGCTCCTCGATTCCATGCTGCGCGATTGGGAGCCGGAGCCGGGTTACGCGCCGCTCGGCGAGCTAAAACCCGACGGCTCGATCGGCGCCGTCGGTGGCATCGCGGCGAGGCTTGGGGGTGCCGCGCGCGCTCGCATGGGGCGGGTCGCGGTGCCGGAGAAAAATCGCGAGCAGGTGTCGGACTATCTTCTGGCCGAAGGGATCAACGCCTTTGTGGGCACGCAGGTTTTCACGGTGAGCCAATACAACGACGCCGGCCTGCTCGCGCTCACCAAGCTCGACCCGCACACGGCGGGAGTGGTGGAGCTTTTTGGCTCGGTGCAGCGCACGCTCATCGGCGTCGGCGTCGCGCGTGCGGAAGGCCTGCTGCAAGGCCAGGGCGTGCAGACCACGCTCCAGCGCGTGTTGGCCGAAGCGCCAAATCACCTCAGCGCGCGCGTGCTGTTGGACTGGGGAACTGGCGAGCGCACGCAGATCAGCCTCGGCGGCTCGACCGACGCGATCGACCGCCACGCCACCGCTGTGATGCGCGCCTTCCGCGCGCCGAATCCCGAAGCCTTCAAGACGCCGCGCGAAAAGGTCGCTGAAGAAGTCAGCTACCTGCGCGTGCTGCGGACCCGGGTCGATCCCCGCGCGCAAGCCTGGGCGGATGCGCTGCTGCGCTTCGGCGACACGCTGCAAAAGGCGCAGTCTGCCGGTGGCCGCTCGCTTTCCAAAGCCGCCGACGCCGCCCTCACCGCCGCGCGCACGCAGGGCAACGCGGAGTGGACCAAGCTGGTGCAGATGAAGCTCTCCGCACCGGCGGGAAAAGACTCTCCGTGAGCTTCGCGGCGCCGAATGCACGCCGCTCAGCTGCGGATCGACGATCGCGCGGAAAGACATGGCGTTAGCATGAACGGGGCGTCTTCGCGGGAGACGCAGCGCAGCGCATCCTGCTCTTCGCCAGAATGAATTCCTTGCGTTGCTTCGGCTTGATGCCGCTACTTTTCCGCTGTGAAACCTCGCCTCACACCTCTGGTCATAGTTGCGCTCGCTTGCGCGCTTTCTTCCGGTGCTCTCGGCGCACCGATTGAAATCCTCCCGCCAGAAATGCGGGGCGTGATGCAGCCGCAGATCGCCGCCTCGCCGGATGGGCGCGTGCAGGTGGCGTTTGGGAAAGGCACGGCGATTTATCACACCGTTTCCAACGACGGCGGGCGCACTTTTTCCAAGCCGGTGCAAATCGCTGCGCTGCCGAAACTCGCGCTCGGCATGCGCCGCGGGCCGCGGATCACGGCGACCGATCGCATCCTCGCGGTGAGCGCGATTTCTCACGAAAGCGGTGACCTTTTCGCGTGGAATTCCGCCGATGGCGGCGCGAAGTGGTCGAAAGCGGCAACAATTAACACCGTGCCGAAGTGCGCGCGCGAAGGGCTGCACGCGATGGCCGGCGACGGCAGGGGCCTCGCGGTGCTCACGTGGCTTGATCTCCGCAGCGGCGGCACGGAACTCTGGAGCGCGGTGTCGCGGGACGGTGGCGTTTCGTGGGGCGGGAACACGCGCGCTTACCGCTCGCCGGATGGCCATATCTGCGAGTGCTGCCACCCGAGTGCCGCCATTTCTCCGCGCGGCGAGATCGCGGTGATGTGGCGCAACTGGCTCGGCGGATCACGCGACATGTATGTGGCGATGAGTGGCGATGGCGGCGGGAGTTTCGGCGCGGCGCAAAAGCTCGGCAGCGGCACGTGGAAGCTGGACGGCTGCCCGATGGATGGAGGCGCGCTTGCCTTCACAGCGGGCGATCTGCTGACCACGTGGCGCCGCGAGAAGTCAGCGTTTTCAGCTCCGGCAAAGGGCGCGGCGCCCGAGGCGATGCTTTCGCAAACTGGCGCGCAGCCGATCGTGCTCGCGGAGAAAGGCGGCGCTTCATTCGTGTGGCAGGAGGGGCCGAAGCTCATGCTCCAGCGCGGCAGAGCAAAGCCGGTGACACTGTCGGAACACGGTGCCTTTGCATCCGCGGCAACGCTGCCGAATGGCGGCGCGGTCGTCGCGTGGGAGGATGGCGCGGACGAGAAGAAGATCGTCGTCGAGCGTCTGGAGGCGCGCTGACCCGGCGCATGTGCGAAGGTGCCGGCACCATGTCTTCCACCCTGCCGAGCGAGTCGCACCGCGCCGAACTGCCGCTGCTCGGCATGAGCTGCGCAGGCTGTGCCGCGCGGGTGGAAAAGGCGCTGCGCGCGGTGCCGGGCGTGCGTGAAGCCGGCGTGAACTTTGCCACCACGCGCGCCACCGTTTTCTACGATCCGCAGGCGACAAACCCGGCGGCGCTGCGCGAAGCGGTGCGGAGCGCAGGCTACGATGCGCTGCTGCCGGAGACGGAAAGCGCCGCCTCCGCAAGCGCGCCCGGCGAAGAGCCGCCCGCTGCGGAAGCCGCTGCGCGAGACCGGGAATACCGCCGGCAAAAGGCGCGTCTGATTTTCTCCACGGCTCTTTCCGCACCGGTCGTGCTGCTCGCGATGGGCGGGCATTTGATCCCGCCACTCGCGTCGTTTTTGGACTTCCCAGGTCGCGCTTGGCTGGAGTTCGCGCTCACCACACCCGTGCTGTTTTGGGCCGGGCGCGAGTTCTTCTCCGGCGCGTGGAAAGCAGCGCGCCACGACGCCGCGGACATGAACACGCTGGTCTCGCTCGGCACACTGGCGGCGTGGCTGGCGAGCGTGGTGGCCACGGTCGCGCCGCGCGTTTTTGCGCCCGCCGCGCACCATGGCCATGACATGGCGCAGGCGCCGGGCTTCTACCGCTTCAAGGTCGGCAGCTTCACCGTGACGACCGTGTTCGACGGCTTCACGCCGCGGGCCAATCCCGGCCGCACGGGGATGGTGGCGAACCAGCCGGCCGAGGCGATGGACCGCGCGCTGGCCGAGGCGCTGCTGCCGACGGTGCGGCTCGACAATCCT
>CAXSDZ010000071.1:0-19116 GCA_964235505.1 uncultured Chthoniobacteraceae bacterium
CGTGCTGTCGGTGGTGGTGCCGTTGCCGAGATGGCCACTGGAATTTCCGTCAAAAGCCCACACCTGCCCGCTTGAAACGGCTAGAGAATGATACTTTCCGGTGGCTGCGGCGCTTACGCTGCCGATTCCACTCATCTGGGTGGCGACCGACGTGGAGCTATTTTGGCCACTTCCCCACCTCCACAGGCTGCCGTCGCTCTTGAGCGCCATGCTGTGGTAATCGTCGGCATAGACCGCGGTGACCGATCCGAGTGGAATCAAGGCGCCTCCATTCGAGTAGACAACTGTGACGGGGCTTGTGCTGGAGGTCGTGGAATTATCGCCAAGCTGGCCATCGGAATTATTTCCAAAGGCGCCGATTGTCCGATCTGACTTGAGGACAAGGGTGTGCTGCCGGCCGGATGCCACCGCTCGAACCAGGCTCAGGCTTGTGTCGCCTGCACGGACGGGTGTGGTCACCGGCACGTATATCTCGGCCCCGAGCGCATATCCCAAGTTGCGACCCACGCCATAAACGGCTCCATCGCTCGCACGCGTGGCGAAGCTGGAATAATAGCCGGCGGCGATGCTCAAGGACGGTTCAAAGCCAGCAATCGGAACAGGAAGCAGATTCTCCAGACCAGCCACCCCCAGACGAGCATAAGTGCCATCGCCAAATCCAAGCACCGTGCCATCGTCCTGAAGGGCGAGGCTGTGAACGGATGCCGCGGAAATGGCGGCAATATTGGAGAGACTGCTGACGGGGATCGGCGTGCTCTGCTGAGCGAGAGGTCCCGTGCCGAGTTGCCCATAGGCGTTATCGCCCGCTGCCAGCACATTTCCACGCGTAGAAACGGCGACGCTGTGATTTGGGCCCAAGGCCAATGCCATCACTGGGCCTGTCCCTATCACGCTGGCCGGTGTCGTCCTCCCGTTCTTATCACCAAGCCCAAGCTGTCCCATGGTGTTTTGCCCAAAGGCTTTGATGGTGCCATCGGACTGGAGCGCTTCGCTGCTGTTGCTAGCAGCAGCGATGGCGATGCAGGCGGGCAGCGAAGTAATCTGCGTGGGCACGTTTCGGTTGCCGGTGCCTGCAAGTGCAAGTTGCCCCAGATTGTTGGCCCCAAAACCGTAAACCTTTCCGCCCGACGCGGCCGTGGTCAACGCCAAGCTGTGACCGCCACCGGCGGCGATGGCGGTGACGTTGCTAAGTCCTGACACGAGAATTGGTGTATACGAAGTCGCGGTGCTGTTGCCGAGTTGACCATAAGAATTGGTTCCAAAGGAGTAGACCGTTCCAACGCGGGTGAGAGCAAGGCTATGCACAGTGCCGCCTGCTACGGCTGCGATGTTCGTGAGGCCGTTGATGAGGATGGGTGTATAGCCGTTGCCAGCGGTCTGCCCGGTGTTGGCAACTCCGAGCTGTCCGCCGTTATTCGATCCAAAGGAATAGACACGACCGTCGCCTTTTACGGCGAGGCTGTGGTTGAGCCCAGCCGCTATGGCTGTCATGCCTGAAAGGGTGGTGATTTGAGTCGGCGTGGTCTTGGTGCCAGTCATCCCTAGACCGAGCTGGCCAACGCTATTCTGCCCCAACTCCAGACGGTGCCGTCGCTCTTGAGCGCCAAACTGTGCTTGTTGCCAGCAGCCACGGCGATGACGTTGCCAAGAACTTGGGCCTGCACCTGCACCTGCACTGGCGAAGCGCTGGCGCTGGCCGAAGTGCTGCCGATACCAAGCTGGCCAGAATCATTTTGTCCAAAGCTCCAAACGGTCCCATCCGTCCGCAGGACCAGAGTATGAGTGGTGCCGCACACTACCTGACCAGTGATCTTGAAGTCGGCTGCCTTGATGGCGCTGGGGCTCGACCCCGCAAGGAACCCGCGCACCTTCAGCGTGCAAGGCGCGGGAACCAGCAGCGTGCCGCCATTTGCGACGATGACCGAGTTGCTGCCGCCCTCCGCCGGATCCGTGCCATCCTCTGTGAAGCGCAGCGTGGCGCCCGGAGTGGCGCAGGTGACGGTGACGGTTTGCTGAGTCGTCCATTCGCCGCCGTTGACGCTGAGAACGGGCGTGGCGACCGTCTGCGCCTGCGCGGCGGCATGGCAGGCGAGCCAGAAACACGCGAGCAGCAGGGCAAGCGGCGAGGCACGGCCAACTCCGAGCTGTCGCGGCAAGCGCAAGGCTTCGGGGAAACCGCTGCCGGCAGAGGAGAAGAAACGAGGTGCGAGGCGGAATTGCATCATGGGGAAAAGCATAGGGGTCGGAAGGGGAAAGGTTGCTGGGGGAAGGCTCGTCACTTTCCACGTTGGACAGTCCCAAGGAACCAGCCAGCACCGGGAGCGAGTCGTTCTTCGCACTTCTGGAGTGGGGCACTGGACAGCTAGGCTCCCCGCCTCGCAACGTCATTCTGCGCACACCCTCCGGCACAGATGATTTGCGCAGCCCGGCGTGTCCTGCCACAAACGGCGCCCGCCTTTTCCCCCTGCATGCCCAAGCCCAAAAAGCGCCGCCGCAGAAAGCTGCTCATCGCGGCTGTGCTCTTGCTCGCCATCGGTGGCGGGCTGGCGTGGAAGCTCCTGCACAAGCCGGCGGAGGTGGTTGCGGTGCAGGTGGAGAAAGTCGGGCGGCGCGATCTGACTGAAACCGTGGTGGCGAATGGCCGCATCCAGCCGGTGACGCAGGTGATGATCTCGCCAGAGGTCGCGGGAGAAATCATCGCGCTGCCGGTGAAGGAAGGGCAGGAGGTGAAGAAGGGCGACGTGCTGGTGCAGATCAAACCGGATAATTACCAGGCGAGCAAAAACTCCGCGGAGGCCAGTTTCAAAGCGGCGCTGGGCAACCGCAGCCAGGCCAAGGCGGAGCTTGAAAAAGCGGCCGCGGATTTCAGACGCAACGAGGAGCTCTTCAAGGGCAAGCTGATCTCGGCGAGCGTCTTCAATGAAGTGAAGACGCTGTATGAAGTGGCGGGGCTGCGGCTGGAGAATTCGCTGCACCAGGCGGATCAGGCGCGCTTCGCGATGGACAAGGCGAACGACGATTTGGCGAAAACGACGATCGCTTCGCCGATCGATGGGACGATCACGAAGCTCAAGTCGCAGCTCGGCGAGCGGGTGCTGGGCACTTCCTTTAACATGGGCACGGAGATGATGACGGTGGGCCGGCTCGACGAGATGGAGGCGCGCGTGGACATCGGCGAGATCGACGTCGTGCTGATCCAGGAAGGGCAGACGGCGCGGATCGAGGTGGATGCGTTCAAGGACCGGAAGTTCAAGGGGACGGTGACCGCGATTGCGAATGCCTCGAAGGGCTCGTCGGCAAATCCGCTCAGCAGCAGCGGATCAGCGAATCAGGAGGCGCCGAAGTTTGAAGTGCGCATCCGGGTGCTGGATCGGGAGGCGTTCCGGCCGGGCATGTCGGTGACGGCGGAGATCGAGACGCGCTCGCGCACGGGGGTGCTCGCGGTGCCGATCGGAAGCGTGACGACACGGCTGCCGGGAGCGGGTGGCGCGGTCGCGAAAGCCGCGGCGGAAAGCGGCGGCGACGCGGTCGCGGCGGGGCGTCCGCCGGAGGGGAAAGCGCCCGCGCCGGTGAAGCCGGCGGAGGTGGTCTTCGCGCTGGAGGGTGACCACGCGAAGATGATCGCGGTGAAGACGGGGATCAGCGACAGCGACTTCTTTGAAATCGCGGAGGGGCTGAGCGAAGGCCAGCAGATCATCACCGGCGGCTACAAGGCGGTGAGCAAGGATCTGGAGGATGGGAAGAAGGTGACGGCGGGGGCGGAGGCTGGGAAGGGCGGAAGTGGCGTGCCCGGGAAGGATGCGAAGCCATGACGGGAGGCGCGGCGTGGAGCGGGTGCGGGGCGTCGCCTGCGGCGGGCTTAACGCTCAACGCTCAACTTCCAACGTCCAAGGAGCTGCGGCGCGGGGCGGCTGCTTCGACTTGGACGTTGAGCGTTGAGCATTGGACGTTTTCCCTCTTCCACAAATGAGCCTCATCCGCCTCGATGCCATCTGCCGCTCTTACGAGATGGGGAGCGAAACGGTGCATGCGCTGCGCGGCGTCTCGCTAAGCGTGGAGCGCGGCGAATACGTCGCGATCATGGGGCCGAGCGGCTCGGGCAAATCGACGCTGATGAACGTGCTTGGCTGCCTCGATACCCCGAGTTCGGGCATCTATGAGCTGAATGGCCACAGCGTCGGCGAGATGGACGACAACGAACTCGCCGACATCCGCAATCGCGAGATCGGCTTTGTGTTCCAAACCTTCAATCTGCTAGCCCGCTCCAGCGCCTTGCGAAATGTGGAGCTGCCGCTGGTGTATGCCGCAATGGATCTCGACGAGCGCCGCGAAGTCGCCCTGGCGGCGCTGGAATCCGTGGGGCTCGGCGACCGCGTGCATCACCGGCCGAATGAAATGTCCGGCGGCCAGCGGCAGCGCGTCGCCATTGCACGGGCGCTGGTAAATAGCCCATCCATCCTGCTTGCGGACGAGCCCACGGGGAATCTCGACACCCGGACGGGCGACGAAATTCTCGAGCTTTTCGAGCGGCTCAATGAACGCGGCAACACGCTGCTGGTGGTGACGCACGAAGAGGAAGTCGCACGGCACGCGCGGCGGATCATCCGCGTGCGCGATGGGCTGGTGGCGAGCGATGAGATTGTGGGATAAGCCAGTGCGCGTGTTGGTTGGTTCACCGCTTATCGAAATGCTGCGGTGGGCAGAATTTCTGAGAGCGTCTGGCGGTGCGCAACGTTGCCGCCACTTCCATCGGCAAAGACGCGGTGCCGACGCAAGTCGTGGACTACTTTGCGCCGATGACCCTGCCCCCGAGCTAACAAAAAACACGCCGCCCCGCTGTGCGCAGGGCGGCGTGTTAGTTAGTTCCGAGTGTTAGTTGTGGTGAAGCCTACTTCCCGCCACCCGTCGGCACCGTCGCGATCGTCTGCAGCACGCGGCTGGCGATCTTGTAAGGGTCGCCCTGCGAGTTCGGGCGGCGATCTTCGAGGTAGCCCATGTAGCCGTTGTTCACAAAGGAATGCGGCACGCGCACCGACGCGCCGCGATTGGCGATGCCGTAGTTGAACTTATCAATCGACTGCGTCTCGTGCAGGCCGGTGAGGCGCAGATGGTTGTCCGGGCCATACACCGCGATGTGCTCGTTCTTATACTTGTCGAACGCCGCCATCAGCTTCTCGAAGTATTCCTTTCCGCCGGTTTCGCGCATGTATTTGGTCGAGAAGTTCGTGTGCATGCCGGAGCCGTTCCAGTCCACGTCCTTGCCCAGCGGCTTGCAGTGCCAGTTCACATCGACGCCGTATTTCTCGGTGAGGCGGAGCAGGAGATAGCGCGCCATCCACACTTGATCAGCCGCGGTCTTCGAGCCTTTGCCGAAGATTTGAAACTCCCACTGGCCTTTCGCCACTTCGGCATTGATGCCTTCGTGGTTGATGCCCGCTTCAAGACAAAGATCGAGGTGCTCGTCCACGATTTCGCGCGCCACGTCGCCCACGTTCTTGTAGCCGACGCCCGTGTAGTATTCGCCCTGCGGCGCGGGAAAGCCGCCACCCGATGGGAAGCCGAGCGGCACGTTGTCTTTGTAAAGAAAGTATTCCTGCTCGAAGCCAAACCACGTGTCGGGATCGTCGATGATCGTCGCGCGGGAGTTCGAGGGATGCGGGGAGCCGTCCGGGAGCATCACCTCGCACATGACGAGCGCGCCGTTTTCCTTGGTCGGATCGGGGAAAACTGCCACTGGCTTCAGCAGGCAGTCCGAGCTTTTCCCCTCGGCCTGGCGGGTCGAGGAGCCGTCGAAGCCCCACATCGGCAACTCTTCCAGCGTGGGAAACGCGTCAAAGTCTTTGACCTGGGTTTTGCCGCGGAGATTCGGCACGGGCTCGTAGCCGTCGAGCCAGATGTATTCCAATTTGAACTTCGCCATCGGTGTGTGGTGGTGTGGTGTCTATTTCTGAGCAGTCTGCGCCAATATAGACCGCTGGGGTTGCGTTTTTTTGGGCTAAATGCCCGTGTTTTGGCGCGTCGCAGATTTGAGCAGATCGGGTGCCAGATTTGCGAGGCAGGAAAAATGCCAGACCGCAGGTGCCGCCGACAATCCTTTCCGTGGGGCACACCATGTTTTCACTTTGGCGCTGGAAATTCCGCCCTGCGAGACGGAGCAGGGGGAGTTTTTTTAACCGCGGATGACGCGGATGGAACGGATGGGGCAAAGGCCGGGTGAGTCAGCTAACCAGGCGCTCTCTATGGATACCGGGATGATTTTCTAAAACGCAGAGACGCAGAGAAGAAGGAGACCGCAGAAAGGACGGCGGCTACAGCACAGGTTGTCATCTCTGCCGATAGTCCTCAGCGTTTGAAGCAGCACATCTCTCCGGCACGCAGCGCCTCGGAACCATCTGTGCCATCCGCGTCATCCGCGGTTAAAAAGAGCCGGTTCCGCACTGGCGGGTAGGAACGCATTGCCCTGCCTCGCGCATGCGGCATCTTCCTCGCCTCATGCTCCAAGTGAAAGACACTCTCCGGGCGACGGTGCGGATTACTTTCGATGGCCGGGTGCATAAGACCTTCCGCGGTCCGCAGGCGGAGGAGCGCTTCGCAAATGAGGTGCGGGTGCTGCGGCATTTGGAAGCGCGAGGCTGCCCCTTTGTGCCGCGGCTGCTGGAGGCGTATCCCGAGCAATTGCGCATCGTGACGACGAGCTGCGGCACCCGGGTGGAGCACCTCGATGCCGAGCGCACGCTCGAACTCTTCGGTGAACTCGCGGCGTATGGTGTGCGGCACGATGACCCGGAAATGCGGAACGTCACCTATCGCCAAAGCGACGGCCGCTTTTGCCTCATCGACTTCGAGTTTGCGACCCTGCTGCCCGATCCCGAAACTGCCGCTTGAGATGGAGCGCTCCCCCCAACTT
Source organism: uncultured Chthoniobacteraceae bacterium (assembly GCA_964235505.1). Classification (GTDB taxonomy): domain Bacteria; phylum Verrucomicrobiota; class Verrucomicrobiia; order Chthoniobacterales; family Chthoniobacteraceae; genus CAXSDZ01. The sequence continues at coordinate 6,908 of CAXSDZ010000071.1, forward strand.
TCCACCCCGCGCGGCCTCCGCTGGTCCGGCCTGAGCGACTGTGGCAAAGTGCGGCGCAACAACGAGGACTCCTTCCTCGGCCTGCGCTTCGACGCGCAAGAGCTCCACTACCTCGGCAAGATCGGCGACGCGTTGCTGGGCGATGGGGACTTCGCCTTTGCCGTGAGCGATGGGATGGGCGGCGCGAAGGCCGGGGAGTTTGCCAGCCACATCACCGTGGACAAGATCACGCGCCTGCTGCCTCGCGCTTTCAAGCAATCCGCCACCGGCCTGAACGCAGGGATCACCGATGTGCTCACGGAGCTTTTCGATCAGATCCATCGCGCGCTGATGTATCTCGGCTCTTCGGATGAAGACTGCGCGGGGATGGGCGCGACGCTGAGCCTTTGCTGGTTCACCCCGGGCTGGATGCACTTCGGCCACATCGGCGACAGCCGCATCTACTATCTGCCGGCGCGGGGCGGCGGGATCAAACAGCTCTCGGAAGACGACACGCACGTCGGCTGGCTCTACCGCCACGGGAAGCTGAACGAGCGCGAAGCGCGCACGCATCCGGCGCGCACCAGCCTGCAAAAAGCGCTCGGTGCCGGGCATCAATTCGTCGATCCGCAGGTCGGCTCCGTCGCTTACGAACCGGGCGATCTTTTCCTGCTCTGCAGCGACGGCGTGGTCGATGGGCTCTACGACCAGAGCATGCTGGACCTGCTGCGCATCCCCGACGCTGCGGAGGCCAGCCTGAATCCCGCGCAGCGCCTGGTGCGGGCTGCGGTGGAGCGCTCCGGCCGGGATAACACGACGGCGCTGGTGGTGGAGGTGGTGTGAGGGACAGGCCGCGAGGATCGCTGCGCCGTAAGACACAATCTTCCGTTGGCGGCGCAGGATGCGGTGCGGTATCGTCCGCGCCCTTTTCAAAAAGCCATGCAAGCGCACGACCTCATCTATCTCGACAACAACGCGACCACGCGCGTGGACCCCGCCGTCGTCGAGGAGATGATGCCGTTTCTCACCGAGCTCTACGGCAATCCCTCCAGCCCCTACGGCTTCGGGCAGCGCGTGGGAAAGGCGCTCGACCTCGCGCGCGAGCGGGTCGCCGCGCTGCTCGGGTGCGAGCCGGGCGAGATCCTCTTCACAAGCTGCGGCACGGAATCCAGCAATGCCGCGATCCACTCCGCGCTGCTCATGGATCGCGACCGGCAGCACATCGTGACCACGCGCGTGGAGCACTCGGCGACGGTGAAAACCTGCGAAGCGCTGGCGAAGCGCGGCTACGAGATCACCTGGCTCGGCGTGGATGAGCGCGGGCAGGTCGATGTGAATGAGCTCGAGCGCGCCGTCCGCTCCGACACCGCGATCGTCTCCGTGATGTGGGCGAACAACGAAACCGGCGTGCTTTTTCCCATCCCGGAAATCGCCGATGTCGTCCGCGCAAAAGGCGCGCTTTTCCATACCGACGCCGTGCAGGCGATCGGCAAAATCCCGCTCGCCCTGCGCGATGCGAAGATCAATTTCCTTTCCCTTTCCGGCCACAAGCTGCACTGCCCGAAAGGTGTCGGAGTGCTTTACGTGAACCGGCGCACGAAGTTCCACCCGTTCATGATCGGCGGCAGCCAGGAGGGCGGAAAACGCGCCGGCACGCAGAACGTCGCCTCCATCGTGGCGCTGGGAAAAGCGTGCGAGATCGCGGGCGAATACCTCCCGCACGAAGGGGTGGAAGTGCGCGGCCTGCGCGACAAATTTGAAGCCGGCGTGCTCGACTGCATCGGCGGCGTGCAGGTGAACGGCGACCGCGAGCACCGCCTGCCAAATACTGCGAATCTCGCCTTCGACGGCATCGATTCCGAAGCCGTGCTGATGCTGCTGGATCAAGCCGGCATCTGCTGCTCCGCCGGCAGCGCCTGCACCGCCGGGTCGCTTCACCCCTCGCACGTGCTGAAGGCGATGGGCTTTTCCGACGACCGCGCCCGCTCCTCGCTGCGCTTCTCCTTCTCGCGCTTCAACACGAAGGCTGAAGTGGCCAAGACACTCGAAGTCCTGCCGAAGATCGTGGAAAAGCTCCGCCGCCTCGCGGTGGCGGCGTGACGGGTTTTTAAACCACGAAGAACACGAAGAATGTTGGAGTTGAGAGCGCCTCGTGTTGCATGCGCAATGTATGGTGTATGCCGCCACTTCGTAAGCCGCCAGCGCCCTTGCCTTTCTTCGTGTTCTTTGTGCCTTCGTGGTAAAGCCTCCCGCTGAGATGCGTTGGATTCTCCCCGAAGTGGCGGACGCGGAAGTCTGCCGCCTGCTCACGGAAAAGCTCGGTGTGCCAGAGTTCGTTGCCGAGCTGCTCTGCCGGCGCGGGCACTGTGATGTGGAAGCGGCGGAGCGCTTCCTCAATCCGCAGCTCAAGCACCTCAGCGATCCGTTCCTCCTGCCAAATATGGCGGCGGCGATCGACCGCATTCTCGCGGCGCTTGACCGCCGCGAGCGCATCGTGCTCTACGGCGACTACGACGTGGACGGCGTCACCTCGCTCGCGCTTTTCGCCCGCATCCTGCGTGCGCTCGGCGCGGAACCCCGATGTTTCCTGCCTTTGCGGATGGATGAAGGCTACGGCCTCAGCGCGGATGGCGTCGCGCGCTGCGTCGCCACGCACGCGCCGCAGCTTCTTATCGCGATCGATTGCGGCACCGCCTCCGTCGCGGAAATCGCCAAGCTGCAAGCGGATGGCGTGGACGTGCTCGTGCTCGATCACCACGAGCCGAAGCCCGGCGAACTGCCGCCCTGCGTCGCGCTGGTGAACCCGAAGCTCGGCCCGGATTTCCGCTACCTTTGCAGCGTCGGCATCGTCTTCAAAACCATCCACGCCCTGCTGAAAAAGCGCCCGCTGGAGAAGTTTCAGCTCCGCGCATACCTCGACTTCATCGCGCTCGGCACCGTGGCCGACCTCGTCCCGCTCGAAGGCGAAAACCGCGCGCTGGTGAAGCGCGGCCTCGTGCAGATCGGAGGCACGCGCTGGGCCGGGATCCGCGCGCTGGTGGAGGTCGCCGCCGCCCGACCGCCGCTCTGCGCAGCCGATGTCGGCTTCAAGCTCGGCCCGCGCATGAATGCCGCCGGCCGGCTCGACAGCGCGGAGACCGCGCTGGAGCTGATGCTTACGGACTCACCCGACCGCGCGCGCGAGCTTGCCGCAATCCTGAACGCCCACAACACCGACCGCCGCGCCGTGGAGGACCGCGTCCACACCGAAGCTGAAGCCCAGCTCGCCGAATGGTTCCAGCCCGCGCGCGACGCCGCCATCGTGGTCGGCGCGACGGGCTGGCATCCCGGTGTCGTCGGCATCGTCGCGTCGCGCCTTTCCCGGCGTCACCACCGCCCCGCGCTTGTCATCGGCTTCGACGAGCACGGCCTGGGCAAAGGCAGCGCCCGCTCCATCCCCGGCCTCTCAATGGTCGAAGCCCTCGCCTGCTGCGGACATCTGCTCGAGAAACACGGTGGCCACGAAATGGCCGCCGGCCTTTCGATGCGTCAGGACCGCTTCGCCGAGTTCCGCGATGCCTTCCGCGCCTGCGCCCGCGAACAGCTTTCCGAAGAGCAACTCCAGCCCCGCCTCCGCCTCGACGCCGAGCTGCGCCTCGCCAACATCGCCTTTCCGCTCCTTGCGCAGATGGACTCACTCGCCCCCTTTGGCATGGGCAACCCCGCCCCGCTCTTCTTTGCCCGCGCCGTTTCCCTCGCCTGCGAACCGCGCGTCTTGAAAGAAAAGCACCTGCTCCTAACACTTAGACAGGACGGCGACGACTCCCGCGCCATCTGGTTCAACTCCGCCGCGCAAAAGCTCCCGCCGCAACCGTGGGACATCGCTTTTGAGATAGAGCGAAATGAGTATCAAGGCTACGTCTCCCCGCAGATCCAAGTAAAGGCAGTGCGGGGGGGTGTGGAGTGAGAATTGTTATCGTTGGAAGTCCACCATCCTGCTACGCGAGTGCTGTTCCGGCCAAGCTGTTTTCTCCAGCCGCATATAACAAGTAAGGATACAGATGAACCGAAAAACTATGAAACACTACCTTAAAGCCTTCGGAAAATTCCCTTTGCTAGCATTTAGTTTTTCCACGCTGTTCTGCGTTTATGTTTCCGCGCGTGCCTACGCTTGCACTATTTTTGTGCTCACCGATGCCGACCGGACTCTATTCTGCAACAACGAGGATTGGTCCAATCCCAAGACCAGGGTTTGGTTTGTTCCTGCGGACGACAAGCATTATGGCTGCATGTATGTCGGTTTCGATGATGGCTGGGCTCAAGGCGGACTGAACACGAAAGGCCTCGCGTTCGATTGGGTGGCGGGCTACCAAGAAGCGTGGGAGCCAGATACCAGTTTGCCAAACGTTCGGGGTAACTCGAGCCTGTCAATGCTGGAAACGTGCGCCACCGTCGAAGAAGCAATCGCCTTCTATCGGGGACATCGAGAGATGGGCTTCGTCCGGGCAAAAATACTGGTGGCTGATCCAACCGGCGCGTCAGTGATAATTGGGGCAAAGGATGGGAAGCTACAGGTGGAGCAAGAAAATCAATGCCGGGGGTTCGGTTACAGCGCCCGGACGCTCGACAAGATGCTGGCGAAGACTACCGAACCCACGGTAGCCAACGGCGCCAGAATCCTGCGGGCTGCTTTGCAGAAGGGGCAATACGCCACCAAGTATTCCAATGTCTTCGACTTGAAGTCTGGCGACATTGTTCTGTTCCCATTTCCCGATCAGGAGGACGAGGTAAAGCTCAGCCTCTCGGCGGAACTCGCAAAGGGCGGCCATTATTACGAGATGCCCCAAATCCGCGACCAGCTCACCCAAGCTCCCCGGCCGCTGCTCACCAACATGGAACGCTTTGTTCCCGGGAAATACCAACCCATTCCAGACAAAGAAACCCAAGTAACCACCCACGTCCGCGCCATGTTGCAGAACATGCTCGATGGGAGGATGAGAGCCGACGACTACACCGCGGAATTGTGGAAAGTGGAATCCTTGAAACAGAAAGAGAACCAGCAGGCAGGGAAGTCTTTTGGCCGGTTGATCGCCCTGACCCTGGTTGATCGCAGTGAAGAAGGCGGCAAGCGCACCTATCGTTACCGGGTAGAGTTTGAAAAGGGCACGCTGCTCCAGCGCCTCGTCTTTGATGAGCAGGACAAGCTCGTCGCTGGCTCGACTGAAGACATCAAATAGAGCGCGGCGTGGATGCTCCGCGGCTGAGGCTGCGCGAGACACCCCCGTGTTTCTGTAGCTTTGCGACGCCCTACCCCGCGCTTGTTCCCTGCGGAACCTTCGGTCAGGCTGTGCCGGTTGCGAGATGAAAGACCACCGCCTCATCGACGAGCCCACGATCTCGCCGTGAGCAAGCTCGTCGCTGGTCGCGAGAAAGACCTCGCTTTCCTCGCGGCGCTCTTCCGCCACCGCTTGCCGCAAGCGGAAATTGTGCGCGAGCGTCTCACGCAAACCTCGCTGCCGGAGGCCGCACGCGCTTTGGCAGCCGACAGGCTGCATCGCCTTGCTCCCATCAACTCGCAATGAACATACAATCCTGGGTCAAGACCGCGCTCTACAAGGCGGGCTATAGCATCAAGCGCATCCGGCCTTTGCCTATTGTCGCCGCGTCTGGATCGAGCGGCGGGATGCGCGCGGCGGCGGATGTGATGTCGCTCCTGCACAAGGTCGATCCTTACGCCGGATTTGATTTTCGCTCCCTGCCTTTTGACGCGCATGGGTGGGGAGGCGAGTCACCCGCCTTCCGCGAACTGATCGCGCAAACCAAGCCTCGCTTGATCGTGGAGGTTGGCACTTGGAAAGGTGCTTCGGCCTTGGAAATGGCGACCGCCGTCCGCGATCTGGAACTGCCGACTCAGATTGTGTGCATCGATACCTGGCTGGGTGCGCTGGAGTTCTGGACGGACCACGATGATCCCGAGCGTTACCTTAGTTTGCAGCTCCGGCATGGTTATCCGTCTGTCTATTATCAGTTCCTCGCGAATGTATGCCACAAGGGCATGCAAGAGCGGATCGTGCCTTACCCGCAGACCGCTTCGATCGCGGCGCTTTGGTTCCGCTACTACGGAATTACCGCGGAGCTTATCTATCTCGATGCCAGCCACGAGGAGGAAGATGTCTATCAAGACCTTTGCAACTTCTGGGAGGTCGTCGCGGAGGGAGGGCTGCTGTTTGGCGATGATTACTCCTGGGATGGAGTGCGCCTTGCCGTGGAGCGTTTTTCCAGGGAAGAAGGAGCGCCGATCACCTTTGTCGCCGACAAATGGGTAATGCGCAAAAACGCAGCGTGATAGGCGGGCGAACTAACATCGGCCTGCATCTCCTCGCGGTCCTAGTGTTATGACGAAAGGTGAGTCTTTGCATCTCACCTTCCCCACTTCGCCCCATGCCTTAAAGCGAGTCGATCTGGCGCGTCACAGTATCGAGGTAGCCTTTGTATCCCATCACCACATTCCACCCGAGATACATCAGGATGCCGACATACATGAGCCGCGGCCCCCATTCGGAAAGGGCGCTGAGTTTGCCCAGCCCTTCCTTTAGATATTCCGTCGTCATCCGCGGCAGCTCGCGGTCGAGCTGGCCGGTTTCCTCCGCCACCAGAAAGGAGCGGATCATTTCCTCGGGAAAGGCGCGGCTTTGCGCCAGCAGCGGCCCGACTTGCGAGCCGTCGCGCACGGAGGAAACGGCCCGCCTGGCCGCACGCTGGATGAGCGCGCTGCGGCTGGCGCGCCCCGCGGCTTCCAGGCTGTCGATCACGTTCACCCCAGCCTCGAGCTGCATGTCGTAGGTGCCGCAAAAGCGGGACAGCGCGAAGGCCCGCCGGATTCCGCCAATCACTGGTAAGGTGCGCAGCAGCCGATCCATGGTGGAGTTCACGGCGCCGGCATCTCGCAGCAGTGGCACCAGCAGCGCCACGATGATCGCCGCGCCATACACGAAGAAAAGCACTGAGCCAGTCGCCCGCAGATATGCCGGCAGCCCGCCGCCGGAGAAAAGCAGCGGGGCATTCAGGATCAACACGCCGAAGTGCAGAATGAAGAGCGGATACGTGCTGCGCTTGATCACCTCCCGCCGCGCCTGATCGAGCGCGCCGAAGTATTCGGAAAGCTGCTGCAAACCGCGATCCATGCGCCCGGTGCGCGCGAGCGCGGCGACGGTGGTGCGCTCCATGTCGCCCACTTCGCGCAGGCGCGAAAAGGCATCCGCCACGGTGTCGCCGCGGTCGAGCGCGGCGCGGAGGCGCTTCAGCACGCTGCGCAGCGAGCCATGCGAGGTGGTGGCGAGCTTTTCCACGGCGGAGGGGAAGGGGATCCCGGCGCGAAGAAGTTGCGCGAGATGATCGTAGAAGGATTGCTTCTCTCGGAGACTGAGGGCCATAAGCGCAGCTTCGGATTCTGCCGGTGAAGTGCAAGCGTGGGCTGGCGGACAAACCGGGGATTTTCATCTGGAACCCAGGAAGACAGGAGACGGAACTGGGAGCCACGGAACTCTCGCTTCCTGATTTCCGCGGCTCGCTGCGGCTTGCTGAGCTTGCACTGCGAAAGCCCGACAGATTCAAAGTCCGCGCGTGATCGACGACGAGAAGTTCATGCGCGCTGCTTTGGCGGAGGCGGAGAAGGGCGCGGGGCTCACCAGCCCGAACCCGGCGGTCGGCGCGGTGATCGTGCGCGGCGGGCGGATCGTGGCGCGCGGTTTCCATCGCCAGGCCGGGATGCCGCACGCGGAGATCGAGGCGATCGCTGCCCTGCCCAAGCCGGAGCTCGCGCGTGGTGCGACGCTTTATGTGACGCTGGAGCCGTGCTCCACCCATGGCCGCACGCCGCCTTGCACGGAGGCGATCATCAGCGGCGGTTTTGCGCGGGTGGTCCTCGGCGCGACCGACCCGAATCCGGCGCACGCCGGGCGCGGCATCGAGCTGCTGCGTGCGGCGGGCATCGAGGTCGCGGCGGGCGTGCTGGAGGCCGAATGTCGCGACCTGAACCGCGCCTGGAACAGGTGGATCGTCGCGCGCGAGCCGTGGGTCATCGCAAAGGCCGGCATGTCGCTGGATGGCCGGCTTTCCCGCCCGCCGGGCGAAGGCCAATGGCTCACGAGCGAAGCGTCGCGCGCCGATGCGATGCGGCTGCGGGCGCGGGTCGATGCCATCCTTATCGGCGCCGGCACCCTGCGCGCGGACAATCCGCGGCTCACGTTGCGCGGCGTGCCGGGCTTTGAAAGCAAACCGCAGCCGTGGCGCGTCGTCGTGTCGCGCGGAAAGAATCCGCTGCCGGAAGATGCGCACCTTTTCACCGATGCGCACCGCGACCGCACGCTGGTCTTCCGCGGCAAATCGCTGCGCGCCGTGCTGCGCGAACTCGGCCGCAAACACGCGGTCACGAGCGTGCTGATCGAAGGCGGGTCGCGCATCCTGGGCGACGCTTTCGACCGGCGGCTCGTGGATGAAGTCTGCTTTTACGTGGCGCCGCTGCTTTGCGGAGGGCCGCACGTCGCCGTCGGCGGTCGCGGCGTGGCCTCGACGCGGGCATCGCCTCTGCTAGAAAGCGTCCGCTACGACTGCATCGGCGACGATCTCCGGCTCAGCGGTTTCCCCGTGTATTCCGCCACTCACCCTTCTCCACCTCCCGCATGAAAACCACCCTCGCCCGCATCGAAATCCTCGAAACCCGCATCGCGCCCGCCGCGGCGTTTCTCGTCTCATCCTCCGCCCTCGTGGTGACCGACTCGCTCGGCGCCCCCGCGCAAAATCTCGCGAGTGAAACCAATGCGCAGGCCGCTGCCGGTGCGGATGCCGCCGTGCTGCTCGCGCCGGGCGACAGGCTCGTCTTTGATCTGAACAACAACCACAGGATCGACGCCACCGACCCGGTGCTTTTCCAGGTTGTGAAGGGCGGGGCGATGGTCTTCCTGACCGATCGCGACGGCGACCTCGCCTTTGATCGCACTGAGATTTCCGGCCTCGCGGTGAGCGACCATTTCGTGGGCGGGCTGAAGACCGACGTTAGCGGCGACATCGCGACGGCTCTCGATGCGGGCGGCAATTTCACCACGGCTGGAAGCGTCGTGGCGATCCAGCCTTCCTCCATCGACGGCATCGCCTCCACCGGCGCGGTGTTTGGCACCATCCTTTCCGGCCGATCGATGGCGAACATCAAGCTGGGCAAGCCGCTCTTCAGCCCAGCCAGCCCGGCGCCAAGCGTGGAGTTTCTCGTCACGGGCAACGCCATTTCCGGCGACACGATGAGCTTTGGCGACACGGTGTTCACGGTCGGTCTCAGCCAGCCCGATGGCACCGACGCGGGCTCGATTTCGAGCGTCACGCTCGCGCGCGGCGCTTCTGAAATCCACACCGGCGATGGCGGCGCAGCGCCGGTCGGCGGCGTGGGTGGAAAGGGCGGCGCGATCACCGGGATCACGGTGATCGACTCTTTCACCGGCTTTTCGGTCATCGCGGGCGACGGCGGCGCGGGCTCGACTGCGAACGGGGCCACGGGCACCGGCGGCGCGCGCACGGGCGACGGCGGCGCGGGCGGGGCGATTTCGCTCGTCCGGCTCACGCTGCCGCAGATGGATGGCTCGATCGCCCTCCAGGCTGGCGAGGGCGGCGGTGGCGGGCAGACGCAGGGCGCGGGCGGCGCGGGCGGCGCGCTCACCGGCATTGGTGTGCAGTCGAGCACGTTCATCGACGACGCCATCTCCCTCTTCGCCGGCGATGGCGGCGTGGGGACCGGCACCGGCGCGGGCGGCGCGGGTGGCGCGGCAGCGAAGCTGACGCTTTCCCTCGGCCTCACGGATTCCAGCGTGAACCTTTCCGGCGGCCTCGGCGGCGACGCGGCCAATGGTGCGGGCGGCGCGGGCGGGGCGCTGAGCGGCGTGGCCTTTTCCTCCACCAATTCGCTCGAAGGCAACCTGACCGCGGAAGCGGGAGCCGGCGGAGCCTCGACCGGCGGCAGCGGCACGAATGGCGGCGCGGGCGGCGCATTCTCCGCCTCCACTTTCAAGATCCACGCGTTGCGCGCCGACGCGGCTTTCCGCGCTGGTGCAGGGGGCGCGGGGAGCGGAGTCGCCGGCGCGGGCGGGAATGGCGGGGCTCTCACGGGCATCACGCTTTCGCTGGCGCAAGGGCTCGGCATTACGGCAGCAAATGACCTCGAATTTCGCGCGGGCGCGGGCGGCGACGGGAGCGGGACCGGGGCTGGCGGAGCAGGCGGATTGCTTTCGGCGAAGGCGGTCGCTGGCACGCTGGACGGCTCATTTACCGCGGCAGCGGGCGCGGGTGGCGATGGCGGCGCAGCGGGTGGGCCGGGAGGAAAAGGCGGCGATCTTTCCGGCACCTCCTTCACGCTCACCACGGCGATGAGCGGCTCGGTTGCATTTGCCTCCGGCAACGGTGGTGGCGGCGGCGGCGCTGCCGCGGGCGGCGCGGGCGGGCTCTTTTCTGCCAACAAGGGAACCCTGCGCACGGTGCATGGCGGCGTTTCACTGGTTTCCGGCAACGGTGGCGACGGCGGGGGGGCCAATGGCGCGGGCGGGCTCTTCACCGGTGCGGCGTTCACGGGGACGCTCGTGGAGGGGTCCTTCACTGCTGGCGGAGGAACGGGCGGGACCGCCCAGGGGGCCGGGGTGGGTGGCGCGGGCGGCGCGCTCACGCTTTCCAAGTTCGCGTTCGGACAGTTGCTTGCCACGAGTGTAGCCGCCGGGGCGGGTGGCGACACGGACTCCGGGACGGCTGGCGCAGGTGGCGCGCTTACTTCCGTCGTTTTCTCCACCGGCCTCATCCTGAATGGCTCGGCGCTCTTCAGCGGCGGCAGTGCCGGCGATGGGAACGGTGGCGCTGGGGCCGCGGGCGGCGCTGTTTCGGGGCTCACGGTCGCCATCGCTGCGGGCGACGTAGGCACGCTCCGCATCGCCGGCGGCGATGGGGCTGGCGGCGATAGCGCCGGGGGTGTGGGCGGTGCGGTCCTTTCCTCGCGGGTCACGCTCGGCGCCGCGGCGGAAGTGGCGACGCTCGCGGTGCGCGGCGGAAGTGGCGGAGTTTCCGCACAAGGCCCTGCCGGCTTCGGCGGAGAGGTGAAGGGATTCACCCTGGCCAATGCCGGATCGCTTTCCGGCCCCGCCTCGATTCGTGGCGGCGCGGGCGGGACCAGTGGGAGCCCCAATGTCATCGGGTCGGGCGGCACGGGTGGAAGACTCTCCCTCGTCACCGTCACCAACAGCGGCTCAATCAGCGATGTGCTCTCCATCTCCAGTGGGGATGGAGGCTCGGGGACCGGAGCAGGCGCGGGAGGCGGCGAGACCATCCGCGTGAGGATGACGAGCACCGGCGTCTTTGGGCCGGACGGCGGGGTTCAGGTGAGCTCGGGCTCCGGCGGCACTTCTGTGGGCAATGCGGGAAGTGGCGGGCCGGTCTCGCAGGTCCTCCTTGCCGACAAGCTCGGTTCCGGCTTTCTCCAAGTGACCTCTGGCAACGGTGCCGCTTCCAGCTCGCAAGGCGGCATCGGCGGCGGTGGCGGCGCGGTTTCCAGGATCGCCTTCAACGCCCCGACCGGCGATGTGCGGATCAATTCGGGCTTCGGTGGCAACGGCGGCATCACCGGCGGCAGCGGCGGGAACATCTTCGCAATCCGCGGAGTGGCCGGGCGGCTGGACATCGCGGCGGGCGCGGGCGGCGCGGGCGTCAGCAACTCAGTGGCGAACCCCTTTGGCGGCCTGGGCGGAGGGATTGGCGACGTCGTCGCGACGGCGAAGCTTTTTGTGGCCGAGATTCGCGCGGGCAGCGGCGGCGCAGCCCTCAACGTGAACAGCGGCGCAGGGATGGGGGGGAATGGCGGCGCGATTGGGCCCGTCCGGATCACCGGCGACATAGGCAACTTCTCGCAGCCATTCGGCACCGCTTTTGTCGATGGCGTCGCTACCGGCATGGGCGGCTTGATTTCTGGCCTCGGCGGCGCGAGCGGCACAGCCGGTGCGCCCGCACCCTCCGGCTTGATCACTGATGTGCAGGCCACGCGCATCGCCGCGATCTTCTCCGGCGGCGCAAACACCTCGGCGGGCTCGCTCACCGTGCGCAACGCCGTTTCCGCACTCTCACAGATCACTGCGAAGACCATCGGCGCGGACCTTGACGGCGACGGCACGTTCGATTTCACGGACTCGAATGGCAACGGTGTCTTTGATCTCGGCACCGCCGACGCGCCG
>CAXSDZ010000072.1:0-3872 GCA_964235505.1 uncultured Chthoniobacteraceae bacterium
GACTTTTTGAAGGACTTCGACGTGCGGGGCCCGCAGAGCAACGACGAGGCTCTCGAGGAGCTTTCGGCGCTGAGCGAGATCCCGTGGCCGTACCAGCGTCTGTTGCGGGTGCTGGACGAGAACACGCGCCTCGAAGAGGCGGTGGACGAGAAGGTGCAGCAGGAGTTCCTGGCGCGGGCGGCGGCGGCGGCGGCGCGGCGGGCGAACAACACGGAGATCGGTCGTGAGCTGAACGACGCGGGCGCGTTGCCGACCACGGCGCTGCCGAAGCGCTGGGAGTCGCCGGTGGAGATCGCCTTCCGCCCGATGACGACGTTCGGAGTTGCGCCGGCGCCGGCGCCGGGGGCGGCGACTCGAAAGGTCGCGGGGTGAAGGCGGAAGCGGTGACGACGACGTTCGAGGAGGCGATTCGCGGCGCGAACGAGCTTCTCAATCCGACGCAGAGCGGCTTCACGCGTCCTCTTCTTTCGCCCCTGCTGATGCGCCCCCTCGAGCTCGGGTACGGCGGAACGCTGAAGGATCTCGGGGCGACGGCGGGCGGCAACTGGGAGAACGAAGTCTGGAAGAAGTGGCGGGAGCGGCTCGAAGATGGATATCCGTTCACGGATACGTGGAAGGACGTCCAGCTGACGGACTACACGGAGTTCTTCAAGCCGGGCGGTACGCTCTTCAAGTTCTACAACGGGAACCTGAAGTCGTCGCTCGAGCTGATGGGCGACAAAGTCGCTGCGCGCGCTCTCACGCAGAAGCTGAAGATTCCCACGCTGCCGGGCACGGAGGATCCGGTGAGCGATCGGAAGGAAGCGCTGAAGATCGCGGCGAACATCGGCTTTCCGCTGATCATCAAGGCAGCCTTCGGCGGCGGCGGGCGCGGGATGCGCGTGGTGCAAAAGGCGGGCGATCTCGATCAGCTTTTGGACGAAGCGCAGGGTGAGGCGGAGCGGGCGTTTGGAAATGCGGCAGTGTTTCTGGAGAAATACATCCCGCGCGCGAAGCACATCGAAGTGCAGGTGCTCGGCGACAAGCACGGCGGCGTGCTGCATCTCCACGAGCGCGACTGCTCCGTGCAGCGGCGGCACCAGAAAGTGGTCGAGATTGCGCCGAGCGTGAACCTCGACGAACGCGTGCGGCAGGAGCTGTGCGACGCCTCCGCGCGCATCGCTAAGGAGATCGGCTACGACAACGCGGGCACCGTCGAGTTCCTCCTCGATCTCGACACGAATGACTGGTTTTTCATCGAGATGAATCCGCGGATTCAGGTCGAGCACACGGTCACGGAGCAGATCACCGGCATCGACCTCGTCCGCTCGCAAATCCTGATTGGAAGCGGCGCGCAGCTCCACGACGCGCCGCTCTCGTTGCCCGCGCAGGAAGCGATTCCGCGCAATGGCTACGCGGTTCAATGCCGGGTCACCACGGAGGATCCCGAGAACAAATTCATGCCGAACTACGGCAAGATTCTCACCTTCCGCGCGGCGGAAGGATTCGGCATCCGGCTCGATGGCGGCATGGGGGACGCGGGCGCGGTGATCACGCCATTTTACGACTCGCTGCTCGTGAAAATCACCGCCAGCGGGCAGACCTTCGAGATGGCGCTCGACCGCATGGATCGGGCGTTGCGCGAGTTCCGGATTCGCGGAGTGAAGACGAACATTCCGTTCCTCGAAAACGTCATCCACTTCCCGATCTTCAAGCGCGGCGAAGCGACGACCACGATGATTGATACGTCGCCGCAGCTCTTTGAATTCAAGGGCCGCCGCGACCGCGCGACGAAGCTGCTCAACTTCCTCGGCAACGTGATCGTGAACGGCAATCCGCACGCGAAAGGCTATCGCCCCACCACTCCACTCACTACTGCGCCACTGCCGCACTACGATCGAAAAGCCGAGCCGGTGAAAGGCACCCGCCAACTTCTGCTGGAGCTTGGGCCGAAGGGTTTTGCCGAGTGGACGCTGAAGCAGAAGCGCCTGCTCGTCACCGATACCACTTTCCGCGACGCACACCAGTCGCTCATGGCTACGCGCGTGCGCACCTTCGACATGGCGGCCATCGCGCCTGCTGTGGCACGCCGCACCCCGTTACTATTCTCGCTGTAAATGTGGGGCGGCGCGACCTTCGACACCGCCATGCGCTTCCTCAATGAAGACCCGTGGCAACGTCTGCGCGGCCTGCGCGAAAAGGTGCCGAACATCTGTTTCCAGATGCTTCTGCGCGGCGCGAATGCGGTCGGCTACACGAGCTATCCACCGAACGTCGTCGCCGGCTTTGTGAAGCACGCCGCGGAGTGCGGCATGGACATCTTCCGCGTCTTCGATTCGCTGAACGACCTGCGCAACATGCGCGCGGCGATGGAAGCGGTGCAGGAAACGCACGGCGTGTGCGAAGGCGCGCTCTGCTACACCGGCGACATCCTTGATCCGAAGCGGACCAAGTATTCGCTGAAATACTACATCGGCCTCGCAAAGGAGCTGGAGAAAATGGGCGCGCACTTCCTCGCGATCAAAGACATGGCGGGCCTGTGCCGCCCGTATGCCGCGCAGGCGCTGGTGAAGGCGCTGAAGGAAGCCATCGGCATCCCGGTCCATTTTCACACGCACGACACGAGCGGCATCAATGCCGGCTCCGTCCTCCGCGCCAGCGATGCAGAAGTGGACGTGGTCGATCTCGCCCTCGCCTCGATGAGCGGCTCGACCTCGCAGCCAAATCTCAACTCCGTCGTCGCCGCGCTCCAGCATACGCCGCGCGACACCGGCCTCGACCTCGACGCACTCAATGAGTTCTCCGATTACTGGGAGCAGGTGCGCAATTTCTACGCGCCCTTCGATACCGCGCCGCGCTCAGGCGATGCCTCGGTTTATCTGCACGAAATGCCTGGCGGACAGTTCACGAACTTGAAGGAACAAGCCTCCGCGATGGGCCTCGGCCATCGCTGGCCGGAGATCGCACGCACTTACGCGGAAGTGAACCAGCTCTTCGGCGACATCGTGAAAGTGACGCCCTCCAGCAAGGTCGTCGGCGACATGGCGCTCTTCCTTTTCACGAAAGGGATCAAGCCCGCCGACGTTGTGAATCTCCCGCCCGGCGCCGGCTTCCCTGAGTCAGTGATCGACATGCTGAGCGGCGGCCTCGGCGAACCGATGGGCGGCTGGCCGCCCGCCGTGGTGAAGGCCGTGCTCGGCTCCGTGAAGCCACCGAAACGTGCCAAACTCGCGCCAGTGAAACTGAAGGAAGTGAAGGCGGAAGTCGCCGCGAAGGTGAAGCGCGAGGCGAGCGAGGACGACCTCTACTCGCACCTCATGTATCCGGCGGTCTTCGCCGATTTCGCGAAGTTCCAGGCGAGTTTCTCCGACGTGAGCGTGCTGCCGACTCCCGCGTTTTTCTACGGCCTCCAGCCGGGTGAAGAAGTCAGCGTCTCGATCGAAGAAGGGAAGGTGCTTTTCATCAAGCTCATCAACGTCGGCGCGCCGGATTTGGAAGGTCGCCGCGTCCTCAACTACGAGCTCAACGGCATGCCGCGCGAGACCAGCGTGCTCGACAAATCCATCCTTCCAAAAACCAAAGCCCGCACCAAAGCCGACGCCGCAAACCCGCTTCAAATCGGTGCGCCGATCCCCGGCATGGTCACACTCCTGAGCGCCACCGTCGGCTCGAAGGTGGCGAAGGGCGACAAGCTCGCGACGCTCGAAGCGATGAAGATGCAGACCAACGTTTATGCCGCAAAAGACGGCGTCGTCGGCGAAGTGTCCGTGGCCGTCGGCGACTCCGTGGACGCCGGGGACATGCTCGTGCAGTTGCGCACGCCGTGAGGCGGGGCGCGCCGCCGACCCCGGCTACTTGCTCTTGTTCAGAAGCTCCCGGATGTCGTCGATCGA
>CAXSDZ010000072.1:3882-9737 GCA_964235505.1 uncultured Chthoniobacteraceae bacterium
GGCTTGAGCGTCTCGTATTTCTCCTGTGTCGTGCCGGTTGCCACCGACGTCTGACCCGCGTTTTTGCGCCAGTCCGCGGCGTCCGCCGGGTTCACCGCGTGGTTGAGCTTTTTGCTTTCGGGGCCGAGATACTGGCGCGTGCCGTCGGCCAGCTCGTGCACGGCGAGTGCGCGGTTCGCTTCCGAGGCTTCGCGAGTCGGAGCAGTTTTCGTATCCGCCTGTTTGGAGAGGTTCGGGATTTCGTGCGTCCCCTGGGTCCGGGCCTGATCGGTGGCGAACAAACGATCGCCCGCCCGCGCCTCCTTCGCACCGGCAAAGGTGCGGGCGTTGAACTCCTTGGCGAAGCTCTTTTGCACGAAGTTGAACTCCTTCACCTGCGCCTGCTTCGAGTTCACGCTGCTCGCACTGCGTCCGCCTTGAAACGAGCTTTTGCGCAGGTCGAACTCGAGCTTCGGATTGGGCTTCATGATCTGCTCGGCGCGGCTTTCCTGCTTCTGGGCAAACAGCGGCGCGGCGGAAAGCAGAAGCAGAGCGATGGCGAGGAGGAAGCGCACGGGCGAGAGATGGCACGGGGCATCGCAGGTGGCAAGGGCCGAGGCAGGGTCGCTCGCGGCACACTCACGATTCTGCCCGCCGCGAGAGCCGCGCCAGATGCTCCGCCCGCGCCCGCTCCACGTCGGCCATTTGCGCGGCGGAAAAGCGGAATTCGGCGAGCACCCGCTGCCAGTCGTTCAGCGCGCCGGCGGCGGCGAGCCACGCGATCAGCACGTCATATTCGCGGTTGCCGGGATGGCGAAAAGCGGCAAGCAGCAGCTCACGCGCGGCGCGGAAATTCCCCTGTGCTACGCGGAGTTGGGCGAAGTCGAGATACACCCGGTAGTTGCGCGCAAAGGGGTCGCCGCGCACCGCCTGCGCAAAAAGCGGCTCGCCGCGCGCCGGTGCTCCGAGCGACACGAAAGTCTGCGCCAGAACGCCAGCAAACTCGTCATCCATCCGCGCCCGCGCGCCCCATCTGTCCAGCGCGGCAAACGCTTCATCGCGCCGCCCGCAGCCAGCCAGCGTGCGTGCCAGCGCCACGATGCGCTCGTCGTCCAGCGGGTTGATTTCCACCAGCCGCGCCTGCACTCGCGCGATCAGATCCGAGCGCCCGGCAGTGGCAAGTCCCGGCACCAGCGCACTCAGCCAGGCATCGCCGGCATCGGTCCGGGACAGCAGGCGGTCGAGCGTTTCCTCCGCTTCGGCAGCCGCGCCGCGGTCCAGGTGCCAGGCGAGCAGCACAGCGCCCGCGGGCAGCGCCCCGCTTCCACCAGACCAGGCAGCACGGAGCTCGGCATCCGCGGCTTCCTCGACGCCGAGTGCGCGGGCGTGGAGCTGGAGGAAAGTGAAATAGCTTCCCAGCCGCGCGGGATCGTCGCCCGCCATGCGCCGCAGCTTGCGCAGTTCACGCGGGATCAGCGCGGTATCCTCGGCAGGTGAAAGCATCTCGATGAGCTGCGACTGCGCTCGCATCGCCACGGCAAAATCAGTGCCTGCGCGAGCGGCGGCATCGTGCAGGACACGGCGGGCGAGCGGACGCTCCCCACGCTCGGCGAGTGTCGTGGCGAGGCTCTGCGCCGTGGCGACGTGCGCGGGCACAGGGATGCGCTCCAGCGCGTCGAGCGCCTCGTCGGTGCGGCCGTTTCCGAGCAGCAGCTCAGCAAGCCGGGCGTCGATCTGCTCGCCTCCGGCAGCGGCGAATGCGGAGATCGCGTCCGGCACTTTGCCGGCCTTTTCCAGCAGCGCGGAAAGCGCGATCCGTGCGGCGATCTGCGCTGGCTCCAGCGCGAGCACCCGGCGCCATGCGGCCTCCGCGTCGAGCGGGCGTCCGGCGCGTTCGTGGAGTTGCGCGAGCGCGGTGAGGAGGCGGGAATCGTTCGGCGCGATGCGATCCGCGCCGGCCAGCACAGCGGCGGCTCCATCCCGGTCTCCGCGCTGCTCCAGCAAATCCGCGAGCTGCATCGTGAGATCGCGCTGCACCGTTTCATTCGCGGCGAAAAGCTGGTCGCGCACGCAGACGCGCAACACGGACTCCGCCGTCCCGGTGTCATTGGCTGCGCGGCAGGCCGTGAGCAGGCTGCGCAAGGCCGGCCCTTGCGCCGGCTCACGTTCCCACACCCGGCGATACAGATCGATCGCCCGCCCCAGTGCGCCGAGCGTTTCGAGTGCTTCGCCCAGCGCGAGCGTGCCATCGGCAGAGGTCGCTCCTCCGCGGAACTCGATCAGCAGCGCATCGATCTCCTCGGGCGCGGCACGCGCGAGGCGCAGCGCGAAAAAGCGTTTTCGCACTTCGCGCGCGAGCTCTCCCGCACCTTCGCCCTGCAGCCGCACGAGCGCGGAATCCGCGAGCGCCTCCTTCCAAAGCGCAGCCGCCTGCGCATCCAGCCGCCACGTTTGCAGATGCATTCCGGTGGAAAGGATGAAGCCCCAACGGCGCGCCGCGGCGTCCTCCGATTCCTCGCCCAGCGGCGCCATCGGCTGCAAGGCGAGCAGCTCGCGCAACGCGACGCGCGCACTCCCTTCCTTGCCCGCGAGGCTGCGGAAGAGCGTGCGGGTGAGCGCGGCGTGGATGGGTGGCACACCCGGCTCGGCGACGGCGCGCTCCACGCGCTCGGCGAAAGCGGCGCGCTCCGGCGCAGGCGTGAGCAGAAACGCCTGCCGCAGCGCGGTGAAAACGGGTGAGTCAAAGCTTTCCGCCGGCTCCGCGCACGTATCGCGCAACGTGCGCAGAGCCTCATCAGGCTCGCCGAGGCAAAGGTGCCACGCCGCCATCTCCACGCGCATCCCGGCGCGCGCGGCGCCTGCGCGGTCCAGGGCCTGCCCGCCGAGTTGCAGCGCTTCGCGGAAAAAGCCGCGCCTGCCGAACAGCGTCGCCGCCTGCCACGCGCGCAGCCGCGTGCCTGGCGGGAAGACGCCATCGAGCAGTTCGGGATCGACCCGGCCTTTGCCCGCAGCCAAATCCTGCCCGAGCGCGATCAGCACAAAATCGCGCTCCGCCGGAGTGCGCCGGCGGTCGCACATCCACGCGCCGAGCCGCGCATATTCATGCGACTGGAGCGCCAGCCAGATGAACGCCTGCTGACGCTGCACATTGCCCGGCTCTCGCACCACGAGCTCTTCCGAAAGACCAAGCGTTTCGGCTCCGCAACCCGCATAAAACCAGGCCCACAGCGCTTCGCTCGGCGCGGAATTGGCCTGCGCCTGCCACCGTGCGACCCACGCTGCGAGCAAGGTGGGATCGTCCTTTTCACGCACCAGCCGCGCGAGCTCGCGGATGGCGGGAAGCCGCACATCGCGCTCGCCTTTTCCCTCCGCCGGCAGCTCGACCCAGAAGCCGCGCAGCGCCCGCATCGTGCCCGGATCCGCGTGGCCGCGGCGTTCGCGCACCGCGGCGAGATACGCCGCTTGCAGCCGGCCAGCATCCTCCGGCTTCAGCGCAGGGAAACGGATCGACTCGCCGGCAGATTCAGGCGGCGTGACGGCGAGGATTTGCTCGAGGCACCGCTCGGCCTCGACGGCGGCGCACGGGTCCGCCGATGTGAGATTGAGCTGTGCGAGCGCCCAAAGCGCGGGCGCATGGGCGGGCTCCAGTGCGCACGCTTTGCGGAGCGCGTCCGCCGCGCGGGCCGGGTCGCCGGAGCGGAGGAGGAAATCCGCGGCGCGCCCGAGCATCGCGGCATCGCGAGGGAAGCGCGCGGTGAGCCTGCCCCAAGTGCGCTCCGCCGCGACCAGCGCGCCATTCTTCTCCTGCAAATCCGCGAGGTGCTCCAGCGCTTCGGAGTGGTCTGGCGGAGACAAGCGCGCGAGCCGCTCCTGCAGCTCGATCGCGGCGTCGAAGCGCCGCAGCGCCTCGGCTTCGCGCACCAGTTCCGGGAGAACTTCGGCAGGATTCGGCACCGCAAAGGAAGCGACCCGCAGCACTTCAAAGGCAGCCGCCTTTTCGCCGAGCGCCCGGAGCACGCGGCTGTAGGCGATCTCGGTCGGCGCGTCGTCGCCGAGGCCATCCCGGCGCTTTTCCCACTCGGTGCGAAGCCAAGGGAGGAGGCCGTGGCGGGTGCAGTGCGCGAGCAGTTCCTTGAAAAGATCGAGCTGCTCTTTCGCATCGCCCCGCGTGCCGATTTCATGGAGCAGCAGCTCGGCGGCAGGCTGCGGCTCGCCGAGCCGGTCGAAGGCACGCAGCACCGGCGCGAGCGCTTCTTTCCGCTGCGGCGCGGGGCTGCGGGCGTAAAGGTCGCGCCAGGTCGAGAGCGCTTCCGGCCAGCGCTCGGCGCGCGTTTGCGCCTCCGCAAGATCGTGCAGCACCTCGAGATCGCCGGGCTTTTCACGTGCAAGTGCGGTGAGGTTTTCGAGCGCGGCGTCGGTGCGTCCGGCCTGGAGATCGAGCTGCGCGGACCTCCGTGCGTAGTCGAAGCGGTGGGCGGGATCGAGCTCGGCGAGGCGGGCAAGGTGACGCGCGGCGACCGGTGCGAGGGCATCGCCAGCCGCGAGCCGCGCGAGGAAATCGTGTGCGGCGATGGAGTCCGGCGCAAAGCTCAGCACGCGCTCGGCCGCCTCGCGCGCTGCTTTGCTTTTGTGCGCCCAGAGCTGCCATTGCGCGAGGCGCAGCCCTGCGCGCTCGTCCGGCGTGCGCTCCGCCTCGGCAGCGAGCGTGGCGAGAAAGGTTTCCAGTGCGGGCGTGAGCGAAGCGGCATCGCCCGGCGGACGCGGGAGAACAAACTGTATCTTGCCTCCAGTGCCGGCGTTTCCTGCCTTCGCGGGCTGGCTGAGCAAGCGAAAGAGCTTTTGATCCACCTCCGCGAGCTGCCCGGGCGAGAGGCTGAGCGCCGCGGCCTGCATCCATGCGGTTTGCGCGGCCGCAGGCTCGCCGAGCGCCGCATGGAGGTCGCCTCGCAACAGCGCGACTGCGCGCGCGACGATGCTGTCTGCGGGCGTGAGTTTTTCCGCCTCAGCCACGGCGGCCAGCGCAGGCGCGAGCATCCCCTGCTCTTTCAAACTCTGCGCGATTTGCATCCAGGCGGTGGCCTGCTTTTCCGGCGACGACCCGGCGCTGCAGCCGTCCGGCGGGCCACGACGGGTTTCCGGGACTCATAACTCTCCGGTGCCTCGCCACTGCTGAGATGTGTCGTTAGGCGGCACGAGGCGGCGCAGCGTGCGTTCACCGTCGGCGTTGCGTTTTTGGGAAAAGTAGAAAGCTGCGAGCGCCTCGATCCGGTCGGGCGCAGCGCCCGCGGCTTCGGAAACGAGGTGCGCCTCCGCGAAGTCCCAGAGCCGGTGAGTCTGGTAAAACTCCAGCGCTTTGCCGCGCAGCGCATCGTCGTCCTTGCGTGCTGCGAGGAGCTCCGCGATGCGACGCTGGGCGGCGGCAGGCGCATCGCGGCGGAGGTCGAGCCGCGCCCGCTCAAAGACCCAATCGGCATTTGCGGGCTGCTCGGCGAGCAGCGCATCGCAGGCTGCGGCGGCGGCATCCGTCTGGTCCAACTCGGCGAGCAGCCGCGCGAGTTTCCAGCGCAGCGCGCTCGCCGGCGAGATCTCCGAGGCGTTCGGCAAGCTCGACAAGCTGAAGCTGCGCGCCGAGATCGCGCGGATTGTCGGCGGCGAAGCGCGTCCACTTTTCCTGGAGCTCCGCGACGCGGCCAAAGCGCTGGTGCAGCCGGATGAGTTGCCCCTGCAAGTCGGCGCGGAGCCAGTTGCCCGGCGCGGTGAGCGCAAGCGCGCGTTCCAGTGCGGCGGCTGCCGCCTCCACGTCGCCCGCGGCGGCGTGGATGCGGGCGAAGGTCTGGAGCGCACTCGCGCGTTCGGCGGACGGTGCCTGGGCCGCG
>CAXSDZ010000072.1:9747-10281 GCA_964235505.1 uncultured Chthoniobacteraceae bacterium
CAGGTGGCTGATGGCCCGGTCCGGCAGGCGATGCTGCACGTAGCTTTCCGCAAGCCGGCGGCGCAGATCGAAGTTGCCGGGGTCGCGCGCGACGGTGCGCTCCCACGCTTCCGCCGCACGCTCGGGCTCGCCCGCCGCAGCCCACGCGGTGCCGAGCGCCACGAGCGCTTCGGCATGCGGCGCGGTATTTTCGGGCAGGCGCGCGACCGCCTTTTCCCAAGCCTCCGCCGCCGCGCGATGCGCGCCCGCTGCGGTGTGGAGCTGGGCAAGCGCGCGGTGCGGCAGCGCGCTTTTTGGGTCGAGGCGCTCGGCCCTCCCAAAGGCCGCCAGCGCTGCGTCTGGCTGGCCCGCGCGGCGCAAGAGGTGACCGAGGACCATCTCCGAAGCGAAGGTGCCGCCGGCGCGGTATTCATCGAGCAGTCGCGCGGTCTGACCGGCTTCCGCGGAGGCGTTGCCAGGGCGGGCTTCGCCGGAAGGTCCTCTTCAGCCTTCATCGCCCGCGCCATGGACTTCTCCCACTGCTTCAGGGCGGCG
>CAXSDZ010000072.1:10291-16748 GCA_964235505.1 uncultured Chthoniobacteraceae bacterium
TGCCTTCCGCCGGATTTGCCGCGAGCAGCGCCTTGTAGCGCTCGATCACTTTCGGCGGCACCGGCTCCGCATTTGCAGCCGCCGCAGCCACGAGCAAGCAGGCGACGGCGCGGCGGAAAAGCATGGACGGGAAGTATCGCGTGGCGGGAGCGAATGGCAACGGCGGCACCTGCGCCGGGCTGGCCGCTACACGCGCCGCGCGAGGATGTAGCTGCGGTCGGCAGCGGTCGCCTCGTGCTGCAGCCACTCAAATCCCGCGTCGCCGATGGCTGCGCGCATTTCACCGACCGAGTAGCACTTGCCCTCCGTGGAATGCATGAGCAGCGCGGAGTATTGCGCGACCGGCAGCGGGCCGGTTTTCTCGGCGTTGATGTGCGCGTCGTGGACGATCAGCAGTCCGCCTTCCGGGAGCGCGGCGTGCGATTTCGCGAGGATCTGGCGGACGAGCGGCTCCTCCCAATCGTGCAGCACATTTGAAATGAGATGCGCATCGAAGCCAGGCGGCAGCGCCTCGGCAAACATGTCGCCCGCGACGACATCCACCTTTTCGGCGAAGCCGCGGCGGGCGATAGATTCACGAGCGATCCGATCGACCGGCGGCTTCTCGAAAACCGCCGCGTGCAGGTGCGGATGCCGCGCCACGAGTGTGCAGGCGTAGATGCCGGAGCCGCCCGCGATATCGAGCAGAGCGCGCGATTCCGCGAGGGGGAGTTTTTTTGCCAGCGCCTGCCCGAGAAAGACGCCGCGGCAATCCATGGCGGCGGTGAACTGCTCGGCGAACTCCGGCCGCTCCATCGCGCGCGACCACTCCTGCGCGTCGTAGGAGCCCCAGTTTGCGGGCTTGCCGGTGCGCAGCACGCGGAGCATGTCGAGCGTCTGCGGGCGGTCTTTCAGCGAGGTGTAGTAGGGGCCAAGATGCCACGGCGAGCCGGCGACGAGATGCTCCCGCGCGCGGAGCGTGAGGTGGAAGCAGCCGCCCGCGACGGTGGTCAGGCCGAGCGCATTGCAAAGCGTCATGAGCACGTCGGTCGGGCGGATGTGGAGCTCGAAGTGCGCGCTGATGGCGCCGAGCGTCGAGGGGTGCTCCGCCAGCCACGTGAAGAAGTCCAGGTGCGCGATGGCAGCGGCGAGCAGGTCCACACCCATGAGCCCGTCGCGCAGGCGGTAAAGGGAGACGGGATCAGTGGCGGGCTCGGCGGTGAGATCGATGGGAAGCATGGCGGGAAGGAGGAACATCCAGAGGCTCAAGATTCAATCCGCAACGTTCCCTGCACACGGCTTGGGCGGCCAAGGACGCCGCGGTGCGACGCCTCAGATCGTCCGCAGACCTTCGAGTTTTGCGAGCTTCGACGCGCGCTTGTCGAAGCTCCAAAATGTGTGGCAGCCGAGCGTGAGCGCGGAGGCGACGTGCAGAATGTCGTAGGTGCGAAAGCCGTGACGCGCGGTGTGGCGCAGCGCGATTTCCTCGAAGAGCTGGGTCACGTCGGAGAGCGAAATGTCGGATAGGCGAAGTGCGGTCCCCTCGCGCAGATCATCGCGGAACCAACTGTGGCAGGCCGCGGCAAACTCCGGAACGATGCGCCGCTGATCTTCGCCGAACCCGGAAAACACCGCCTGCTCAAAGGCGTTGGTCGTTTCCAGACGCAGCAGCCAGGTCACCGGCAACACTGGCCGATGCTCCCGTAGAAGCGCTTCCGCACGCTTCGATTCGGACCGCTCCAGGTAGATGCGTCCGAGGAAATTCGTGTCGGCGTAGAAGCTCATTCGCCTGCGATGAGCCGGTCAAAACGCTCGCTTTGCTCCTTGGTCATCATCGGCATCCCGATCGCCTTTCGGCGCGCGGCGAAGGCGGGATACGCCGGCTTAGCTTCCTCGGGTTTCGGCTCTGGCGCCTTCCGGCGCAGCTCATACGTCTCGCCGGCGCGCGAGCGGATCACGACAGCGCCGAGCCGGTTGCAGGCGGCGAGCACTTCGGAAAGGTGGCGGTTGAGATCGCGCACGGTGAACACGTCGGCGGCAGCTTTGCTCATGTCGGACGTATGCCACGGGTGATGTCCGCGCGCAAGCTCCCCCCTTCTCGCGGCTCGATCACGAGCGCGCATCCGCGTGTGGGGAGAAAGGAAGGCTTCCTCGGTGAGTTTCTGGTTGCCCGAGCCCTGCGCGGCACAGCCCTCCGCGCCATTCGAGATTGAATGTGCGGCGGTGAATGTCGGATGTTCACGGCTCTTCCCAATGAAAACACTCCTCACCACACTCGCCGCCATCGCCATGCTCACCGCCGCTTCACTCGCCGCCGAAGGTCCCGTCCGCCACGTTGTCTGTTTCAAATTCCGGGCGGATGTCGATGTGGAGAAGGTGAAAAAAGTGGAGGAAGCGTTTGCAGCATTGAAGCGCGAAATCCCGTTTGTGCAGCAGCTCGAGTGGGGCAACAACGTCTCGCCCGAGAAGCACGACAAAGGCTTCACGCATTGCTGGATCGTGACTTTCAAGGATGCCAAGGATCGCGACGCCTACATCGTCCATCCAGCGCACAAGGCATTTGCGGGTGGGCTGAAGGACTTGGTCGATGACGCGTTCGTGCTCGATTTCATCCCGAAGGAGTAAGGAACGACGCTGTGGCAAACTCAAGCTGCGGCTACAAATGGTCTAGTTACCTGTTCGGCAATTTACACGCCTCAATCACAACTCACATCTATGGGACTTTTCGACTTCATGGACTCACGAGTCGGCGTTGCGCGATGGGCGGCAAAATGGTTTATCGAAGCCCACTGACACAACCCTTCGATATCCGACAGCGAAATCATTGAAGTCGCGCTTCAAACCCGATACGGACCTTCTCCCCTCAACCCGGAGCAGGCCGGCATTCTACAAGCAAGACGTCAGATGGCAGGTGACATACATGGGCTCTGCCATCTCATTGCCGAGATCGAGCTTCTTTCCCATCTCGACTCTATGGATAGAATGACTCTCCAGATGGGCGGGGAAGGTATTGTCGATCACACGTATGGCGTCATGGATCGCGAGCTTAAGAAGCTTGGCTTTTGAATCAGCCTTTGCATCAGCCAGACCGCGTTTCCCAAGTCCCTCGACTGCGCTTTGCTCGTGTCTGCGCTGCTCGGATTGACACACAGCTATCGGGACGCTCACCGCGTTACGCCGGGAACGCACAGTCAAGGACAGACAGAACCCGCCAGCACTACAGCCGAATACCTCATGGTGATTGCCGATGCGAAGTAGTTCGCCCGATCAACTTATCGCCGTCTCATGGACTCTCCAGTTCCGCCTCGTCCTCCGGTTCTTCCTCCTCGATTTCCTGCTTCATCTTGCGCGAGAGGAAGGGGCGGAAGAAGCCGTAGAGCAGATACGCGAGGAAGAGCACGAAGGGCATCCACTCGTAGAACATCGCGGTGAAAATCACGACGAGGAGGATCACCATGAAGCGCGGCAGCGAGCGCGTGGTGCGCAGGCCAATCCCTTTGAAGCTCGGGTAGCGGAACTTGGAAAACATCATCCACGCTAGGAAAACCATGAGCGGCGGGAGCACCCACTTGCTCGCACCGAGCTTGAAGGGGCGGTCTTCCAGCCAAAGCAGGAACAGCGTGAGCGAGGCGATGAGGCCGGCGGCGGCGGGGATCGGGAAGCCGGTGAATTCCTTGTTTGCGGCGGAGGAGTTGACGGCGGCGAGGCAGTTGAACCGCGCCAGCCGCAGCGCGCCGCAGATGAGATAGATCGAGGCGATGATCCAGCCGGTCTTTTGCGGAAAATCGTGCAGCACGACGGTATAGACCATCAGCGCCGGCGCGACGCCAAAGGAGACGACATCGGCCAGCGAATCGAACTCGCGTCCGAATGCGCTTTCGTTGCCACCGAGCCGCGCCAGCCGGCCATCGAGGAGATCGAAAAAGCAGGATGCGAGGATGAGCCAGATCGCGATGTAAATCTGGTGGTCCGCCAACTGATCCGCACCGGCGATATCCACGCCGCTGGTCAGCGCGACAGCCTTGGCTTTGATGAGCAGACTTTCGACGACCTTCAGCGCGGCAGCGAACCCGCAGAAGAGGTTGCCGGCCGTCATCAGGTTCGGCAGCAGATAGATCTTTGGGCCGATCGCTTCGGTGTCACTCATGGGATTGTGGGGGAGTGGGCAGGACGAATGATGAATGACGAATGGGTGCGGTTACGCGCCATTCTTGATCTTCTGTGTCGGAGCTTAGTCATGGCTTTTTTGATTCCGCTTCCGTCTCGCTCACAAGCATTCGTCATTCGTCACTCGTCATTCCTTGAAGCGCGCGATCACCGTTTCGCCGCCCTTCACCTGATCGCCGAGCTTCACGGTGATCTCGCAATCCATCGGCACGTAGATTTCCGTGCGCGACCCGAAGCGGATCATGCCGAAGCGCTCGCCCGCCTGCAGCGTGTCGCCGAGCTTCGCCCACGGCACGATACGCCGCGCGATGGCGCCCGTGATCTGCCGGACGACGAGCGTGGCGCGCGCGCCTTCAAAAGCCCACGTCATCGCTTCATTTTTCGTCGTGGCATCCAAGTGCCGCGCGTCGAGGAAAAGTCCGGGATAATGCTGGAGATAAGTGACGCGGCCCGAGATCGGCATGCGGTTCGTATGCACGTTGAAGACCGAGAGAAAGATGCCGACGCGCTTCATCCGCCCCTTCACCACTTCGGTTTCCTCGATCTCCACGATGTCGGCCACGGTGCCATCTGCGGCGGCGAGGATGGCCAGCGGGTCGGCGGGCGCCTGGCGCTCCGGGTCGCGGAAAAAGTTGATGCAAAATACCACGAGCAGCGCGGCGAGGACGAGCAGCCAGGTCCAGCCGAGCACCGCGCCGATGCCCGCGAGCACGATGAGAATGCCAAAGATCCAGCGGCCTTCGTAGAGAGTCTGAAAACGCATGTAGGCGGCTATATCCGGCGCGGTTCCACGCGTCGTCAAGCACCGGCATCTCCGCCGGGCGCGAGGCGGATCGTGACAACGCGCGGGCAGGCAAGCGGGAGCTGAAGCCATTGCAGGCGGATTGGCGGCGCAGCGCATGAGGCAAGTGCGGAGGTTGTGTTCGCCGTCGGGCGCGGCTAGCGTGCGGGCTCATGTCGCCCACGCTTTCCGTCCAGCCCGACACCACGATGCGCGAGCTGCTCGCGAGCTATCCCGGCGCGCAGCGGGCGCTGTTTCGGAAGTATCACATCGGCGGCTGCTCGAGCTGTGGCTTCCGGCCGGAGGAAACGCTGGCGCAGGTGTGCGCGCGCAATGAAAACCTGCCAGTGGAGGAAGTCGCGGAGCACATCCTGGCGAGCCACGAGGCAGATGGGCAGTTGCTGGTGGAGCCTGCGGAAGCGGCGGAGCTGGTGCGGAGCGGGCGGGCGCGGCTCGTGGATTTGCGAACGCGCGAGGAGTTCGACGCTGTGCATGTCGAGGGCTCCACATTCTTCAAGCAGGAGCTAATGCATGAGCTGCCCGGCTGGGATCGCGCGACGCAGATCATCTTCGTGGATCATCAAGGGACGCGCGCGCTGGATGCGGTCGCGTATTTTCTCGGCCATGGCGTGGAAAACGTGCGCGCGGTGCGCGGCGGGATCGATGCCTGGAGCTGTGAAGTGGATCCGAATCTGCCGCGCTATGAGCTGGAGTGAGCCCTCAATCTTGATCCTCTTCTCCATCTTCATCTTTTTCCCGATCCGATGAAGACGCGGCGTTGAAAAAGATGAGGATGAAGAACAAGACGAAGAATTTATGAGCAATGACCTCCAGCAGCGCATCCACGATGCGATCGCGAATCCGAAGAACCTTGGCGAGATGGAAGACGCGGATTCCGTGGGCACGGTGGGCAGCGCCGATTGCGGCGACATGCTGCGGATGTGGGTGAAGTTCAAGGAGGACGGCGAAGGGCGCAAAGTGATCGATCGCGCGACGTTCCAGACCTTTGGATGCGAGACGGCGATCGCAGTCGCCAGCGTCGCGACGGAGCTGATCGCCGGAAAGACGGTGGAGGAAGCGCTCACGATGTCCGGCAGCGATCTTGCCGCGCCGCTCGGCGCGCTGCCGCCGATGAAGATCCACTGCGCGCAGCTCGTGGAAGGTGCGCTCCGATCCGCGCTGTCTCCTGCCGCCGCTGCGCATGCTGAGACACGCTCGGCGGAGATCGAAGGCGCTGGCTCATTCGCCGCGCCGGCCGCTCCCGCCGGCGGCACCGGCACGCTGCTGGAAAGCTTCGCCGCGCCGGCTTCCGCAGAGCGGAAAGTGAAAATCGTCCTGAAGCCCGTGCCCGGTGTGGAGGCGGCGAATCCAGAATGATCGGCTAGTGCGCAGCGGTCCTTTTCTGAGGCCGCACGCACTGAGCACTGAGCACCTGCAACTTTTTCCCTCACCACGTCCATGCATGAAAACACTGAGAAAACGCTGATTCGCGATGTCGCGGCAGTCCGCATTCCAAGCGGCGATGCCGTC
>CAXSDZ010000072.1:16758-18784 GCA_964235505.1 uncultured Chthoniobacteraceae bacterium
GTCACGCTGACAGCCGGGACGAACGTCTTCATCACGCAGGCACTCGGCGGCAGCTACACCGTGGCGACGGACCAAGGCCTCGCCCGGATTGCGGATGCCGACGCGGATGCCCTCGGGATCGAGTCTGCCGCGCCGAAGGGTGAAGGCACCGCAAACACCGCGGATGCGGACGTGCCCGTGGATGAGAAGGCGGTCTGGGATCAGCTCCGCACCTGTTACGACCCGGAGATTCCGGTGAACATCGTGGACCTCGGCCTCGTGTATGACTGCACGGTTACGCCGCGGATTGGGCAGGGCTCGCGGGTGGATGTGAAGATGACACTCACCGCGCCCGGCTGCGGCATGGGGCCGGTGATCGCGACCGAGGCAAAAGAGAAAATCCTGAGCCTGCCTGGCGTGAGCGACGCCGACGTGGAACTCGTGTGGGATCCGCCATGGAATCAGGCGATGATCAGTGAGGTGGGGATGATGAAGTTGGGGCTGATCTAGCGGGCGAAAACGCGGTGCGGCCCGCTCTTCGCAGGAGAGTGCGAACGGCGGCAGCCGACAGCGGCTTGCAATGGGATGTGGCTCTTACCGAAATGGAGCTATTTATTCACCGCAGCGGACGCGGAGAACGCAAAGAGACGCAAGAGGATGAGGAATGCAGAGTGTTTTCTCTGCAGCCCTCCTCAGTCTTCGCGCCCTCTACGGTAAAGCAAAGGGCGACGCAACGAAGACAGGCTTGAATGCAAACTGCGAGGGGGAGCGGCGGCGCTTTTACCGCAGCCGAAGATGCCGCGCCCTTACACGATCGCGTTCACGTCTTCCATGGACGACACCGCCGCCGGCTTGTCGCCGTCGTTGTTGTAGTTTCCCTCGATCGCCACTTTGACGCGGAGACTTGCGACCTCCGCCGGCACGGGATTGCTCACCTTCAACGCGAACTTCGCCTGACCCACCAGCGGCACACCGGCGGCATCTTCCACGGGCAGTCCGCCGACAAGATTGAGCTTGTAGATGTGCGCGCCGTTTTCCCCTGTGGCCTGCGTATCAGACCAGCCGGACGTGCTGTTCGCAGCGTCAAACTGCGTTCCGACTGGCAAGGTGGCGGTGAGGAATGCGCCCGCTAGCGCGTCCTGCCGGCCTTGGTTCTGATACTTCACCGTGTAGATCACGTTTTGCCCGGCGCTCGCGCTTTCGACTCCGTCGCTCAGCTCTGTGATCTTCAGCACCGGCTTGGCTGCCACGGCATCTTCATCTTCCGCGAAAGCCACGCTCGCAGGCTTGTCCGCCGCGTTGTTGTAAGTGCCGTCGATGGATACTTTGACACGCACTTTCTCGAAGTCGCCCGCCACCGGATCGTCCAGCGTCATCGCGAACTTCGCCTCGCCGACGATCGGACCTGCGGCGTTTTGCACCGCGAGATTGCCGGCCACGAGGGTGTAAAGCTGCGTGCCATCGGAGCCGGCGCCACCCTGTGCGATCCAGCCTGCGGTGCTGTTCGCCGCGTCAAACTGCGCGCCTTTCGGGAGGACTGCGGTGAGGAAAACATCGCGTCCGTCCTGCGTCCCCTGGTTCTGGTATTTGATCGTGTAAATCGCCGTCCCGCCTGCATCTACGCTGGCTGCGCCATCGGTCAGCTCGGTAATGGCCAGCAGCGGTTTCGCGGTGACGAAGTTGGTGTCGCTCAGGGTCGCCGCGCTCGCGGACTGCGTTGGATCGTTGCCGCCGCCGATCGCGATCTTCACCTGCACGGCCTCGGTGTTCGCAGCGACAGCGCTGTTCACTTTCAGAGCGAACTGCGCTGTGCCGATGAGAGGCGCGCCCTTGGCATCGCGCGCGGCGAGGTGGTCGATCGGGAGTGTGTAAATCCGCGCACCATCGGCCGTGGTTTCGCCGGAATCCACCCATCCCGCCGTGCTGTTTGCGGTGTCGAGCTGCGCATCGGCGGGGACCGTCGCGGTGAGGAAAACATCCTGCGCGGTTTTCGTGCCCTGATTTTGGTAGCGGATCGTATAAACATCGAATGGCCCTGCCGCCACCG
>CAXSDZ010000073.1:0-18751 GCA_964235505.1 uncultured Chthoniobacteraceae bacterium
CACTCCCATGTTGCCGCGCTCGTGCAACATGGGAGTGTGGTGGGATGGCGATCTGCTGCGCGAGCTTCTCAGCGGCACGACGATCGCGAAATGGAACCCGGAAGCTGCCCGTGAGACGCCGATCCTCCATGCGCAGGAGTTTGGCTGCGTGTCGAACAACGGCACGAAAGCGAACCCGTGCCTCGCCGCCGATATCCTCGGCGACTGGCGCGAAGAGGTGATCTGGCGCACGCAGGATGGCAAGGAGCTGCGCATTTTCACTACCACTGCTCCCACCGAGCACCGTCTCCCGACGCTCATGCACGACCCGCAATACCGCCTGGGTGTGGCCTGGCAGAATAACGGCTACAATCAGCCGGCGCAGCCGGGCTTCTATCTTGGCGACGGCATGAAGCTGCCGCTCGCGCGCTGAGCTCCGGCTGCGCAGCGCGCCGGCCCGATCTTCCTTCCCCTGCCAGGCTTGCAGACTAGATGTAAGCCAATGGATTCCTTCTTTACAGCACTTGGCCGGGATGTTCGCGAGCGATGGAAAGCGGCGAACTTCTCGCTCGCCAGCTTCCCGGGAATCGCGTGCAGCGTGCTCGAGGCGCGCCGTCCCGCCGACCATGTGGATGTGGCTTCTCTTGTCCGGGATTTTCTACTCTGCGATGAGCAGCCTTTTCAAACCCAGTCGGGCTTTGGCGAGCCTGAGTTGATCGTGTATGACGATCCTCGGTTCTATATCCAGATCCTCTTCTGGCTGGATGGAACCACAGATATTCACCAGCACCAGTTCTCGGGCGCATTTCACGTGCTGGCGGGGTCCAGCATCCATTCTCGCTTCAAGTTTGAGAACTCGCAGCCTATCTCCGCGCATCTGTGCGTGGGCGAGCTTCTAGCGATAGACACACGGCTGCTCCCGACTGGTGCGACCGAGCCGATCATTTCTGGCGGAGGTTACATCCACTCACTGTTTCATCTGGATACTCCATCCGCCACCGTAGTAGTCCGCACCCACAACGATCCGGGAAGCGGCCTGCAATTTACCT
The DNA here is from genome assembly GCA_964235505.1 of uncultured Chthoniobacteraceae bacterium. Classification (GTDB taxonomy): domain Bacteria; phylum Verrucomicrobiota; class Verrucomicrobiia; order Chthoniobacterales; family Chthoniobacteraceae; genus CAXSDZ01. The sequence continues at coordinate 1,029 of CAXSDZ010000073.1, forward strand.
ATCTACCGCCGCATCTCGCGCTAGATCCTCTCCATCAAGACGCGCTCACCGCCCGCCGAAAGCAACTGCTCGACATGCTGGAGAAGACGGAGGACGCAGCCTATGAGGAACTTGTCTCGGAAATGATAGCCGATCTCGATTTCGAGCGCGGATTCTTTATCCTGCAAAACGGGATGGGCTATCTGCGCAGGCTCGGGTGCTGGGAAGAAATGCTAAGTGTCTTTCAGCTCAAGCATGGCGCATTAGCCGATGGAGTCGCGCCGACGCTGGAAGAGATCGTGCGGCGCGATGGGCTGGTCGCGATGCGTGGCTCCGTCGCAGACCCCGAGCACCGATTCTTTCTGGCACTCCTTTTGAACGTCCCGCATGCGCAGGATATTCTCGCTCTCACTGCGGAGCGCATTCCCGGGCTGCCTACCGAAACGATCCTGCGCTGGGTGGAGGAGCTAAGTGTCACGTCTGATGCAGGCACTTGGATTCTGGATGCCGAGTTCCCGGAAGAGCTGAATGTTTCCATCGAGCAGCAGTCCGAACTCTACTTGTCTGCTCTCCGCTACTTTCTACTGGTGGAGAAAGGTTTGGTTCCAATTGGCTTGGATCAACTGGATGCAACAGATCTCAGCCGATTGCACGACTCATTTGTCCACTCCAGCTTCCGAGCACTCATACCCGCTCAGTAAGTGCGGCGCCGCTGCCGAAAGGATCCAAGAAGCGCCAAACCTGCTCCCGCGATCAGCGCCGTGGATGGCTCTGGCACTGCCTGCGAGGATACGGTCGCAGTCATCGGATAGACTGCAGTGTCCGGAGTCGGAGCCTGGCCCCCGTAATTGGCGCCGCCGAAGAAGAGCGTGTAGTCGCCCGGGGCAAGTTGAAAGGTTTTGGAAATCGTTCCATCCGCGAGACCATCCCCAGTTACACCCGGGGCAGACCCGAAGTTCGCCGCCGTCCCATCTGCCGCGTAGCCTCGGAAAAGGAAGCTGGATAGATCGGCTGCGGTCATTCCTTCGTCGCTTCCCATCTTGAAGTCGTGCAAAGCGTCGAAGGTTCCCTCGTGAGTGCCGCCGAGTGTCGCAAGGTAGTTCAGCGAAACCTGTGAGGTATCATGGTCCGCCGCTTGCGGAGAGATATGAGCGAGACCCGCAAAGACGGAAAATGCCGGGAGCAAGCCAGCGCCTGAGGCAGTCGCCGAGATTGTGATCAGTGCAGAACTCTGCAGCGTGAACCGGAATGGGCGCACTTTGTGGCTATCACCGAAGTCCACGTCCGTGCCATCGGCCCAGCCGAAGTTTGACGGGATCGTCTGATTGGAAATCGTCGTGCTCTGGGGCGTGAGTCCCGTGAAGGTTCCGAAGTTGCGACCCGTATAGCTCACGTGGCCCGAGGCGCTGGCAAGAGTCAAGAGCGGGAGTGCTGCGCGGAGTGCGGTTTTGAGTAGTGGAGATGTCATGTGGCTGATGTTGAAGGAGGTGGCGAGCCCACCGGGAATCATTCTTTACCCAACAAAAGTTAGGGGTATGTCCCGCGTGGATAGTTGAACGCTGCTCAGTTCCGCTCGGCCCTTAGCAATCCCAGTGCCATCAGTCTTCGCAACAGCAAGATACGCGCTTTTTCACAGAGTAACTTCGCACGCGAGAGTTCTCACTGGTCGCGGATACCACGTGACCTGCCGAATCGCTATCTTCGCAGGGTGGTCGAAACTAACCGCCCATCTGACCAGTTGTAGAGTCGAAGAGTTGATCCCGGGATCGAGTAGATCGAGCCGTGCTGCACTGGCACACGAAGCAGGAGCGTCGCCGGATTGCTTACCTCACTACTTTGCGGAAGAGACACGGGCAGGGCGATGCGGATAGGTTGGATGCGGTCCGACATTAGTCCGCGCCTACCCACACGCGCTCTGCGCAAATCTATCCATCGGGCTGCATAGAAACGCCCGGGAGGAACTATTCATCCCCGGCAAATCTCGCAGACTCGCTCAGCGGACAGCATCAGATTTGCGAGTTTGCCGGACAGATACACCGCAATTTTGGGAACTTAGCCGTGCTGGCATGCGGCGTGCTAAAGCCCGCCCCGCTCGTGCTTGTCGCACGCTGAATCAGCGATTGAGAAACCTTTATCGCCCGTTTGCAAATAACACGCCGCTACTTGAAATGATCCAAAACATCCGCAACAAGAGCGCTCGCCCAGCAGGCCAGCGCAAAGTAACCAAGTTCATCCTTAGTGCCGCGATTGCGACCACTTTGACGGGAACTCTAAACCTGCAAGCTCACCAGGGCGACATCATCCGCCCAGAGGTATTCCCCGTGGGTGCTTCCGGCCTGCTGCCCGACACCGAAACTGATCCGACAAAGGATGGAACTGTCGGGCCGTTGCTGCCGATGCATACCATGAGCGTGCATAACACGCTGGTCTGGAAGCGCGGTGCCCAAAAGCCAAGCATGCTCATGTTCCATCGGCACTCAGCCTATCGGGCGGACGAAGTGGCGAACCCGGACATCATCCATTTTCTGATCGATAATCCGAACCCGTCCACCGGGCTGAACGCGTTTGCGAGCAAGGACAACCAGTTTAACTCGTCGATGCGGCGCTCGTTCCAGCAGCTCTGCTACGGAGGCTATAACATCATCCACGACGTGAGCCAGAGCGTGCCGACGCGGATCCGGGTCGATCAAACGCGTGAGATGACGCAGCTCTGGGATATGAGCCACCCGGACGCTTTCAAGTATAAGTTCGGCGCGCCAATCCACTCCGCTGCTTTGCTCGACAACTCCGACGCTGAGATCAATGTCGCGGCCTTTAAGAACATGGGTCACTCCAAGGGGTTGCACTATGATATGTATTGCCCCGGTTTCGCTACGCTAGAGGACGGGCGTCCCGTCTTCGCTGGCGGGCACGACATGAACAGCCAGAACGGGCTGTATCGCATTCAGATCTTCGACCCGGAGCTTGAAGCATGGGCGCCTCGCCCGATCTCCTGCATGCGGGATCTCTACGGATCGGATCCGAACGACCCGTATTTCGAGAACTTCTACCAGGCGGAAATTCAGCGCCTCGCGGCTGCGGGGCTGCCAGCTTCCGATATCTTCAAGCTCTATCTCCCGGATTGCGATCCGCACGCGCTGAGCGCCGGAGACTACTCGACGACTCCAGGCTATGAGAAGATCCGCCTGATGGGACCGACGGGAACTGTCACGCAGCCCGGCAAGCTTACCTCCGACATGAAGTATGCGCGCTGGTATCCCGGCCAGGTGGCGCTCCCGGGCAATCGCCTCCTGGTCTATTCTGGCTGGGATCGCGACGAGTCCAAATACCCGCAGGAACCGACCACCGGCAGCCCGAACGCCACTACACTAGCGATGAAGCCTTTCATCGATGCAAAAGCGCAGGACCCGACGCTCTACCCTGACCTTCCGGCGACAGCCAAGCTGGCAGGATTCATGAAAGCTGGCGGCGACGCCGAGTTCCAGGGCACCCGTGTGAAGCAGCCCGTGCCAGAGGTATTCGATGGCACGCGGGATACGATGACCGCGTTGGAAAACGCGCGGCTCTTCACGGGCGCGTGGTATCCGAATGGACTTGTGATCCAGACAGGTCCGGGTCGCAATGACTGGAAGGTCGGCATCAATGACGGCATGCTGCTGGAAGATGTGCCGGGTGGCGTCGCCGATAGCTCGCTGGCCGATCGCACCTTCCACAACATGTGGCTGCTCGACGTGCAGGGTGCCTTGCAAGACCCCGGCGTGAACACGCCTCAAGTCCGCGAAGGCAAGTATCTTTCGCTCTTGAGTGACGCGCAGAATAGCCACACGTCCTTCACCGGCAGCTCCAATCTGATGAAGATCGACAAGCTGGGCCGGGTGCTCTCGCACCGCTTGACCCACTTCGGAGGTCAGCGGATCACGACTGGCAACTCGGACGCGATCGAGCAGATTACCTTTGAAGGGATGAGCAAGGCGGTCACGAAGAAAGATCCCACACCCGGGGTCGCTCCCGCTTGGAAGGTGCTCGACCCGAAGCTATATCAGCCAGGCCGGCAGAACTACGGCACACCGCTGCCGGATGGCACCACTGTCCTGCTCGGCGGCAACGGCGGCACGCAACCCGGGATCGAAGCCTGGAGTCTGCACCTTCAGCACTTCATCCCGCATGACAGCGATAGTCCGCTAGCGATGGCAGACATGGACCAGATGAACAAACTCGCCAAGTCGCTGATCCCACGGGACGAGCATGGCATCATCCAGCTCATGCCGGACGGAACAGTCTATCTCGGCGGGCAAAACCGGAATGGCCTAGTGCGCGCCGGCGATCCTGCGGCGCCACTCGGCGATTCAGACTTGGGCGTCCCTTGTGGTCAGCTCTTCTCGCCGCCCTACCTGTTCGATCCTGCGACTGGCCAGCCGGCAGAGCGCCCAGTGATCGTTAAGAGCCCCGACACGATCACCTACGGCAAGCCATTCTCTCTGGCTGCCTACTCGAAAAAGGGAGTCAAGGCAGTGTCTCTGATCCGCACTGGCTCGATGTCGCACTCGCTGAACACCGACGTGCGCTACATCAAGGTAGAGTTCAAGACAAAGGCTGGCGCGGATAACATGGCCAACCTGACGGTGTATCCGCCGAAGCTGCCGGCTACGGCAGTTGGCGGCAACTACTACCTCTTCATCCTAGACAACGCTGGCGTGCCGAGCATCGCGAAGGTCGCGGTCGTAGGCACTGAGGTGGACAAGCGCATCAAGGCACTGAAGAAAGCGAAGCTGCTGCCAATCGCACAGAACTAAGGTTCGCAAGGCCGATACTCCGTGGAGCGGCCCGCAGCCGGGCCGCTCCACCATCTTTTCCGCAAGATGCCCCCTGGGCAGAATTTTTCCCACTTCGTCCCGAACTTTTGGACGGTGCCGCGAGTGTGCCTTCCAACGAGCTCGAATCCATCCCCACCTAAGTTCCATCTGATCGCTTTCATTTAGCATGAGCACACGTCGTCTTAAAACAGCAGTCATCGTTTCACTCGTCGGCTGCCTCGCCGGAGTAGCTTATTACTTTGCCATTTCCGCTTCTCAAAAGGTGCCGCAAGCAGTTGCGGTGACCGAGCAGCCCGTGCCCGCGGTCCCGCTCGCGGGAGCCGAAGGAAAGATGGAAGCCGTGACCACTCCGCCGAAAACGTTCGGCGGCCGCAACTCGCCGGACGCAGAGTCGATGGAGGAGTTCTCCAGCAACCCGAAGCGCGATGCAGCGGAGCAACAGGTGCTCGATATCGCGGCGGAACGTGGCGTCTCCGATCGCAAGAAGGTAGAGCGACTGCTTGGGATGATCCCCACTTTGCCACCCGACGCGCAAACGCTCGCGATGGAGAATGCAACCGCTCTCATCCCTGACGCTGATTACCTCGGCTACCGCAACCGTTTGCTGCAAATCGCCAAATCCCCTGACATGCGCGAAACAGTGATGAACGATTCACTTACTCGTGGAGAGGATCTCCGTCTGCCCAATCTTCTCGAGATGATGCGCACGTCCACCAGCGATGAAGAGCGGAAGGAGATCCGCGGAATTCTGGAGGCGTATTTGGATAAAGACTACGGCCCGCAGCCGGCGCAATGGGAAGGCCCGCTCCGTAAGTGGGTCGCTGAGAACGTGGAGAAGTAACGCATCGAGAACACTATTCACCCAAGCTCTGCCGTGATGCTGCGCCCGAGGCGAATCCTATTTGCAACCTGTGCTAAGTTATCCCCATCCGCTCTGCAGATGTGGTGGTGGCTGACAACGATGCTAGCCACGGCATTGCTGACCGCCCATGGAGTATCGGCGACATATGATGTTCAGATAGAGGATTTCGAGTTCATCCCACATACCCTCGTCGTCGCTCCGGGAGACACGGTAGTCTGGCATGCTGGCGCCCCGGATCACACTGTGACGGCGGACGATGTGAGCTTCGACTCTTCGCCGCCGCCGGACGTGACCACGCTTTCGCAGGGGAGCACTTATTCCCATACCTTCAGCGGAGCCGGGGTGAATCATTATTACTGTCGCATCCATGGCGGCCCGAGTGCCGCCGTGGCCCGGTCTGCCGCTCCCGGCGGCGGGGTGATCGTATTCAGCGTGCCGGATAGCATGGATGGGATCATTCGCGTAGCAGACCCGGCGACAAATACACCTCCGGGAACTCCGCGCAACTCAACTCCCGCGGCTGGTGCTTCCGCGGTTTCAAGCAGTCCGCTGCTGCGGGCAACCGCCTTTTCCGATCCCGATGCAGACGACCGGCATGCGGCCAGTCAATGGCTCGTCCGCCTTGTAAGTGGTGGTGCGCTCGTCCTAGATACGGGAGTGGACCTTGCGAACCTAACCGGGTTGCGAGTCGCCGGTCTGAGCGCGTCCGAGATTTACGAGTGGCAGGTGCGCTACCGGGACGACCGTGGCGCGTGGAGTGACTATTCCCTGCCGACCCAGTTCACCGTCTCCGATAACGCAGGCGATGGCACCGGACTGAAGGGAACTTACTTTGCCTACGACGTGAAACGCGACTTGATAACTAAGCAGGTCGGGACTCGTGTAGATCCTGTTCTCGATTTCGATTGGGCGCTTGGGAAGCCTCATCCAGTGGCACCTGCGAACAACTTCTTCATTTATTGGGAAGGAGCGCTGCTGCCGGAGTATTCCGAGGAGTATCGCATTCGCATCAAGGCCGATGGCGGAGTGAGAGTCTGGATCAATGGCCAGATGATCGTGGACGACCCTGTCACGACAACTTTCGCGCTTTACCGGAGCGGGACCGTCACCTTGGAAGCGGGCATCCCCGCCGCGATCCGAATTCAATACTTCGACACGAGCGGCCAGGCGTCCATGCACCTGCGTTGGTCCAGCCCGAGCCGCCCCTTCCAAGTGATCCCGCAAGGGCGCCTTTTTCCTGCACCGTGATGGATATTCCGCGCCGCAAATTCCTCCGCCTCGTGGCGGCCTGTGGAGGCAGTGTAATGTGTTTCCCAAAGCTTTCGGCTCAGGCGCAAGACCACATGCACGACGGCGTCACAGCATCTGGGATCACCGGACTGACTCCGTTCGTTGATGCCCTTCGGATTCCGCCAGTGTTAAAGCCGAAAACAGTCAGCAAGGTGGATACCTACAGCATCACCATGCGGGCCGGGAGTGTGAAGTGTCACCGCGATCTTCCAGCTACCACAATCTGGGGATACAACGGTATCTATCCAGGGCCAACCATCGTAGCCAGTAGGAATCGAGCCGTCTCCATCCGGCAGATAAACAACCTGCCGATGATGCATGCAGGGTCGGCTGCAGGAGAGATGACGCATATCTTGCCAGCCGTGCATCTGCACGGTGCGGAGGTCGCTCCGGGCAGCGATGGACACCCGAATGACGGGATTCCCTTTGGCGGTGGCATTCGGGATTACCTCTACCCAAATCAGCAACGGGCCTGCGCTCTCTGGTATCACGACCACACGCACGGGCAGACTGGAGCGCGTGTGATGAAAGGACTGGCCGGACTTTACCTGCTTCGCGACCCATCCGTGGAGGCCAGGCTAAGATTGCCGAGCGGGGCGAGGGAAATGCCGCTGATCCTCCAAGATCGAAGCTTCTCGGCGGATGGGCAGTTTATCTACACACTGGACGACACCACGCTGGAGATGGGCTTTCACGGCGACCACCTTCTTGTGAACGGAGTCGTTCAGCCATTTCTAGCGGTAGAGACGGCGCTATATCGGTTTCGCATCCTGAACGCATCCAACTCGAGAATCTACAAGCTAACCTTGAGCAATGGGGATTCACTAATCCAGATCGGCACGGACGGCGGATTGCTGCAGCGTCCGAAACACTTGGCAAGCTTCGAGATTGCCCCTTCTGAGCGCTACGATGTCATCATCGACTTCACCAAGCTGCCGCTCGGCTCGCGCGTAGTCCTGCAGAACCTGAATGGTGAGGGAGCGACTTCCCAAGTCATGAGGTTCGACGTTGCGACGCGCGTGAAAGAAACCAAAAGCATCCCCGACTTTCTTCAGCCTTGGGAAGAACTGCCTGAAAGTGAGTCCGTCGCGTCCCGAGAGTTTGTCCTTGCACGGCAAACTGTGGACGGCGCTCTCACGTGGACTATCAACGGTCAGGCTTACAGCCCACTGAATGCTCCTCTCGCCCGACCGATATTGGATAGTATCGAGCATTGGAAGTTCATCAATCCAACCAATCATCCGCACCCGATGCACCTGCATCTTGTGCAGTTTCAGATTGTGGCTATCAACGGCACTCCCCGAGAGCCATCGGAGTTTGGCTGGAAGGATGCCGTCATCGTGCCACCAGCCAGCGAGGTCACCATCCTCGCCCAGTTTCGCAGATACACCGGCCGCTATGTCTTCCATTGTCACAATCTCGAACACGAGGACTTCGCTATGATGGCCGAGTTTGAAGTTCTCCCCAGACGAACTTAGCTCGGAGCGGAAACGCTCCTTGGTTCCTCTTCCAACAATTTACGCAACCCACTTGGGATTGATAACTCACGAAAACCGAATGTTCAGCACAGCAAATATAACAACCAACGGGAAGCGCGCACTCCTTGCTCTCTTGACGAGTGGCCTCATGGGCACGGTCGCAAATGCCGAACGGCCGGCGACTCTTTGGAGCAGCGCGACGGGCGACTTTTCCGACTTCGGCAACTGGAGCTTGGGCACTCCGGGTTCCTCGCTGGATGCTCGAATCGACAATGGAGGGACGGCTCGTATTTCCAGCGCAAGCCAGGAAAGCGTTGCCTATGTGTATCTCGGGTCGCGGCAGAATACGAGCGGGACGCTTGAGATTAGCAGTGGCGGAGTGGCGAATTTTACCACCATGATCGTCGGCGCCCTGAACGCCGCCGGAACGCTGAAAATTTCAGCGGGCGGAAGGCTTACCACGTTTGGTGGTCCGATAGGCAGCGACTATCTCGGGATAGGGAAGGCCACCGTAGATGGTGCGGGCTCCTCCTGGAAGGTGACAGGTTCTGAGATGGTGATTGGTGGAAACGGGACAGGGACGCTGACCCTGCAAAACAACGGCAGCTTCAACGTCGGCAATGGGACCGGCAGGATACAGCTCGGAAATCACCCGGTGTCAGAAGGAACCCTCATGATCGGCAGCGGTGGAGCTGCTGGAACGCTCAGCGCGAGCGAAATCTATAACGGGGAGGGAAGAGCCACCGTGATCTTCAACCATAACAACAGTGCCTATGTCTTTGCCCCGAAGCTATCCGGCCTGAAAACGCTCAACGGCTTTTTGAATGTGCGGCAGGATGGACCGGGGACAACAATCCTGACCGCCCAGAATTCGCTGGCCGGCACCACTGTTGTGTCGGCAGGGACGTTGCTGGTGAACGGCGCTATCTTAGGGAACCTGGCCGATGTGGTGATGGACGACATGATCGTCGGTCAGGAGAAATCAGTCGGCGAAGTCTCCGTGTTGGCGAATGGAACGCTGGGGGGAATCGGCTTGATCGAAGGAAAGACGACCGTCTTCGGAACCCTGGCCCCCGGTGTGGCGGTGGGCGTGCTGAAGTTCGGTGGAGAACTTGACCTAGCCTCTACGGGGACGGTGACGATGGAACTCGGAGGCCGCGTGCGAGGTGCCAGCTTCGACGGGGTCGATGTCGCTGGAAGCCTGATCTACGGGGGGACACTCCGAATCACATTGCTGAATGGATTCGTTCCCAATGACCATGAGGCGTTCGATTTATTTGATGGCTTTTCGGCATCCTCAGGGACATTCGCGAGTATCATCTTCTCCTCTGGAAGCTATGCGGGGGCCTTTGATGCACAGACTGGAATCCTTTCCGTTTCGACGGTGCCAGAACCGGGTGTGGGTGGGATGGTCGCCATCGGCATGGCGGCGCTCGCAGTGCGGCGCCGCAATCGCGTGAAGCATTAAGTCGCAACCAATGGATATGCGGATGAAAACACGATCGAGGCAGGCGCTCTGCGCTCTTGCTGTTGGAACGACTCTATTCCTGACGAGCGGCCTAGCTCGTGCGGAACTTGTTTGGGATCACAAGGAGGTTCACCTTCAGGCGACTCCGCTGGAGAAGGAAGTGGTGGCGCACTACCCTTTTGCAAACGAAGGGAAGGAGCCGGTGAAGTTCAAGTCGCTCAAGAGCGCCTGTGGTTGCGTAGCGTTGACGGTGAGCACGATGGTCGTGCCTCCCGGCGCAAAGGGCGAGGTGACGGTAAAGTTCACGCCGGAGTTCCGGATCGGAGATCAAAAGCGCCCGATAGTCGTGGAGTTCGACGATGCGGAGCACACTCGGATGGCGCTTTATCTGCGGGTCGAAATCCCGGAGATCATCCGCCCTGAACCAATCTTTCTGAAGTGGGCTCCCGAGGACCAGCTCAGCGCGAAGGCGGTGACGATCGTCACCGACGAGCAGTATCCTGTGGAAAGTGTGAGTGTAATGCCGATTGATCCTCCGGTGACGACGGAGGTGTCGCGAATCAAGAATAGCTCGAACTTCTCAGTTGCCGTCTCGCCTACGCGAGGCGCTGCGCCGCAGTCCTACTACTTGAATGTCGAAGCGAAGTTGAAGGATGGGCAGACGAAAAGAACCCGAGTCTATATCGTCGTGCGCTGATGGCAGGAACATCGTCCGGCACAAAAACCGTTCAGCTTTCCGCAAATGCCGAGCGAAGGCCTGCGTGGAGACTCCACATACTAGCCGATGGCACATGGTTTGTTGCCGCCGCCTACTTCGCCTTCTACGTCGGATGGATTGGAGATCAACTCTTCCGCCAGCCTTCACTTGGGTTGCGGTTTCAACCGGCAGCCGAGCGCGTCCTCCGCTCGCCGGCCTTGGAGCACGCACCTGCCAATCCGGTCGCGTTTGTCAATCTTGAGGAGGTAGAGCGCCTACTCCAGCGCGCAGACGTGATCGTGCTCGATGCCCGCCCGCGACTCTTCTACGAACTTGGGCATTTGCCGGGCGCGCGGTGCCTTTCACGGGAACAGTTCATAGTGGACTTCACCTCCCTAGAGCCAGCTCTGCGCAAGTCCGGGCAAACTATGCTCATCTACTGTTCCGATGCGGATTGTGAAGATAGCGCACTTGTCGCCAAAGGGCTGCAGGAGCGTGGCTTGGGACCGCTGCTGCTTTTCCCGGGAGGATTTGCGGAGTGGGAGGCTGCGGGCGGTCCAGTGGAGGCCGCGCAGTGAAATGGGTCTTAGCACGATGGCGGAAGTGGTGGTGGATGCTTCTTCGGGTGGCACTAGCGGCGGTGTTCCTATATGCCGGAGTGGCGAAGCTTCGGGATGCCGGTTCCTTCGCGTCCAGCATTGCACGGTTCCGGATCGTTCCGCTCGTCCTGGTGCATCCTCTTGCACTCGGACTGCCGCCGTTGGAAGTCGTGTGCGCACTCGCGCTGCTTTGGGGACCATGGAAACGCCAGGCTGCGTTCGGGCTTTTTCTGCTCACGACGATCTTCCTTGCCGCTCTCCTATCTGCCGCCGCGCGTGGGATCCATGTGGAGTGTTCATGCTTCGGTGCTGCGGCTGGCGAGCCGCTCTGGAGCGCTATCGCGCGGGACGTGGTGCTATGCGCGGCGGCCGTCGCACTCTATGTGCGTAGCGCGTTCAATCTCTCAACGCAACACCGTGCATAGTCTGCGCTAAAGTAGGCAACCTTCGTGTCTTCATTGAGCCGGGTGGAGGAAAACGGTGCAGTTGGCTGAATGGCCGGAGATACCAAGCTTTCAGGAGATGTCGCCAATTCCTGAGGGCAGGCGGCAAGTAACAGTCGAACGAGGTTGAGTTGGCATAGATCGAGCTTAGGGCGCTGATCAAAATATCCTTACTCTCCCCGCCTCTTTCCGAGCCGCCTTGCAGCGGCCACCAGCCTTCCCCACAGCTGGAAATCTGGGAGGCGGACGGCGACCACATGCGGGCATTCGCGGCATCAGATTGCTGGCGCTGTCTGCTGTGTTCCCGCTTCGCGTCACACCCCGCATGATCCTGTTTTCAGCCTGCCAACTTCATCGTCACTTCCGCTGCCTTGCGGCGTGGCTCGGGATTGCGATGACCGCATTCCTAACACTGCCGGCTGGTGGGCAGAGCTTCGCGCACTTCGAAGCGCGGCAGGTGCATCCCATCGCCATGACACCAGATGGCACTCGGTTGCTGGCGTTGAATTCTCCAGAAGGGCGCCTTTCTGTCTTCAACGTCTCAAACGCCGCGAATCCTGAGCCGGTGTTGATCGCGGAAATTCCGGTCGGGATTGAACCAGTCTCGGTGGTCGCGCGGACCAATGACGAAGCGTGGGTGGTGAACGAAGTCTCCGATAGTGTCTCCGTAGTGTCGCTTAGCCGGGCTTTGGTGATCGATACCCTGCGTGCTTCGGACGAGCCCGCCGATGTTCTCTTTGCCAACGGCAAGGCGTTTGTAAGCTGCGCGCGAACTAATGCAGTCAAAGTATTCGATGCCACGACGCGTGCGGAGATTGCGACGATCGCGCTACAGGGTCTCTATCCGCGAGCCCTCGCGGCGAGCGCGGACGGAAAGAAGGTCTATGCGGCATTCCTGCACTCGGGGAACCGCACCACCGTGCTCACCGCCGCCGTGGCTCCTGCGCAGCCTGCCCCCACGAATGCGAGCCTGCCTGCGGCGCCGGATACTGGCCTGATCGTCGCCTCCACCGACTCCCGTGTGCCTTATACTGTGCTGGATAACGACGTTGCAGAAATCAATGCCACGACCAACGCGGTGACCCGATACCTTACGGGAGCTGGGACCAATCTATTCGACATTGCGGTGCAGCCGGGCAGTGGCGACCTATGGGTGCCAAACACCGAGGCTCGCAACCTTGTGCGGTTCGAGCCAGTGCTGCGCGGACACATCGTGGACAGCCGAGTGACGAAGCTGCTCGTCTCGACGGCGAGCGCAACGCCTTTCGATCTGAACCCGCGCGTGAACTATTCCGAGTTGCCCAGCCCAGCGGCGCAGGAGACGGCCTTGGCGCAGCCAACCTCCGCGCTGTTTTCCAGGGATGGCTCCAACTTGTGGGTGGCGGCTTTCGGAAGCGACCGGCTGGCTAAGATCAGTGCCGCCGGCACCGTCCTAGATCGGATCGATGTGCGCACGGTCCCGTCTGATGGAACTGAAAATGGTTCGCGTCACATGCGCGGTCCGCGCGGCCTCGTATGGAGCGCAAGCGGGAGCTGGCTATATGTGCTGAACAAGCTGTCCAACACTGTAAGCGTGGTCGATGTGGAGCAGAGCAAAGTATTGGCGGAGATTGCGGTGGGTGGCTTCGATCCGATGCCGGCCAGCATCAAGGCCGGGCGTGGATTTCTCTTTGATGCGCGGCTTTCCGGCAATGGCACGATGAGCTGCGCGACCTGCCACATCGATGCAGATCTCGACGGGATCGCATGGGATCTGGGCGATCCGGGCGGCGCCATGGTGACCGTGACCGGCACGAACGCCGCTGCGCACGAGACGGCTCCTATCACCCGGAGCATTCACCCGATGAAGGGGCCGCTCACGACGCAGACTCTCCGGGGCATGCAGGCTGGCTCCCCGTTTCACTGGCGCGGAGATCGGCCCACGCTTCAAAGCTTCAATCCTACCTTCGATAAGCTGATGGGCGGGACGCAACTCGCGACTGCGGATATCAATGCGCTCACCGCTTACCTTCTGACTCTTCGCCATCATCCGAATCCAAACCGGAACGCGAATAACTCCTTCCCAATTAGCTTCGCTAGCGGGAGTCCCACCAATGGCAGGACTCTCTTCAACGATCACGTCAAGAGCCACTGCGTGACCTGCCACGCTGGCGCTCAGGGCTCGAACAACAATGTGGATGACTTCCGGCTCACCGACTCACGGGATCAGGTTAAGACGCCGCCTATCCGCACGGTCTATCAGCGACTTTTCCTCAACCGAACGGCCGGTGCTCAGAACATCACAGGTTATGGGCTCGGCCGTGATGGGACCGGCCAGGGCAGCTTTCTGCCGACAGTTCACTTCTATGATCTTGATTCTCTGGAGGGGACCGACTTCGCCGACGTGAAGGCATATGTGCTGTGCTTCGATACTGGCACGCCGCAGTCTGCCGCCGTCGCGCGCACGGTGTCGGCGGCGAACATGACGCAGGCCGCTGCGATCACGGATATATCGCTGCTGGAAAGCCAGTCCTCGTCATCGCAAAATGATCTGGTGGTGCAGGGAATTGTCGGAGGAGCCCAGCGCTCTTTCTCCTATAACCGCAATACCTTCCGCTATGTTTCCGATAAGTCGGGCGAAACCCCGCTGACCCGCAACCAACTCCTCGCTTTGCTGGGTCCAGACGACGCGTTGACGTTCACCGGCACCTTGATCGGCCAGGGCTTGCGCCGCGGCGGAGATCGCAATTTGAACGGCGTCCTTGATGCCGATGAAGCGAAGCCGGAACTTAGCCTGCGTTCAGCCGCCGGATCCACGGTCGGACTCGAGTGGCCTGAGGCAACCGGTGGCTGGATTTTGGAGCGCAGCAGCAGCCCCGCAGGGCCGTGGACCCCGGTTCTCCAGCCCATTGCACGGGCGAGCGGAACCATGCGCCTAAACTATGATCCTGCCGGCGCTACTTCCGGCTTTTTCCGCCTCCGCCGCGCGTGGTGAGGCTGAGTCCGCTCACAGCAGATAGCGAACCGATACATCCTAGTAACCATATATGAACAAGCTCCACCGCTACTATTTCTATGTTCTGCTTACTCTCCTTGGAGGCTCGGCCTCCCAAGCGAGCACAGTCACCCACTCCGATCCGCTATCCGGCGGGATAGGCTACTACTGGACCGTTGCAATGGGGCAGAGTGACACCGCTTCAGTGTCCCGCTTTGTCGGCGCGTGGAGCTGGCAGGATAGCTCTCTTTTTAGCCCGGGCGAAACTCCAGTCGGCTGGACTCATAACTCGGATTGGGTGGCGCTGAAACTGGATGTCCCCGCGATGGTGACTCTTCGGCTTGAGAACAAGAGTGGAGTATCTCTGGGTAATCCTTCCCAGCCCGATGCTACAGCATCCGGCAATCTGATCCCCGGCATGACGGTCTATGCAGGCTGGGACAACGATCTTGCCCCGCAATCCTTCTCGGATGCGAACAACGACGGCGAGCCGACGCAGAACTGGCACTCTTACAACAACCGAGGAAATGTCGCGTGGGCAGAAGACATGAACTACTTCACCCATCTGGAGCCAAATGGCACCAACGTGATCCAACTCACGATGATGATGCCAGCGGGAGAGTATAGCATCGTGATCGGTGGCAATGCGAACTCCACTGCCGATCCGGCCCGGCAGGGTTACTTGGCTTCCTTCAGCACCGCGGCGGTGCCCGAACCCTGCGGCGCCAGCTTAGCGCTGTTTGGTGGCGCAGCGCTCTTGGGGCGTCGGCGCCGCGCGCAAGGTGCTAAACTACTGCGCGTCTTGCAGTAGCCGGATTGGGAGAACACCGCAGATCGTTTGGCGGCGCTTCGCCTTCTCTGTAAGCACGGCGAAAAGGCGATCTACGTAGCTCGCGAAAACGGGACATTCGGCGGTGAGGCGCTCTATGCTGCCCGCATCATGCGCGTTTTCTCCCGCTTTGCAGTTCACTTCCTAGCGATCCTTCATGCCGCCATGGCGCAGGCGCAGCAGGGCGAAGCCGGTGGATTTGCGACGTTGCTCGGACGTGATCAGCTCGACCCAGCGGCTCTGACTGAATGGGCGAATGGCGCGGAAAAGGAGGTTGCGCTGAAGGGCGGTCCCGCCGACGTCGTCTGGACGAAGGAGGGGCGGGTCGAGTGGACGGGGGTGAAGTTTGGCGACAACACGGAACCGGGCGTGCGGTATCTCCGGGTCGGCTTTGAGGAAGAGGTGCCGTGTGAGTCCGTGCTCGTGCGGGGTGGGGGCAGTCTGTGTGTGCTGAAGGGCGCCGCACTTCCCCCGGGCCAGCTCGACGACGCCGCGCAGTGGCTCGCAGCAGAGCGAATCGAGCGCGGGGCTGCGGTGGGTGCCGGAGAAGTTGGGCGTGACGATTACGCGATTTGGACTCTGCCGCCGGGCACGAAAACGCGCGCGTTGCGCTTCACGCACGAAGCGTCGCCGACCGACAAGGAATACGCCGGCTGGCTGGGGGGCATTTGGATCCTTCCGCAGCGGGTCACAAACGTCGCGCCGCAAGCCGTGGCAAGCGTTTCGCGCAATGAACCGGGAGCCGCGCTCGTGAACAATGAAAGCGACGACGCGCGCTGGAAGGCGTGGGAATCCGTGTCGCGCGAAGCGCAGGCCGACGCGCAAAAGCAGTCGCCGGTCCGGGCAGATAATGCGGAGTGGGTGATGCTGACGTGGCCGCAGCCCGTCCCGCTGCGGGGGCTCTGCGCGCTGTGGGCAGGGTTTGGCGCAGCAGAGGCGCAGGTCTTCACGGGACCGGCTGGAGTGCATCCGCGCGAGGCGGCGCTGGAGCAGTGGCGCACCGTGGCGGTGAACGGCAAAGTCGATCCGTTTTACCCGCTCGCGCTCGGGCCAAACTGGTTTGATTTCGGCGCGACGATTTCCACGCGCGCCGTCCGGCTGCGCATCACCGCGCCCGCTGCACCGACGCATGATCACGTGAAAAACAAGCCGCTCGGCGGGCGCAACGTGTGGCTTGGCGAGCTCCTGGCGCTGCTTCCGCTGGAAGATGGTGCGCCGCTCGCTAGCGCCGTGCTGCCGCGCGAAAAGTCCGAGCCGCATCCGCCGATTCCGATTCGCTTCACGCTCGCGCAGCCGGGCCAGGTGCCGCTCGTGATCGACGACGCTGCCGGCAGGCGCGTGCGCAATCTCGTCGCGGACACACCCTTTCCCGCGGGCGAAAACACCGCGTGGTGGGACGGGCTCGATGACTTCGGCCGCGACACCGACGCCGCGCACCACGGGCTCTATCACGTGCCCGGGCAGCTTGTCGCGCCGGGGGCGTATCGCGTGCGCGGACTGGTCCACGCGGGGTTCGATTTGCATTATGAATTTCCGATCTACACGGCAGGAAATCCGGCCTGGAACACGGAGGACAAAACCGGCGCGTGGCTTTCCAATCACACGCCACCACAGGCTGCGCTGTTCGTCCCAGCGGATCGCTCGCCGTTGGATCGCGCGGCGATTTATCTCGGGTCTTACGTGAGCGAAGGGACGCATGGGCTCGCTTGGGTGGACCTCGACGGAAAGAAGATCGGCGGCATGAACTGGGTCGGCGGCAACTGGACCGGCGCGCCGTTTCTCGCATGCGATCTCGGCGCACATCCCGCCGCCGGGCGGACCGTATTCGCCGGGTCCGTGTGGCCGGTGGATCGCGAAAAGAAGCCGGTCGAACTTGAGTTGCGGTTGAACGCGATCACCAAGGACGGCGCGAAGCAGGTCGCGAAAGTGACGTGGTCGAGCACCCGCAGCGGCGACAAAGGCGAGGACGTCGCAGAGGATGAACTCGCTGGCATCGCTGCCCACGATGGTCTGCTCGTCGCGAGTTTGCGCCGGCGCGGGTTGCTGCTTTTCGTGAGCGCCAGCGATGGGCGCGTGCTCGCCGAGCAGAAGATGGATGACCCGCGCGGCGTCGCCTTTGACGGGGAAGGGCAGCTGCTGGTTTTGAGCGGCAACACGCTGCGCCGCCATGTGCTGCACGGCCCTCCTGGCGCACCGGCGCTGGACGCTGGCGCGACGCTCGCGCGCGATTTCGAGGATCCCTGCGCGGTTTCAGTCGCGCCGGATGGCATGCTGCTTGTGAGCGATCACG
>CAXSDZ010000074.1:0-3212 GCA_964235505.1 uncultured Chthoniobacteraceae bacterium
CGACGCGCCAGCCTTCGTAAAGGATCTCATCGAATGGGGTGCCGGCCCGCGCGCCTGCCAAAACCTGGTCCTCGCCGCCAAGGTGCGCGCCGTCCTCCGCGGCCGCTTCCACGTCACCGACGACGACATCATCGCCCTCGCCCACCCAGTCCTACGCCACCGCATCGTGCCAACCTTCAACGCCGAAGCGGAAGGCGTGAAGGTCGATGAGATCATCACCCGCGTTGTCCAAGCCGTCCCGCGCGGCGAAGCCAAGCGGGCGCTGTAATCCGCAGTCGGCAAGGCTCCGCGAGACTCACGGTTTCAGCCCTGCTAGCACGTCGCGCGAAAACCAGTCCCCCTGCGCCGCCATCTCTTCCAGCAGCCCGCGCGCTAGCGCCTGCACTGCAGGATCAGGATTTCGCAACGCCGCCGCGCACACCGCGTGATCCGCATACCGCGCCAGCAGCGCCTCGGCTTCGACCGCCGTGGCAGAGACTAAAACGTGAGTCCACTCCTCGCGAATTTTCCCCTCCAGGAAACGTTGGTCATGGATGTCGCGCTCCCGCCCCGTGTCTTCCTTGGACAAAAGCAAATCGACGGGATGCGCGACGCGCAACCCATCATCATTGGGAGTGCCATGCAGCCAAATGCTATCAAAGGCTTCCTCTTCCAATTCGTTCGGCCGGCGAAACACATCGAGTGGAACCTCCAAACCGGTCACGCGGATCATTCCCGTTTCTTCAACGGCGAGTGCAATCTTCTCCACACTGTGAACGGGCTCCCATCCCGGCAGGCGCGCGAATGCAATCACCGCTGGGAAGTCCAGGGCAGCTGCTCGCAAGCACTCCGCCCAAAGCTGCGCAGAATCCATCGGCTCCAACCACACACCCGCATCTTTGGTGGGGCGGGACAAACCGTGATGAATCACCGCGAGACCGCCCAGCAACACAATGTGGTGCTCCGCCACGAGCCGCCGCAGAAACAAGCTTAAGTTCGGGGTCCCCATTGCTCGACGCATTCTTCGACGCACTGCGCGATATACCAAAGATCTTCCACTGTCCGCGGATCGCGCAGCCACGGCTCGGAGTTATCGGGAATCTTAGGTCTTGGCGGTTGCGGCCCGCGCTCGCGCTCGCGGCGCGCCTTCCGCACCCGCGCGGCGATCATGGAGGAGTATTCCTCCTGCAGGCGGGCGATCGGCGGAGTGTAACGGCGCAGCGGCATGGTGACGCACAGAAGCTAGCCGTCGCGGCGAGAAGAATCCAGCCTCGCCGCACAAGAAGCTTCATCGACTTCGCAGGCACAAACACGCATTGCGCAGGGGAGATATGGTTGCCCTCCGTCCGCTACAGCGGCAGATGGGGTCCGTGAAAGAAATGAAACAGGCTGAGTTTGTGAAGTGGATGGGACCGCTCCTTGACTGCCTGCGTGAAGTGGGGGCGAGGCCAGGCCTCGCGAAGTAAGCGATCGGATTGCGGAGAAGTTCAACATCCCGCCCGAAAAGCGTGAGGAGAAGACGAAGTCTGGCCAGGAGCGCTTCCACAATCAGGTATGTTGGGCGCGGCAATACTTGGTGTGGAATAGACTGCTGGATGCATCGCAGCGTGGACGGTGGAGTTCCACAGAGCTCGTGACCATGTTTGAAGCTCAGCGGCTCGGGGTGAAGCCGAAGACCGTCTATGAAGTGGACCTGGAGTTCTTTGAGCAGTTCAAGGTGTGACCCGCACTGCCGTGGGCCGTTCGGCTTGGGCCTTTGCTGATAAGGTTCGAACGAATGTCGGGTTGTATGAGACACACTTTTGAAAGCCGCCATTCCTGCCTGCAGCCGACTGCCATGCGTGCGCCGCTGGAACTGCGTTTTTCCTCTACCCCTTCATGGCCCACGTCACCGACTTCCTTTCGCCCGCCGACCTGCAAAAGCTTGGCGGCTTGCAGGTGCTCGCGCGGCAGGTGGTGGAGGGGTTTTGCTCGGGGCTGCACCGGTCGCCGCACAAGGGGTTTTCGGTCGAGTTCAAGCAGCACCGGCAATATGTCCCCGGCGATGAAATCCGGCACATCGACTGGCGCGCTTACGGGCGGAGTGATCGCTACTACATCCGCGAATACGAAGAAGAGACGAACCTCCGCGCGACGCTGATCCTCGATCTCAGCGGGTCGATGGCCTACGGCGGCGCGAAGGAGGTGGGGGTGGGCGGATCGAAGACACAAAACGGGTCGCCGACCCTGAGCAAATACCAATACGCCACGCGGCTCGCGGCCTGCCTCGCGCATCTGATGATCGGGCAGCAGGACAGCGTGGGGATGGTGACCTTCGACTCCGCCGTCCGCCGCTACATCCCGCCGCGCTCGCGCGTGAGCCACCTGCGTGTGCTCATGGATGAAATGGAAAAGGCGCAGCCCGGCGGCGAGACGGAGATCGGGCGCGTCTTTCACGATCTCGTGCCGAAGCTGCACCGGCGCGGCATGCTGGTCATCATTTCCGACCTGTTCGGCGACGTTTCTGCGCTGCTGAAAGCTCTCGCGCAATTCCGCCACGCACACCACGAGATCCTCATCTTCCAAATCTGGGACCGCGACGAGCTGGAGTTTCCGTTCAAGAGCTGGACGCAGTTCGAGTCGCTCGAAATGGCAGGCGCGAAGCACCTCCTCGATCCGGTGCTCTTGCGCGAGGCGTATCTCGCAAACCTCGCGAAGTTTCGCGACGAGCTCACACGCGGCTGCCGGCGGAACAAAATCGACCTCGTGCCGTTTACGACCGATCAGCCTTACAGCGAGGCGCTCGCGGCCTATCTGAGCAGGAGGCAGGGAAGAGGATGAAAAGGGGAGAACGTCAAACGTCAAACGCTCAACGCTCAACGTCTAATGAAGAAGGCGCGGAGCGGACCGGCTACGATCTTGAGGAGCGTCTGCTGGAGTTCGCGACTCGGGTGATTCGGCTGATTGATGCCATCTACGCCACGCGAGCCGGAAATCATGTTGCTGGCCAGTTGCTGCGCTCGGGAACCTCGCCGCTGCCGAACCACGGCGAAGCGCAAGCGGCGGAGTCGCGGGCCGATTTCATTCACAAACTGAAAATTTGCCTCAAGGAGCTGATCGAGTCTCGACGCTGGTTGCGTTTAGTCTGCGCCGTTCCGCTGATCGGGAAGCCGGAGAATGTCGAGGCGCTAATTCAAGAGACGGAAGAACTCATCCGCATCTTCGCCCGCAGCCTGCAAACCGCGAAAGCGAAT
>CAXSDZ010000074.1:3222-18740 GCA_964235505.1 uncultured Chthoniobacteraceae bacterium
CGCGTGCAAGAACTGCCCGAACTCCCAGGCCAGCTCCCGCTCTCGCAGTTCCTTTTAGAGTTAGGCGTTGAGCGTTGGATGTTAGACGTTAAGCCGCCCGCGGGCCCGTTGGAACTGGAGGACGCGTCATGAGCTTCCTGAACTTCGCCCTCCTCGGCGGCGTCTCGGCGCTGTCGATCCCGATCATCATCCACCTCTTCCACAAGAGCCGCTTCCAAGTCGTCCGCTGGGGCGCAATGCACCTGCTGGAAAGCGTCATCCGCCAGAACCAGCGCCGCATTCGGCTGGAGCAACTTCTCCTCCTGCTCCTCCGGGCGGCAATTCCCGCGATCCTCGCGCTGCTCATGGCGCGGCCCATCTGGCAGGGCGCTCAAAAACTCTTAGGCGAGGCTAAAACCTCGACCGTCATCCTCCTCGACAACTCCTACTCGATGGAAGCTGGCCGCGCTGGACAAACGAACTTTGCCGCCGCGCGTGATGAAGCTGCGCGGATCATCAACAACCTCAAACGCGGCTCGGAAGTGCAGGTCGTGCTGATGGGTGAAGGTGGCGCCGCGCTGCTCGACACACCCACCTACGACACCGCCCGCGCTGCGCAGGCATTGGGCCAGCTTTCTGCCGGCTTCGGCACCGCCGACGTTCCTGCCGCGCTCGACTTCGCCGCGAATGTCTTCGGCCAGATGCACGAGTCGTCGCGCAATCTCGTCGTCATCACTGACTTCCAGCGCGTCTCTTTTCAAGCCGCGGAAGACGCGCGCTTCGGCCAGTCGCTCGACCGCTTAAAGAAGCTCCCGCTCCCGCCTGGCATCACCTTTTTCGATGTCGGCGCAGAGGTGCGCGACAACGTTGCGGTTGAGTCGCTGGAGTTCTCCCGGCTCATGGTCGGCGTCGGCCAAAAGGTGCAGCTCCGCGCGAACCTGCGGAACTTCGGCGACACTGCGTGGCCCGATCTGCGCGTCTATTTCAAGGTCGATGGCAAAGACAAAGCGGCGTCGCAGCTCGCGCTTGGTGCGCGCGAGCGCGGGCAGGTGCTCTTCTCCCACACTTTCGACACGGCTGGCTCGCACGTCGTGGAAGTTGTCGCCGACGCCGACCCGCTCAAGGCCGACAACGGCATGCTCGCGAGCATCCCCGTGCGCGACCGGCTGCCCGTGTTGCTGGTGAATGGCGACCCGCATCCCGAGCCGCTCAAAGGTGAAACTGATTTCGCTGAGATCGCTCTCCAGCCCTACTCCGCGGGCCGCGTGGAGCTCGCCGATCTCATCTCCACGCGCGTTCTGAAGCCCGAGCAGCTCGATGCAAAGGCGCTCGCCGGGGTGTCCGTCGTAGCGCTGGCAAATGTGCGCCGGCTGGAAGATCCGCAGGTCCGCGCGCTGGAGGAGTTCGTGCAGAATGGCGGCGGCCTGCTGCTCTTTCCCGGCAACCGCACCGACCTCGCGTGGACTGCCACCGCGCTCGGCCGCGAAGGCAAAGGCCTGCTCCCGCTGCCCTTCGCCGCGCTCGCAGGCGACCCGGCGGAAAGCGCCACATCGATCTCGGTGGTCAGCCAGCGCTTCGATCATCCCGCGCTGGACCTTTTCAACGACCCGCGCAACGGCACGCTCTCCGAACTCGCTGTCCGCGCCTGGATGAAAATGACCGCGCCCGATGATGCGCCGCAGCCTTCCGGCGCTGCCGCGCCGACGGTGCTCGCGCGTTTGGAAAGCGGCGACCCATTCCTCGTTGAGCGCGTCTTTGGTGAAGGCCGTGTCATCGCCTGTGCCACCGCGCTCGATGCCGACTGGAGCAATCTGCCGATGCGCCCGAGCTTCCTCCCGCTGCTCCAGCGCCTCACCGTTTATCTGGCCTCCACCGTTTATCCACCGCGCAACCTCGATGTAGGCCGACCGCTCGTCGCTTTTCTCCCCGCTGGCGACGCCGGGAAAAAGGCAACACTCGCCTCGCCGGACGGCGCGACGCGCGAAGTGCCGATCGTCAGGAAAGGAAGCCGCGGCGTCGTGGAGTTCGGCCAGACCCAGCGCCCCGGCCTCTACAGCCTCACGCCGCCAGATGGCAAACCGCTGCATTTCGTCGTGAACGCCTCGCGCCGCGAGAGCGACCTGCAAAAGCTCTCCGAGACAGAAATCGCCGACCTGGCGAGGCAGCATGGCGTGACGCTCGTGCGCTCGGGCGGCGAGCTTCAGCAGGCCGAGCACACGCTTCGCTACGGCCGCGAGATTTGGAAGCCGCTGCTCTGGGCGCTGTTGGCGCTGTGCTTTGGAGAGCTCGTTTTGCAGCAGCGATTTGCACGGGCGAAGGGGAGGGCAGTGGCATGAAAGGGCTGAACGTCGAACGTCGAACGTTAAACGTTGAACGTCGAACAACGCTGACGCGCAACTCCTCCCCCTTTCGACGTTCGACGTTCGACGTTCGACGTTCGACGTTCCCTCCTCCAATCAGCACCGGAAAAGGAGCCCGCGCATGACCGCCACCGAACGCGTGCAAACCACCCTTCGCTTCACGGGCGACTGGCCCGGCTGGCTCGGAGTATCCGCGGCAGTCGTGCTGGCCGCAGCCGCGTGGCTGCTCTACCACCGCGACGTGCGCCTGCTCGCTAAGCCGCTCCGTTTCGGCCTCCCCGCGCTGCGCGCCGCGGCAGTCGCCATGCTGGTCCTGATGCTCAGCGGGCCGATCCTCCATCACCGAAAAACCATCGGACAGCTCACGCGCCTGCTCGTCTTCATCGACGGCTCGCGTTCGATGGAGTTCACCGATGCCGCGATGGATGCCGGCCGCAAGATCCGCATCCTCCAGCGGCTCGGCCTGCTGCGCGGGGACGCTGCGCCGATGGACCTGCCGCGGGCCGGCGAAGCACTGTCGGAAGCCGAGTCGATCGCCGAAAAAGTCACAACTTCACAAACTGCCGAAAGCTCCGAGTGGAATCGCCTGCTCACCGACTTCGCCGCAAAGATCAACGAAGCGCGCGACGCTATTGCCAAAGCCGGCGAACTCGCCGGGCGCGCCGCCGAATTTGGCAAGGAACTCGCCGAGCCCGCGCATGAGCTGGCTGGCCGCGAGATGCGCCAGATTGACGATCGCAAGCGCGCCACCGCTGACCTTGGGAAGCTCGCGCAATCCGCCGCACGCTGGCGTGGAGAGCTCGCAAAGGCCTTCGATGCGAAAGTCAGCGCGATGGCGGGCAGCGGCGACTCTGCGCTGCAAAATGCCATTGGGCGCTTCGATGCGATGCCGCGCTGGCAGCGGCTGCAATCGCTCCTGCTGGAGGGCGAAGGTGACCGCAAACTCCTGGAGCAACTCGCCGAAAAGCACGACGTGCAACTTCTCACCCTGCGCGGTGGCACGGCCGAACGCGTCTGGCAGCCAACCGCGCGCAACTCCGCGCTTCCCACCGCACTGCCGCATCCGGACGGCGAAGTGAGCGACCTTGCGACCGGCATCAGATCAGCCTTTGCCGACGATCGTGAAAGCGGTGAGCACGGCGCCGTCGTCCTGCTTTCCGACGGTCAGCACAACGAAGGCGAGCCGCCGGTGGAAGTCGCCAAGATCCTCGGCGCGCGGCAAATGCCCGTCTTTACCGTCGGCTTCGGCAGCGCTGCGAAGCCGCGCGATCTCGCGATCCTGAAGGTCGCCGGACCAGAGTCCGTCTTCGCCGAGGACCGCGTGCGCGGCCAGATCACGCTGAAGGACGACATGCCCGCCGGGCAGCCTTTCACCGTCTCGATCCGTGGCGATGGCGACGCGGTGCTGTGGGAGCAGAAGCTCTTCACCGACGGGAAAAACGTGCGGACCGTCGCGTATGATTTTCCGGTGAACACGTTGGTCGCCGAACGGCTGAAGAGCGCGCGCCCGGGCGTGCAGGTCTCCTCCGTGCCGCTGGAGGTGAAGGTGCGCATCTCGCAAGCGGAAGGCGAACGCGAGCTCGGCAATAACGAATCGACCTTGCGCGTGCGCGCGGTCACGCAGCGCCGGAAAATCCTGCTCCTCGATGGCCGCCCGCGCTGGGAGGTGCGCTATCTGCGCAACCTTTTCGAGCGCGACGAGCAGTGGGAACTCAACGCCGTCGTCGCTGGCGCGACGAAGCACGAAGCGGGCTTCGTGCGCGGCGATCAGCCCGAGCAATTTCCCAGCGATCCCGCGCTGCTCCAAAGCTACGACCTCATCATTTTCGGCGAAGTGCCGCGCGCTCTTTTACGGAATGAAGAGCTGGTCGCGCTCCGCGATTTCGTGGCGCAGCGCGGCGGCGCGATTGCGTTCATCGATGGGCCGCGTGGCGTGTTGAAGGAATACACTGACACGCCGCTCGCCACGTTGTTCCCGGTTTCGTGGACTTCCCCTGACCGGCGCGAGAACATTCAGAAGCTGGAGCTGAGCGAAACAGCTCAAACGCTGGCGCCCTTCGCGCTGGCACCGGAGCGGGAGTCGAACAACGCGCTTTGGAGCACCCTGCCAGTTCCGCACTGGCTCGCCGGTGTGCAGGCGCTTCCCGGCGCGGAGACACTGCTGCACGCCGTCGTCGGCGGACAGAAAATCCCCGCGGTCGTTGCGCGTCCGTTCGGCGCGGGGCGCGTGCTTTACCACGCCTTCGAGGACTCGTGGCGCTGGCGCTACGAAGTCGGCGACCAGCATCACGTGAAGTATTGGAACCAGGTCGCAAACTGGATCGCCGAAATCCCGTTCGCAGTCCGCGACAAGCTCGTGTCGCTCGATGCCGGCGCGATCACCTACCGCCCCGGCGAATCCGCCGACCTGCGCGTCCGCCTGCGCGACGGCCAGGGCCGCCCGGTCACGAACACCGTGGTCGATGCCGTTCTTTCCCGTGACGGCAAACGCGTCGCCTCCATCCGCCTGGCTGCCGACGAAAATGCCGGCGGACTTTTCCGCGGCCGCACCGCTGCGCTGGAGCCTGGCTCGTATGAAGTCGCGGTGGAAAGCGCCGCCATCGCCGCGCCCGATGCGCGTGCCCGTGCCGAGTTCAAAGTGGAGCCGCGGACCACCGGCGAGCTCACGCAATTGAACCTGAACGAAGAGCTGCTGCGCCAGATGGCTACTGCGAGCGGCGGCCAGTATTTGCGTGAAGAAAACCTGCCTCGCCTGCTCGACCTTCTTGCACCGCTCAGCCAGGGGCAGGTGATCGAGAGCGACACGATCCTGTGGCAAAGCTGGTGGTGGTTCATTCCGATCATCCTGCTGCTCACCCTCGAGTGGGCGCTGCGTAAACGCGCGGGGATGCTGTAGCCTGCCGCCCCTGTTTTCAGAAAGTAACTGAGCTCATGAGCAATCATATCGACCCGCTGATCCTCCAAAAGCTCACGGCATTCGCCCGCCGCCGCCGGCGGCTCATCCTGCTGCGCGGTGTCTGTGCTGCGGTGGCGATGGGGCTGGCGACGATGATGGCCGTGGCGCTGATCGACCGCTTCTTCGTGCTGGAAGATTGGGTGCGCTGGACGCTCTCCGGTGTGGCGTATGCCGCAGTGATCGTGGTGGAATGGCGCGCGTGCGTGCGGCTGCTGCTGCACTCGCCGGGGCCGCGGCAGGTGGCGCGGCTTATCGAGCACGCGGACCCGCGGCTGCGCGAAGACCTGCTCTCCGCGGTGGAACTCGGCGAGACTGATTCGGCGTTCGATTCGCCGCAATTCCGCGAGCTCGCGCAGTCGGGCGTGGCCTCGCGGCTGCGCGACGTGGACATGAGCCGGCTGCTGCCCGTGCAGCTCGTGCGGCGCTCGCTCCTCGTCGCTGGCGCGGTGGCGCTGGTGTGCGGGGCAGGCTTCTTTTTGACCGGCAGTTCCTTCGGCACACTGCTGCTGCGCGCGCTGTTGCCAGGGGCGAATCTCGCGCGGGTTTCGTCGGTGAAGATCAATGTCGTAGAGCCGCATCCCGCGGAACTCACCGTGCCGCAGGGCGACAGCGTGCCGCTCGTGGTCGAGCTCACCGGACCCCGCACTGCAACGGCGACGCTGGAGATCTTTTCCAAAACCGGCGGACGCGAACGGGTGGCGATGAACCCGGCGGCGGACGGGCGCTTTTCTGCGAGCATCCAAGTCGGGCGGGAAGATGTGGAATACCGCATCCGCGCGCATGATGCGATCACGCGCAAGTTCCGGCTCGGGGCCGCGGCGCGCCCGCACGTGGTGCAGTTTGGGAAGACGTATCGCTTCCCCGCTTACACGCAGCTCGCGCCGAAGCAGATTGCAGAGCCGACGGGCGACCTCGCTGCAATCGAGGGGACGGAGGTCGATCTGCGGATCGAGACGGATCAGCCGGTGACCGTGGCGGAGCTGGCGGTGGAGCAGGGGAAAGCAGCCCGCGTGATCCCGCTCCGGCGCACCCAGGATACGGTGTTCACTGCCACGGTGCCGCTTTCCGCGTCCGGCGTTTACCGCGTGCGGCTCGTGGCGCAGGGCACGCAGTTTGAGAACAAGTTTTCTCCCGAATACGAGCTGCGCGCGAATCCGGACCTCGTGCCGGCGGTGGAGTTGGAAACGCCAAAGCATGACCTGATCGTGCCGGCGAACGACATCGTCGAGCTGACTGGCACGGCGACGGATGATCTCAGCATCGCGCGAGTGGAGCAGCATTTCCGCGTGAATGACGGGAAGTGGACCGTGTTGGCGCTTCCCGCGAAGCCGGGCGCAAAAGTCGCAATCGAGCACCGCTGGGACTTGTTCCAGCAAGGGCTCGAAGCAGGCGACACGATCGCGG
This sequence comes from uncultured Chthoniobacteraceae bacterium, assembly GCA_964235505.1. Lineage (GTDB taxonomy): Bacteria > Verrucomicrobiota > Verrucomicrobiia > Chthoniobacterales > Chthoniobacteraceae > CAXSDZ01. Next base: position 9,922 of record CAXSDZ010000074.1, read on the forward strand.
TGAAGCTCGTCGCCTTTGATCTGAAGGGGAGTAAAGGCGAGTCGCGCCCGCTGCAGATCACGCTGACTGCCGCCGGGTTCGAAACGACGCGGATGGATTTCATTGAAGCGCAACGCAAGCTGCTCGCGTCAGTCGGCGTGCTGCGCGGGGCGGCGGATGCACTGGAAAAGCGCGGACGCGAAACACGCGAGCAGTTTGACCGGCTGCCCGAAGGCGACGCGCAGCGCGCCCCGACTGCGGCAGGCTTCGCCGCGAGCTTTGGCGATTTCAGCAGCGCATTTGCCGAGACGAATACGGTGCTTTCCGCGGCGCTCCGCACTTCTACGCCAGTGCATGCGAGCGGCGATCATGTGATGCTCGGGCGTCTCCTTTCCCGTGCAGATGGCGGCGCGGTGCAGCCCGCGCGCGACGCGCTGGCAGTCGTGGCGACGGATGCAGCGCAGCCCTTCGCCCGCGAGCTCGTGCGCGAAGCAGCGGAGGCCGCGGGTCGCGCCGCGCAGCGCGCGCGGGTGTCGGAGGAGAGCGTGCGGACGCTGCTTTCCGCGGAGGAGATCGATCTGCTGAACGAGAACCTGCAGGTCGTCGCGCGGGAGCAGGATCGCATCGCGCAGCTCGCGCCGGGCGCGGGTGAAGATGCGGCGAAATGGGAGCCACTGATCTCGCGTCTGCGCGTGGTGCTCGCCGAGACGCGCAGCGTGGAGGAACTCGCCAAAGCAGCGGCCGAGCACGCCACCGGCGGCATGGGCGATCGGGTGCGGCGCATCGGAGGAGAGCTGGAAAAGCAGCGCACACCGGCAGAGCGGCAACTCGCGGATGGCAAACCGGGCAAGGGATTGGCCGACGCCGCGGTGAGCCTGGGGAAAGCTGCGAATGACATGCGCCGTGCTGCGCTCGAGCTCCGTCGCGACACCGCGCCCCAGCCGCCGCGCGCCTTTGGATTCATGCTGCAGGACGTGCAGGCGACGTGGATGAACTTCGAAAAACTGCGGCAGGAGACGGAGCCGATTTTGCACAGCGGGCAAATCCCTGCGCCGGCCCGTGTGTCGCTTGCAGCGGCGCGCTGGGCGGCGAAGACGCAGCTTTTCAAGGCGCACGGCGACTGGGAGGAAGCGCGGCCGGATTCCGACGCATACTTCGTCGGCGACGTGCGCTCGGCGACGCTTGCGCTGGATGTGCTGCGCGAGACGGTGTTGGCGACAGACGATGCTTCGGGCTGGGATAAAGCGACGCCGCAGTTCGTCTCACTCGATCTCAGCTTCCGCGTGCTCGAAAGCGGTCACGATATCTTGGAGCTGCACGACGGCTTGGTGCGCTTGGCTGGCACCGAGCGTTGGGAGGCTGCGGCGGTGCGGGCGCGGACGTCGAATCCACGCGACTGGGAATGGCTGGAGGCGCGGCTCAAGGCGCTGCCCGACGCGTTGGGGAAGCTGCAGCTGAATACGAAGGAGGATGAAACGGCGCGCAACGCGGTGAACGCGGCGCAGAAGGTTTTGCGCGATGCGCAGAACGACGCTTCGGCACGCGCCATCAATGCCGAGATGAAGGAGCGCGCCAAACCCGAGCGTGCGCCCACCGCTGTTCCGCGCGAAGTGGAGACGCTCGCCGCGCTCGTGAAGCAGGCGCTCGCGCTCCTGCGGCCGCATATGGACGAAGCGCGGAAGACGCTCGCCGCACTGACACCGAAGCTCCAGGAGCGGATGGCGCAGCTCGCAAAGGAAGCCGAGCAGCTCAAGCAGCAGAGCAGCGAACAGGCGGAGAAAGCTTCCGCGAAACAACCCGAGGAAGCGCAGGCCGAGGCAAAGCAAACGCTCGCGGCGCAGGAGCGATTGGATCAAAAGATCGATGCATTGAAGGACGCGATCCGCAGCGATGCGAACAAGCAGGACGTGCTCACAGCAGAAGGCCGCGAGCGGGCGCGCGATGCGGACGACGCGCTCGCGATGCTTAAGGAGCCGCCGCCGCGCGCGGAGCAGGCGCTTTCCGATGCGGCACAGGCCGAGCGGCCTTCTGAGCAAAAGGCGGCGCTGCAAAGCGCGGCCAATGAGCAGGACAAACTCGCGAAGGCGCTGAATCAGCTCGCGGAGCATTTCGACGCAGCGGAAAAGGGCACGCCTGCCGATACGCGCACGGCTTTGCGCAAAGCGGAGGAAGCGCTCGGAGTGAAGGAAGCGCTCGATGCGCAATACGCGCACGCGGAGGAGGTGGGGAAGCTGGCGCAGGCTTCGCCGCAGGAAATGCTGAAGCAGCTCGAAGCCGCGCTGCCGCATAACGCGACGATGCGGCAGGAGCTCAGCGCCGTTTCGGAAAGCACTCTCCGCGCGGCAAACGAGCAACTCACGCAGGCTGCGGCGCAGGAGAAGCAGGTAGCGCAACAGCTCGCTGCCGGCGATGCGGCGCAGCGCTTCAAGCAGGAGGCACAAAAGGCGGTGGATGCCGCGAAGCAGGCCGCGGAAGCGGCGCGCAATGCGAGCAAGCTCGCGACTTCCTCCGAGAAGCGGGGCGAGGCGATGGGGAATGCCGCGCTGGATTTCAAGGCCGATGCTTCCGCTGACCGGGCAGATGAAGCGGCGCAGTCTGCGGACCAAGCTGCGGCGGCTGCGCAGCAGGCGCTGAATCCTGGGCAACAGCCGCAGCAGGCCGCGCAGGCGCTGGCGCAGGCCGCGCAAAAAGCGGCGGAGGCAGCGCAGAAAGCGACACAGTCTGTTGGTGATGCGAAGGAGGCGCAGACGATCGCGCAGCAGGCGGCGGACAAGGGCGGCCCTCAGCAGGCGAACAGCCAGCAAGCGAAGCAGGAGGCCGTTCAGGCGGAGCAAGCCGCGCAGCAGGCGTTGCAGGCGGCGCAAACGGCGCACGCCGCTGCGCAGCAGGCATCCGAGCTGGCAAAAGGGGTGCAGCCGAACGCGCCAAATTCACCGACGCTCGCGCAGGCTGCGCAGGGCCAGACACCGATCGCCAAAGCGACGACGGACGCGGGCGAGGGCGTGATGCGCGCAGGACGCCACGAGGAGCGGCTGCAAAACACGGCCCCGGGCGAACAGTTGCAAAAGCTCGGGGCAGAAATTCAGGAGACTGCCACGAACGAGATCGCGCAGGCACAACAGGCGCTCGCCAGCGCGCAGATGGCAGAGCAGGCGCAGGCGCCGGTGAACGCCGCGAGCCGCGAGCTTTCCAACGAACTGGCGCAGCTCACACAGACGCAGAGCGCGCCGCGGCAGGCGCAGCCGGCGAGTGCGAATCCGCGGGCGCAGCCCGCGCAAAACCAGCCCGCGAATGCGCCGCCCGCAGCCTCGCAGCAGCAGGTTGCAAATGCGCAAAGCCCGGCGGCTTCACCAGCGGCTGCGAATGCGCAAAGTCCGGCAGCTTCACCAGCGGCAGCGAATGCGCAAACCGCGGCCGGGCAGCCGCCGCCGACGCCAGGCGCACCACCGCCTGCATCTGCGCCGCAAACCGCCGCAAATGCGCGGCAGGCCGGCACTGACGAATCGGCGCAAGCCGCGGCTGCGCAGCCCGGCACGCCCTCGCCCGACATGCCCGCCACCGCACAAACCGAAACGCCAAACGAACCGGGTCAGCCACCCGGAAGTGAGCCGCCGAGCACCGCGCAAATGCTCGCCGCAGGCCAGCCCGCACCGCTGAATGCGCCGCCGCAGGAGCAGGTCTGGATGGCGCGGACGTTGGATGCGCTGGACGCCGCGCTCCATGCCGATCCTTCCGGCCAGCAGGCCTCGCAGCCGCCGGGTGGAGCACCGCAGCCACCGGGACAGGGGCAGGGCCAGCCGTCACCTTCGCAAGGCAAGGACGGGCTCGCGCAGGCGAAGCAAGCGATGAACGCAGCGGCGCAGGCGACGGCGGCTTCGATGCGCTCTTCGAGAAATCAAAAGCCGACCGAGCAGCAGGCGGGCGAGATGGCGGAGGGCGGCGAGGAAGCGATGTCGAAAGGCGGCGTGAAGGCGAACGCTGGCGCGCTGCCGCGGGGTGCTCTGCCGAATGCGGCAACGGCGCGGAATGGCGACTGGGGCAAGCTGCCAAAACAAGTCGCCGAGCAGCTCAGCCAAGGTCAGCGCGAAGGCGTCGCGGGCGAGTATCGCAACCAGGTGGAAACGTATTACCGCGTGATCGCAGAAAGGGCGAAGAAGCAATGAAACGAGAGTCGAATGTCGAGGGTCGAGGGTCCAGGGCATGGCGCTTTGCGGCGCTATTCCTAGCACTGGCGCTTGCCTGCCGGGCACTGGGGCACGCAGCTCCGGTCGATGATGCGCTGCTCCGCGCGACGCAGTTTCTCGTGCAACAACAGGACGGCGAGGGAGCGGTCTGGGAGCAGAAACCGCACATGCGGAATCAAACCGCGCTCACTTCGCTCTCCATCCTCGCGCTCACGGCGCTGGGGCATCAGCCGGGCGATCCCAGCGCGGAAGGGCAGGCGCTGCGGAAGGCGCTCGCGTATGTGTTGCGCCCGGATACGCAGGAACCGGATGGCTACTTCGGCAACAAGGACGGCTCGCGCATGTATGGCCACGGGATCACGACGCTGATGCTCGCGGAAATGCTCGGGATGGGTGTGGACGCGGCGCAGGACGACCTCATCCGGCAGAAGTGCCGGCTGGCAATCGAGCTCATCCGCAAGGCGCAAAAGGTGGCGAAGAGCGACCTGAACCGCGGCGGCTGGCGCTACACACCAGAGACTCCGGACAGCGATATGTCGGTGACGGTGTGGCAGACGATGGCGCTGCGCGCGGCTCGGAACGCAGGTCTCGACGTGCCGAAGGAGGCGATCGACGACGCGGTGCGCTACATCAAACGGCTCTACGAACCGGAGGGCGAAAAGCCGGGGCAAGTGCGCGCTGGCGGCTTTGGGTATCAAGGCCGCGGACGCGAGCTTTCCACGACGGCGGAGGGGCTGCTGGCGCTTCAGGTGTGCGGGGAATACCAGGCGGAGGAAGTGCTCGGGGCTTCCGAGCGGCTGCTGCGCGATGGGATCAAGTCGAAGGAGCGCTGGTTCTTTTACCTCACCTATTACTATGCACAGGGGATGTATCAGCGAGGCGGCAAGCACGCGGAGGAAGGGCGGCGCGTGGTGGCGGAAGCGCTGCTGCCGCTGCAGGCGCGCGAGGGTTCGTGGGATGGGCTCGACGGATCGGAGAAGCAGGGCGGGAAGGTGTATGCGACGTGCCTCGCGGTGCTGAGTCTGGCGGTGAAGAATCACTTCCTGCCGATTTATCAGCGGTGAGGGGCGAGGGTCTTTGATTGCACGCGGGTGCTGGCTTCAGCGCCTTCGCCCCGATCCCTCCACTCCGCTCCGGGTGACACCGGTTCGCGAAGCAATGTCTTCTGGCCGGAGATCCGCTGGGAATGACACCGCTGTAAAATCATCTCTCCATGATCTGCGGGAGCCGGAAGTGGATGCGCAGTAGCACACAAGGTGGCGAGCATGTATCACCTCGCGACGGTGAATGTTTCCACTCCTGATCCCACAGCGCGCCGGCCGCTGAAAACCCGCAACGTGCGCGCCTTTCAGCTTCTCGCCGCTTTGCTCGCGCGGCGGGGCGTGTCGCCAAATGCGATCTCGTTCGCGAGCATCGTTTTCGGCTGCGCGGCGGGCGCGGCGCTGGCGATGACGGCGCACGCGGGCGAGTGGGCGCTGCGCGGGTGGTGGCTGGCGGCGGCGGTGTGCATTCAGCTCCGGCTGCTGGCAAATATGCTCGATGGCATGGTCGCGGTGGAAGGGCGGCGCGGCGGGCCGACAGGCGACCTTTGGAACGAAGCGCCGGACCGGTTGTCCGATGCTGCAACCCTGATTGGCGCAGGCTTTGCGGCGGAAAGCCTGCCGTTGCTCGGCTTTGGCGCTGCGCTGGTGGCGATCTTTGTGGCGTATGTGCGGGCGCTCGGGGCGAGTGTCGGAGCGGGGCAGATTTTCCTCGGGCCGCAGGCGAAGCCGCACCGGATGGCGGTGATGACCGCGGTGTGCGTGCTGATGGCAATGTTTCCGCGCTTGTCTTCACTGCAAAGCAGCCAGGTCCCCGACTCGCTGATTGAGATCGCGCTTTGGGTGGTCATGCTCGGCGGCATCATCACCGCGTGGCGGCGGCTCGCGCGCATCGCGGCGTTTATCCGGCGGCGCAATCCACTGAGCACTGAGCACTGAGCACTTCTCCCTCACCTCACCCACATGCCTGCCCTCCACCCCGTCACGTTTTGGATCCTCTGCGCGATCGTGGCGCTGCTGCTCGCGGCACCTGCTGTTTTTCTAGCACTCGGCGCGGCGGGGCGACTCTCGCCCGCGCTCAAAAGCGATCTCTGGACGCGCTACAAATCGTGGCTGTTTCTCGCGCCAGCCATGCTGCTGCCGGTTGCCGCGGGGCGGCTGCCTACGATTCTGGCGCTCGGGGTGCTCGGCATCCTGTGCAACCGCGAGTTCGGGCGCGCGACGGGGCTTTTCCGCGAGCGCACGATTTCGGCGGTCGTGGTCATCGGAATCGTGCTGCTGAGCTTTGCTGCGGCGGACCATTGGTATGCGTTTTTCATGGCGCTCACGCCACTCGTGGTGTCGCTGCTGGTGATCGTGGCGCTCGGTGCGGATCAACCGCGCGGCTACCTCCAGCGCGTCGCGCTGGGGGTGCTGGCGTTCGTGTTGTTCGGCGTTTGCCTTGGGCACCTCGCCTATTTTGCGAATGACAAACTCGGGCAGCCGCTGCTCCTCGCCATCGTGCTGTGCGTGGAGCTGAACGACGTCTTCGCCTACTGCACCGGCAAGCTCTTCGGTCGGCGGAAATTCGCCCCAAACACGAGCCCGAACAAAACGCTCGGCGGCGCGCTCGGGGCGGCCGTGCTGACGACCGCGCTCTTCGCCACGCTCGCGCATTTTATTTTCCGCGGCACGCGGCTGGATCAGACCGGGCATCTCGCGGCGATGGGGCTGCTGCTTTCGCTCACCGGGCAGTGGGGCGATCTTGTGATGTCGAGCATCAAGCGCGACCTCGGCATCAAGGACATGGCGGCGACGATCCCCGGTCACGGCGGGCTGCTGGATCGCTTCGACAGCCTCATCTTTGTGGGGCCGGCGCTGTTTCACTACGTCGGGTATTTTCTCGGCATCGGGCTGGATCAGCCGGTGCGGGTGTGGAGCGGCGGGTGAGGGGGAAGGTGGCAAGTGAAAGTGAAAGTGGAATGCCCAGTCGCAAGATCCGAACGCTCGCCGCGGCATGGCACTTTCACTTCCACTTGGCCCTGCTTTCCGCGTGAAATGTTCAACCCATGGATTCCTTCCGCTACCGCCCCGCCGCCGACCAGAGCCTGCCGCCGCGCGACCGGCTGCGCTCGCTCCAGCGCGAGGCGGGGCTGGGCGAGGCGCTGGCGCAGGGGGCGTGGCGGCTGTTCACGCGCGGCTATCTGCGCTGCTACCATCGGCTCGTGGTGAGTGGCGCGGAGCATCTGCCGGCGAGCGCGCCCTTTGTGCTGGTGGGCAATCACACGAGTCACCTCGATGCGCTCACGCTCGCGGCGGCGCTGCCGTGGCGGCTGCGGCGCTCGGTGTTTCCCATCGCGGCGGGCGACGTGTTTTTTGAAACGCCGGTGGTCGCGGCCTTTGCCGCGTGGATGCTGAATGCGCTGCCGATGTGGCGCAAACGCTGCGGCTCGCACGCGCTGGATGCGCTTCGCGAGCGGCTGATTGGCGAGCCGGCGATCTACATTCTTTTTCCCGAGGGAACGCGCAGCCGCGACGGGCAGATGGCGCGCTTCCGCCCGGGCATCGGCATGATGGTGGCGGGCGCGGCGGTGCCCGTGGTGCCATGTCATCTCGCGGGCGCCGCCGCGGCGTGGCCAGCGGGAAAGCGGCTGCCGCGGCCGCGCGCGCTGCGGCTGCGGATCGGCACGCCGATTTCCTTCGAGCAGGTCGCGAATGATCGCGCAGGCTGGCAGGCGATCGCGGCGCAGCTCGAGGGGGCGGTGGCCGCCCTCAGCGGCGCAGCGCATTCACCAGCCCCGTGACCAACAGACCGATGCCCATGCCGACCAGCGCGCCGAAGGGACCGAAAAACAGCGCCGCACCGAGCACGCGAAAGATCATCGCCGAAAGTGGCGCCGGGACACCGGCGGTGTTCGGCGCGAGCACGGTGAAGAGCATGTAAATCTCGGCGGCGACAAACCCCGCGATGGAAAATGGCTTCACAAAGTTGCGGGGCGTCGGCGGGGTCACGGCGCGGGAGTGTAGGTGTGGGGCACGCGCTTCAAAGGCTCAAATGACGAGGGTTTCCCGGAGTGCGCGGAGCGTTGAGGAAAAAGCGATTGGTCCGGGCAGAGTTCGTGCTATTGCATCCGTGCCACACCACTCGCGTCCATGATTCTGCGTTTTCACCGTCTTCTCCTGTCCCTGCTCGCCGTGAGCTTCGCTGCGGGCGGGTGCGTGCATACCGCGCCCGGCACTTCAGTCGAGATCGCGCTGGCGAAAAAGCCGGAGGTGGTCCGTCTCCCCGCGCCGCCCGTGCTTCCCGGCTCGGTGCCGATGATCGCGGGAACGCACGGGAGCTCTCCCGGGCGCAACCCCGCCGTGGAGCCGAGTCTGCCGAAGCAGGATAAAACCATGCTCGTGGCCGACGCGTATTCGCGCGGGCAGTTTTGCATGAAGGCGGGCAAAGATGAGGAAGCGATCACCGCTTTCAGCGAAGTGGTGAAGATCGACCCAACCTTTGTGGAAGGCTGGAACAGCCTGGCGATGCTTTACGAGCAGACCGGGCAGGAGGGAAAGGCGATGGAGGCCTTTCGGAAGGCGAAGAAGATCGCGCAGCAGTAGGCGGGCGTGGGTGGCGTGGAGCGTGGTGCGT
>CAXSDZ010000075.1:0-2439 GCA_964235505.1 uncultured Chthoniobacteraceae bacterium
TGAGCACGCCGCCCATGCCGAGCACACCGCCGCGCGCGCGGTCCGTGACCGGCACGCGCCGCATCTCGGGGCCGTGGACACCGGCGATGCCGTAGTGCTTCGCGAGCGTCTCATTGGCGAAGATGTAGTCTGCATCGAGGCAGTCGGTGAGCGGCCGATTTTCGCGCAGCAGGGCGTGGAGAAACTCGATCGGCTCCTCGTAAAAGGCGTCGCGCAGCGCGGGGGTGAAAGCCGGGAACTTATCCGGCGCGGGCTCCACCACCGTGCGCAGCTCTTTGGTGCGCAGCCACTGCGAGGCAAAGCTTTCTGCGAAGGTGCGCGCCTTTGGATCGGCGAGCATCCGGCGCACCTGCGCGTCGAGCACCGCGGGCTCGCTGAGCTTCGCTTCGGAGGCGAGCCGGAAGAGCTCGTCGTCCGGCATGGAGGACCAGAGGAAATACGAGAGCCGGCTGGCGAGAGCGTAGTCGCCGATGCGCTGCGGCTCGGCTGCCGGGGCCGGCTCGGGTTCGATGCGGAAGAGAAAATGTGGCGAAACGAGAGCAGCCTGGCAGGCGAGTTTCACCGCGCTTTGGAAGTCGTCGCCGCGGCTTCGCATCGTGTCGTAAAGCTCGACGAGCCGGGCAGTTTCCTCCGCTTCCGCCGGGCGGCGAAAGGCGCGCGTGGCGAAGCGCGCAAGATTTTCGCGCGCTGCCTCGCGCTCATTGCAGTGCTCGTCCGGGCGGACTTGCAGAAAGCGCCCAGGTGCGGCGGCGGCGAGCGCTTCGCCTGCGGCAGCGAGGTATTTCTCCAGCAGCACCGGCGGGGTGAAAAGCGTCGCCGCGTTGTTGTCGAAGCCACCGCCACCGCCGCCGTCCGGCGGGAACTGGTCCGCCGGATGTGTGTCCACGCCGAGCAGATCGCGCAGGGTGAGATTGTATTCCAGCCGGCTCAAGCGGCGGAGCGCGGTGCGGCCGGGATCGCGCGGCAGGCCGGCGGGCGCAGGCGCGGCAAGCGTGGCCTGGAGCCACGCGGTGAGCTGCGCGCGCTCCGCTTCGCTCGGCTGGGTCTTCTTTGCGGGAGGCATCGTCCCGTCTTTGAGCTGCACCAGCACGCGCTCCCACAGCTTCGGCTCGCGCCACATCGCGGTGGCATGCTCGAACTGCTCCAGATTCACCTCGGCCTTCGCCTTTCCAGAGTCGTGACAATCGAAGCAAAAGCGCTCCAGCAGCGGGCGAATGTCGCGCGCATATTCGTCCGGCACCTCGTCCGCGCGCGCGGCGCCAACCAGCAGGAGTGCGCAGCTCGCAGCTAGGAGGTGCGGAATGGAAGCGGAGAAGGGCAAAGGGCGGTGGAGGTGGAAGAAGGGACGCGTCGCGGACTTTCCCACGCCTCGCCCTGCCCGCAACAGACAACCGTCGCGAGCCGGGCGGCTTAGCCCCGGCGGCAGCGCCCGGCGTGCGCGCTTTCGCATCTCCGCGCCTGACATCGCCCCGCGATCCCATCATGCTTCGTTTCTTCCGCACTTCATCCCTCCACCAGACGACCGCATGAAACGATCACTCCCGCTCCTCCTCACCCTCGCTCTCGCTGCTCTTGCCCACGCCGAGCCGGTGCCGCTTTTCGATGGCAAAACCTTCGCGGGCTGGGAAGGCGACACGCAGAAGACTTTGCGCGTCGCGGACGGCGCGATCGTCGGCGGATCGCTGGAGGCCAGCGTGCCGCGCAATGAGTTCCTCGCGACCACGAAGCGCTTCCAGAATTTCGATCTCCGCCTGAAGTTCAAAGTTGTCGGCACGGAAGGTTTCGTGAACTCCGGCGTGCAGTTCCGCTCGGTCCGCATCCCGCAGCCACCGAGCGAAATGAGCGGTTACCAGGCGGATCTCGGCGACCCGGCGTGGTGGGGCGCGCTTTACGACGAGTCACGGCGCAACAAGGTGCTCGCGCCGTCCAAGATGGAAGCGCTCGCACCGGTGCTGAAGCGCGGCGATTGGAATGACTACCGCATCCGCGCGGAAGGCTCGCGGATTCAAATCTGGATCAACGGCGTGCAAACCGTGGACTACACCGAAGCCGATCCGAAGATCGCGCAGGATGGCGCCATCGCGGTGCAGGTGCATGGCGGCGGGAAGACGGAAGCGTGGTTCAAGGAGATCGCGATCGAGGAGCTGCCACCCACTCCGGGTGCGCCGCTGTGGCCGGCGGAGGGTGCGCCGGAGAAGAAGCCGATCACCAGCCCGGGAAACGCAGCGCATTTCACCCCGCCTCCGGGACGGGCATAACGACTGCACACGCCACCTGCGGAGGAAGTCGCGAAGAGATGTCTGAGCGGTCTGAAAGCGCGCTGTGTCGCTGGCCGTGGGCGGGAGAAATGCGGAAATGCGAGGTTGCACCGGCGGCGTTCCTGCCGAACGTCCAAGCCGCCATTTCGGCCCTCTGCCCACGCCTTTGCCCATGAGCTTT
>CAXSDZ010000075.1:2449-18674 GCA_964235505.1 uncultured Chthoniobacteraceae bacterium
CATGCGCTTTTTGCTTCTGCTTCAGCCGCTTTGTTCGCGCATTTTCCCTGTTCGCGGATGCTCGGTGCGCGCTGAGTTGTCTCGCGTCCGCCGGGAAAATCGCCGCTCTTCGCGGCACGTGCCGGCGGCGGAAGCACTGGAAGCCCGCATCGCGCCAGCTGCGGTCGTGGCGGCGCTGGTCGATGGCCCGGACAAAGACCATGTGTTCGACACGTTGAGCATCCAAGGCACGTCGCACGGGGACACGGTGACGATCACCGATGATCCCGCGACTGGGACGATCAGCATCGCTGCCGGGAAGCTGAACCGGAGCTTTTCCACCGCCGCGCTGGAGCGGGTGGTGATCGCGCTCGGCAGCGGAAACGACCGGCTCACTTACACGCTAGCGGGGCTGGATGGCGCCGCGCGCGACCTCGATGTGAACCTCGGCAGCGGCAGCAATGCTTTGGACTTTTCCGCCGGCCTTTTGGAGAACGACGCCAGCCTCCCGCTGCGCGTCACGGGTGGCAGCGGCAGCGATGCGGTGGCGGTCACCTTTGGCGAGATCGCCGCCGGCGCGAAGGTCACGCTCACGGAGAACCTCGGCGGGGGGATCGATCCGTCGTCGCTGAACTTCAACGGCTCCATCACCGACGAGGGCACGCTGGTGATCGCGAACATCAACCTCGGCACTGGCAGCAACGAGTGGAAGACGAACTTCCGCTCGGACGACGGCTTTTTCCTCTACAATGGCGCGACGCTGAAAGAAACGGTGATCGGCAGCACGCGCGCGAAGGATCACGATACCGTGCGTGCGTTTCTCAGCGGGCAGGTCAGCGACTTTTTCTCGTCTGGGGCGCTCTTTACCTACGATGCGCTCCTCGGCGCGGGGAACGACACTAGCAGCTTCGGGATCGACTACAACGCGACCACCGAGGGAATCGTGGGCCCGGGAGTGATCGCTTACGGCGGGCGCATCCACATCGGGATGCAGGGTGGTGGCGGCAATGACAGCCTGCTGGTGAATCACAACCTCGCCGATGGGACGGCGAGTATCGGCGGGAGCGAAGCATTCATTGATGGCTCCAGTTCGTCTTCGGGGTCGCTGCTCGAAATTGCGTTGACCGGCGGTGTGGGAAATGACGCGGTTGGGGTCGATTTCGGCGGTGGAGGGTTCGAGATCAATGCTGGTGCCGTGCTGCGGATTCAGGCGGTCGGGGATCAAGGATTCGATGATCCGCTGGCGGTTGGAACCGACACGGTGTCAGTAACAGTTGAAGCTGCTTCGGACAGCGAAGGTGGTCGCGTGGACTTGCTGGTTCGTGGCGATGACGGCGACGACAACTTGACGCTGACCTTCACCGATCACAGCGGAACGGCGACGCAGAGCGGTCTGGCGAGCATCAACACCGAGGCGGATGGCGGTGCTGGCGACGATCTCTACAGCGGAAATGCGCGACTGGTGTTGCGGTGTCCGTGATAGCTGGCGGCTTCGTCCAAATCCCTCGTGAAGAGGTTGGCTCGTCCTAGAGCAAGTTGCGTTTGGTTGTGCGCGGAGGGACGCGCTCCCGCGCGTCCCACGCTTTGCAAGAGAATGGGGACGCGCGGGAGCGCGTCCCTCCGCGCAAGGCTCACGCAAGTAAAACCGCTTTAACGAATAGGGAATGGCGCCGGTGACTTGCACCTGGCTAGCTTGAGCCGGCCGCTTGCCGGAAAGAAAAAGCGCGGAGCAGGTGCTGCTCCGCGCTTTCATCTGCCTGCTATCGCTCTTGTTTATTGTCCGGGCGTGGCTCCGCGATCTTCATCGGCGCCCTTTTTGCCAGCCTCGCGGTCACCAGGTTTGCGTTTGCCTTCCGCACCGCGACCTGCGGCGGGAGCCTCGGGGCGTCCGCCCGCGCGGTCGGCTCCGGGGACGCCGCCCGGATTCGCTCCCTCGGGACGTGCACCACCACCTGCCCCGCGTCCTGCGGGCGCATCCGGTCTTTCTGGCCGGGCGGGTGCCTCCGGGCGCGCGGGGCGGTCCGCACCCTCGGGCCGGGCGGGCCGCTCTGCGCCCTCTGGCGCAGCAGGCTTGGCTGGGCGCTCCTCGGTTTTCGGACGCTCAGGTCGCTCGGACCGTTCAGGTCGCTGCGGGCGGTCACCGGGTTCCGCACCCGGCGTGCCGCGGGGAGCCGGGTCAGGTTTGGCGGGCCGATCGGGACGACCTTTCCCGTCCGGCTGACCGGGCCCACGCTCCGGCGCATCGGGAGCGGCTGGCCCTTTCGGGCGGCTGGGCCGCGGCTTGTCGATTCCGGCGGGTGTATCCGCTGGCTCAGGGGCTGGCGGCTTCTCTGGCGCACCCGCGGGTGGCATCGCTTCCGGCTTCCCAGGCGTTGCGGGATCAGCCTCGGCGGCATTGCGTTTCCCGTCGCGAGCACGCCGATTTCCAGCGGTGGGCGGAGCATCGGGGCGGTCCGGAGGTGCAGCGGAATCCTTTGGCCTGCGCCCATTCGGCGGCAAAGGGCGCTCGGTTGTCGCTGCGGGTTTGTCGCCCGGAGCGGTGGTCACTCCCGGTGAAGTAGTCACTGGTGGCTTGTCGCTCGGCTGCGGCGGCTGACCGGCTCCCGCGCTGCGTTCGCGCATCCGGTCACGATTTCCCGCGGCAGCATCCGCGGGCGCTGGTGCCGCGCCATCCGACTGGGCACCGACCGGGGCTTTCTGCGCAACCCGATCACGCATTTTTTCAAAGCGCGGGCGCGGCGGCAATTCGGCTGGCGGCTTGGGCGTATCCTTGGCGATGACCGTGCGGAGCTGATCGGCCTGTGGGCCGAGATCGCGCCAGCCGCGGTTCACGTCCACATGCTCGATCCGCCGAGCATCGCGTGGCACCCGCACTTCACGCGAAAGGACCACTTCCGGTGCCACCACGCGCAACGCGCCGCCGAGGATTTGCGTCTGCATCGAGTCAGCGCGAAATCCGTCGCGCTCGACCAGCACGTCGTTGCGCCGCTCAATGCGGAGCCGTCGGATGGGCTCGGCACTTTCTCTCACGACCACGTCATACTCCGGCCCGCCGGTGAACACGTAATTGTTCTCAACGGTGATGTTCGTGATGTTGCGCGTTTCGCGGATGATCGTGACGTTTTCGCGCTGCGGCAGGATGACGGAGCGGATTTTCGGTGCGCCGAGCTGGCGCACATCCACGAAAGTGTAATGGCTCGGCCCGATGTCGTAATACGTGTCGGCCCACGCCTTGATCCCGACGGTGCGCTCGAATCGCGCCTCGGGAGGCAGCGGCGCCCACCCGATGTGTTTCTCACTCCGCCGCCACGAGACCCACGCAGGTGCCCACTCTGTGTCCGGCACCCACGACCAGCCGACATCAGCAAGCTGCACCCAGCGTCCGTAGTGATACGTGATCGCGCCGAATGGTTCGTCCGATACCCATGTCCAGCCCGCGTCCGTGTAGGCCCAGCTCCCCTCCGTGTAAGGGCGCCAATCCTCGGCAGTATCGCGCGGATGCCAGACATAGCCGTAATCGGCGGCATCCACCCATTCGCCATACGGCTCCAGACTTGTGTAGAAGAAATCGGTCGTGACCTCGGCGGCAGCGCCCGTGCGGGGGAGCGTGGCCACGAGGAAAGCACCGACCAAACAGGCAATTAACTTTCTCATGATTTTCGTGGGGATTTGATGTGGCGACGCGTTGTTTGCGGTTCGGGGACGAACCGTCTGAAACGCGCTTCCTCATGGATCGCAGCACCCGGTTTTATGGGGGGTATGAGCTGGAAAACCGCTCCAGATTTGCGTTGCGAGTCCGACTCGCGATTTGCGGGGGATTGCGAGATTGACACCCATTTCTGCGGGTGACATAGACGCTCCCTCCATTCTTCCTCCTTTTTCTTTTCTAACATCGTATGCCCGACGAGATCCCTCCCGCACCCTCCGAACAAGAAGACGCTTCCAAGGCGGAAACCATCCGCATCACGCTCCCGCCCAAGCAAGAGCAACAGCAGGCCAAGCGCGAAACGGTGCGGATCAGCCTACCCGGCAAAACTGCCCCGCCGATGGGTGTGGCACCGAAAAAGGAAACCACCAAACTTTCTGGCATTGCCGCCGCTCCGGGTGCGCCGGCTGGCCTCACCATGCCCTCCGCACCATCGATGCCCTCCGCGCCGAGCGCTCCGCGTCTGAACGTGCCGCCTCCTCCGCGTCCGCCCTCCGCGCCCAGCGCTCCGGGGATCCCCTCCGCGCCCGGCGTTCCTCCCCGTCCGATGGCACCCGCTGGGCTGCCAAAACCGCCCGCAGTCGGCGGAGCAGCGCGTCCCACCGTTCCACTGAAGCCCGCGCCCGCACCCGGTGCCGGACCCGCTGGTGCGGCAGTTTCTTCCGTGCCTGCGCCGCTGACGCAAAAAGCGGCTGCGCCAAAGAAAGAAACGGCCCGCATCACCCTCCCGCCGGAAGGCGGCGTGAAGGCATCCTTGCCTAAAGCCACGGTTAAAATGCAGCAGACACAGCCGCTGAAACAAGCGCCCTCCGCAGCGATCACCCCGGTATCGCTGACGCAAACCGCCGTCTCTCCGTCCATGTCCACCGGCGCACAGGACGGCGCGGTGAGCATGATGAGCATTGCCGCTCTGGTCGTCTCCCTCATCTCGCTTGCGCTGGTCTATTTCGCTTTCAGCAGCGCCAGCTCCTAGCACGCGTCCGAATTCCCACACACAACTTATGGCCAGCGCAAACGTCGTCACTGTCACTGACATCAACTTCGATGAGGAAGTGCTCCGGTCATCCGTGCCGGTGCTGGTCGATTTCTGGGCTCCGTGGTGCGGGCCGTGTCGCATGATCGGGCCAGTCGTCGATGAAATCGCGGATGCTAAGGTGGGCACGGCAAAAGTTGGCAAGGTGAACGTGGACGAAAACCCGAACATCGCCGGCCGCTTTCGGATCAACGCGATCCCAGCGATGCTCTTCTTTAAGGGTGGCGAAGTGCAGGATCAGATCGTAGGTGCTGCTTCCAAAGCGGCGCTGATCGCAAAGCTCGACGCGCTGGTTTAAAGACGGGCACACCAACGTTGTTAGTTCAATAGGAAGGCGGACTGGAAACAGTCCGCCTTTTCCTTTTCGCTGATGGACTCGCGAGGGTTTTTGCCAGCGTGATCGCTGCGACTAGCAGTGCGGAAGGGAGCCAGATCCACAGTGCCTCACTTGCAAGAGCCTGTAGCCCGCCCGAGGCGATGAAGCTTCTAGCTCCAATCGGCGAAACCGCTATCGGAGTGAATGGGAAGAAGTAGCGGCTGTTCTGGAAAGGAGCGAAGAAGGCCACACCAAGGCCACCGTCCGTCAGCGCATCGAGCAATCCGTGTGATGCAGTCGCTAGAAAGAGGTAAAGCCAAACGAAGCCACGGTGCGCCACCGCATCCCGGCGCGGAAAGGCCGCAAAGGTGCCCAGCAGTCCGAGCAGCGCTGCGAAGAAGATTGAGTGAGTGAAGCAGCGGTCCCCGAAAAAGTCGCCGTATGCGATTCCGAATCGGAAGCTCCAGACATCCACATCCGGGGCCATCGCACAGGCGGCGCCGAGCAGCCAGGATCGCCGCGGAACCGCCGATTCTGGAAAGGCGCTCTTCAGCGCGACTGCCACGAGGGCGTGGGAAAGCACGGTAGCCATCGGTTCATCGTGCTGCTGTTCCTGCCATCCGCAAAGTCTCAACGCTTCACTTAGGCGAGCTGAATCCGATGCAGAAGTGGCGTTTGGAGCGCTATTCAATTGCGCAAGCTATCACCGCGTCCGTCCCGATCCCTCCACTGCGCTCCGGGCTAAATTACTCGCGAGTGCAGCACGGTTTGCCGGAGCTTCGGTCGGGATGACACCGCGTTAATACAGGGCCTACTCAACTGAAGGGAGCTATAAACGCTGCCACGTCCTTGCCAGACCTTTTCAGTTCACTTGATCGACGCTTTGTAAGTCACGTCACCCGAGTTGTCGTTTTTCGAGTTGTCGTTGATCCGCAGCCATACTTGTTCGTAGTCCTTTTTGAATTCGTCGCTGAATGCTCGCGCTTTGGTCCCATTGGGAACGAGGGCAACGATCTCTTCTTTTCCTCCTGCGACACCAATGAGCGCAACCTTAACGAAGCCATGAGGCGCGCTATCGGGCGACAAGTTAGTATTTCCGCTGCTCGTCCAAACACCGTCGACATACTGGACCCGGAACTTCTGCCCCTTTTTAGCTGGTCCGAGAGACGTCCCAGTGTCGCTCCGCGCAGAGATCACTACAGTGCCCTTTGGGGCGTCGCCCAGCTCCGAGGCTGCCCCGGCGCTTTGGCCTGAAAGCGCTTTGATCTCGGCGTCCACGGCGAGTGCCTCCGTGAGTTTGCCAGCACGGGTGAACGTTTCTCGCAACCTTGCAAGGTCGGCGAGGTAACGTGTTTTGAGTGGCTCTGTCGCCCGTTGAACCGATTGCTGGTAGGCGCTCCGGGTTGTTTCCAATTCCTTGGGATCGTCAGCGAAGGCGGAAGCAGCTAAGATTGCGCTGAGGGCAAGTGCGATCTGATGGGGATTTCTCATGGGGGTGCTGCTCAAGGTGTTTTTCAATGAGCTAAGTTGTAACGCGCTGCTAAACAAACGCGCCGCACGTGTCTCCACGTGCGGCGCGTCGTTCGTTAGATTTAATTGGCTAGCGGTTGCTTACAGCGTCCGGCAAAACTCCTCAAACCGGTCCAGGCCAGTCTTGATGATGTCCAGGCTCGTCGCATAGGAGAGCCGCACCGTGCGGTCGTCTCCAAAAGCGATGCCTGGGACGACTGCAACGTGGTGTTTGCTTAGCAGGCGGTCAGCGAAGTTCTGCGAGCTAAGTCCGAGCTGGCCGATGTTGATCAGCACATAGAACGCGCCTTTCGGATTCACCACGCTCACGCGCGGAATGGATTGGATGCGGCCCACCATATACTGGCGGCGCATATCGAACTCGGCGCGCATGTCTTCCAGCCCGGCCTGATCACCCTTCAGCGCGGCGAGGCCGCCTTGTTGCGCAAAAGAACAAGGGTTCGAGGTGCTGTGGCTTTGGATCGCGTCGATCGCTTTTGCAATCGCTTCCGGCGCGCCGAGGTAGCCAAGGCGCCAGCCCGTCATAGCGTAAGCTTTCGAGAAGCCGTTGATCGTGATCGTCAGGTCGTAAGCTTCCGGCGAAAGCGAGGCTACGCTCACGTGCTCCGTGCCGTCATAGATCAGCTTCTCGTAGATCTCGTCGGATAGGATGACGATCTCTTCTTCCGCCGCGACTTCCACGATAGCCTGCAGCTCTTCGCGGGTATAGACGGAGCCGGTTGGGTTGCCTGGCGAGTTGATGATTACCATCTTGGTGCGCGGCGTCATCGCGTTCTCGAAGTCTGCCGCAGTCATTTTCCAGTCGTTCTCCTCGCGCGTCTGCACGAAGACCGGCTCTGCCCCGGCGATTCGCACCATCTCTGGGTAGCTCAACCAATATGGCGCGGGGATGATTACTTCGTCGCCCGGCTGGCAGGTTGCCAGGATAGCATTCAGGCAGGAATGCTTCGCGCCATTGGAAACGACAATCTGGCTCGGCTTGTAGGTGAGCTTGTTATCCGCCAAGAACTTATCCGCAATAGCTTGGCGCAGCTCGGGAATGCCGCTGGACGGAGTATATTTGGTGAAGCCGCCTTCCAGCGCAGCCATGCAGGCAGCCTTGATGTGCTCGGGTGTGTCGAAGTCCGGCTCGCCGGCGCCGAAACCACACACATCGATGCCTTCGGCTTTCATCGCCTTGGCTTTGGAATCAATCGAGAGAGTAAGCGAAGGGGAAAGAATCGTGGCGCGTTCAGCGAGTTCCATAAGGATATTGGATAGGAGATTGAGGATGGAGGATTAGTTGGGGCCGCGGAGTTACTTCGCGAACCGCGCTTCGATGAGCGGCTTCAAGTTGTTTTCGTGGATGTTCACGATGCCCATTTCGCGTTGCGCGTTTTCGGCGGAATCGGAGGCGTGCGCGGCGTTCACCATGATGGTGGAACCGAACTCACCGCGGATCGTGCCGGGAGGCGCTTTGCTCGGATCGGTCGGCCCGAGCACTTCGCGGATTTTGCGCACGGCATCGGGGCCTTGATAGATGATGGCAATACACTTTTCGGTGCCGGGCTCGTGGCGCTTGTCGGCGGGGCATTCGCTCGGCCTGTTGCCAGCCATGAACTTGACGATCTGCTCCCAGTTTTCGCGTCCTGCGATCGGTCCGAGAAGGTCGCCGAGCTTCGTCTCGACTTCGGCGCCGAGCGGCAGGTCCAGCTCGTCTTCCAGCAGTCGGCGCGCAGTCTCGCCGGTGCGGCCACGGAGTTTGTCCTTCAGCACATCGAGCACTGGGCCATAGAACTCCTCGGCCTGCGCGACGCTCATGCGATGCACTTTGAAGCCGATGATGTAGAGGCCCGAGCGCGAGAAGACATCGATGACGCCGCCGGGCCGGGTGCTCGGGACGCGGAAGTTATCCGGCTTGATGAGCACGAGCGTTTTTTCGGCATTCGAGCCGGGCGGAAACTCGAGCACGCGCTCGAGGATGCCGCCGTCGCTATCGGAATATTCGCTCCAAAGCTGGAGGTCGCGCTTGGCGCTCGGGGCGTCCGGCGGCGCCAGCACAGCCGGCTCAAAGTAAGTGACCGCGCCGCTCGTATCGGTGATGAAGTCGCCAAACGTGTCGCGGATCGTCTCGCCGCTGGTGCGCTCATTCAGGATGTGCCCCACAGCCTGCCGGATCTTTTGCACGGCGTCTTCGCCTTGGAAAACCAGCAGCATCACGCGCTGCCGGGCGCCTGGCCGGCTGCCGGAGGTGAAGTTCTGGCTGACGTAGCGCTTGATCAGCTCCTGCATGTCGCGGTGGCGCGGGTCGGGATCGGTCACGAGCTGCTCGGAGTAGGCCGCCACCAGCTCGGGGCTCGGCGCAAACATCCGCGCCGCCACAAGATCGAGCCGCGTGCGCGAGATGAGCCGCGCGATGATGCCTCCCGTGCGGGACTTGCGGATCGAGTGCGGGGTGACGAGCACGTAGGAAAGTTCTTCGGCCATAGATAAAAAGTGCCCGCGTCGAGGGGGCGAAACCGGTTCGGTTTCAGCACCTTTGGCGACGCAGGCAGGTGGTTTCGGTTAAAAAAGCTGCTTCGGGCGGAGAAAAAAACGCTACCTGCGGTGCGCTCGGAGCGTCAACGAGTTTTTCCCCGGGGAGACGGACAGCGGAAAAGGGTTAGGTGAAGCTTTGATCGCGGATGTCGCGGATGGAACGGATGAGGCTAGAGACTAGTGCGCGAGCTGACTGCGCACGTGGCTCGCCCTCCTGCGCAGGTCGGGGTTCTGCTGCTCAATAACCGCCACGCGCCGTGAAGGCGCACGCGCCCTGATATGTCGCGGGTGACCGCGTTTTGTGAAGGGAGGATGTCGCTTTCCATAAGGTCGCGTCATCGTGCCTGCAAAGGCGAAGTCGCGCTTCACTCAGGTCCGAAAACATCCGCGCCCTCCGCGACATACGCGGTCAAAATGCACCTGGAGTTCTCAGTGGCGACCGTGCCCAGAAAACTTGCAGCGTGTCGCAACGCGGGTAGAAGTCGCCCCACTTCATGATCACCGGCCCGGAAATAGTCGAAGCCCTCCCCGTCATCGTCTCCTTGATCATGATCGAGGGGTTGCTCTCGGTGGACAACGCCCTCGCCATCGCAGCGATGGCGTCGCACCTGCCGGGGAAGCAAAAATTCCTCGCGCTACGCCTCGGCATCATCGGCGCGTATGTGTTTCGCGGCATCGTGCTCGTGGTCGCCTCGTGGATCGCGAACAACCGCTGGGTTACGCTCTTCGGCGCCGCGTATCTCATTTACCTGATGTGCTCGCACCTGACGCAGCGCGACGATGCTGACGAGCCAGATCCGACGAAGCGGCGGAAACGGGCGGGGCTCTGGATGACGGTGCTCCAGATCGAGCTGATGGACCTTTCGCTCAGCGTGGACAATGTCGTGGCGGCAGTCGCGCTCGCGCCCCGCGATCCGCCGGTGACTGGTCCGCCGAAGATGTGGGTGGTTTATACCGGGGTCTTCATCGGCATCCTCGCGCTGCGGCTGCTGGCTGGGTATTGCATCCGGCTGCTGCAGCGCTTTCCGATCCTCGCGAAGACGGCGTTTCTGCTGGTGGGTTACGTGGGCTTCATCCTGCTCGCGGAGCTTCTCTTCGGCTTCCACCTCCCGCCCTGGCAGAAGTTCGTCGGCGTCGCGGTGATCACCGCGATCACCATCCTTTACAGCCGGCATGAGCCCACCCAGAGCCTGTTTCAGCCGCTGATCTCCCTCTCGCTGCCGCTGATGCGCGGCTTTGCCGCAGTGCTCGACGCAGTCTTTTGGCCGCTGCGCAAGCTGCACGGGCTGGCCACCCGCATCTTCCGTCGCGCAGCAGCGGAGAAAGAGCGCAAACCGCCGGGAAGTTAGCGGACGATCCGCCGGGAGCGTTGCGAGTCGGGGAGTGATCGAAGGTGATCGCGCACCGGCTTTTTCCTGTCTCCCGCCACCCGTTGCCGGCTGCAAGCCGGCGCGGCACATATTCCTTTCACGTCCGCCTTCCCACGTCCGGGGGATCCTGTATCGTCGCCGCTTTCGGACCCGATCTATGACCCGCTATCTTGCCCTGTTCTTCGTGTTTGCCACCCTCGCTGTCTCCGGTTGTAAAAAGGGGAAAACCTCCGCAGCGAGCGCTGCGCCCGCGACCGCTGCCGGCGCAAACGGCGCGTCGGTCACCGATGCCGCAGCGCCTACCAATCCAGACATCGCAGCCCCGGATGCGCCTGCGGCTTCCACGAATGTGGCGACCTCTGCCAGCCCCGCCGCGCCGAAAACGCAGGTGGACAACAATGCCAGCGTGATGGCGCTCTGCTATCACAACATCGAGGACAAAGGCGGCAACAAGTCGCTCACGATCACGGTCGCGGAGTTTGAAAGGCAACTGCAAGGGGTGAAGGACGGCGGCTTCACCGTGATCCCGATGCAGGACTTTTTGGCGTGGCGCCGCGGCGAGAAAAACATCCCGGCGAAGAGCTGCGTCATCTCGATCGATGACGGCTGGGTGTCGGGCTACACCAATGCGTGGCCGGTGCTGAAAAAGTTCGGCTATCCATTCACGCTTTTCATTTACGTGAACTACGTCGGCAGCGGCGGCAAATCGCTTTCCTGGGAGCAGCTCGCCGAAATGCGGGACGCTGGAGTGGACATCCAGAGCCACACCTACTCGCACTCGAATCTGCGCGCGCCGGGCAACGGTGTGGACGCCAAAACCAAGGCGATGGTGATGAAAGACATCCAGACGCTCGGCAAGGAAGGGTGGCTGCGGAAGGAAATCGCCGAGTCGAAAAAGGTGCTGGAAGAGCGGCTCGGAATCCGCGTGAACGCGCTGGCCTACCCCTTCGGAATCTACTCGCCGGAAGCGCGTGCGATGGTGAAGGAAGCGGGCTACGAAGCGGCCTTTACTGTCTATGGACAACGGCTTGCGCATGGCGCGCCTTTCGACCTGCTCGGGCGCTACGCGGTGGAAGCCGCCAAGCCGGAGATCTTCAAAAGCGCACTCGCCATGGTTGGCGGCGGCGTGAGCGCATCCGAATCGAGCGGCCCGGCCGTGGCGCAGCTCGCCTCAGCCTCGATGGTGACGGAGCCGATGGACGGCGCGACGATCAACAATCCGAAGCCGCGGATCAGAGCGAGCATCGCGACCATGGGCGAGGTGGAGCCGGGGAGCCTGGAGATGCGCGTGAGTGGCGTCGGTGCCTTGCCGGTGCAGCACGATGCCGCGAGCAAGACGATCACCGCGCAAATCGCGCAGCCGCTGAAGCCTGGCACCTACACCGTGATCCTCGGTGGCAAGGTCGGCGGGCAGCGGGCGGAAACGCGCTGGACCTTCAAGTTCGATCCCGCCGCTGCACCGAGTTCGCCTGCCGACGCGCCGCTGCCGAAGCGGTGAGTGTGATAAATGAGGTGGACGCGGCAGCTAAGGAAACAGCCGTGCGTGTTCGTCTGCAGCGCCGCGTTAGGCCACTTCCATTTGGGTTCAATGGTCATGGAACTTGCCTGTAACTCGTCCGTTGAGGCCAAAGAAAACCTCCATTGTGCACCACCTCCATCGCGGAAAGCCGCCGTAGAAAAACGCGGTGGTCGTCGGGGTGTCATGGCGGACAAGATACGGAGTGCCCAAAAGAGCTATAACCTCTGCCTCGGTCATTCCGACAGTGACTTGGTTGAACCGTTCTCTCGGAAGCGCGTCGGGGCCAAACGCCACAAACGCGAGCAACCCTCCTCCAATAAGGAGGAGGGAGAGGCCAACGATGCTGAGTTTTCGTAACGAGGGTTTCACAGGACGCGCTCGGTAACACCCAACATAGGATTATACTCCCCAACAGAACGGTCCTTCACATCACCGGAAAACCTTCCAGTCGAGGATCACCTTTCCGCTCTCCCCGGAAGTCATCACTGCGAAGCCGCGCTCGAACTCATCCGCGCCGAAGCGGTGGGTGATGACGGGTGAAATATCGAGTCCGCTTTGGAGCATGACGCTCATCTTATACCACGTCTCATACATCTCCCGGCCGTAGATGCCTTTGATGGTGAGCATGTTGAAAACCACGGTGTTCCAGTCGATCGCGATCGGCTCGCTGGGAATACCGAGCATCGCAATTTTTCCGCCGTGCGCCATGGCGCCGATCATGTCGCGAAAGGCCGCCGGCGAGCCGCTCATTTCCAAGCCGACATCGAAGCCTTCGTGCATGCCGAGCCGCCCTTGCACTTCGCTCAGCGGGCCGTCTTTCGCCACGTTGTGCGCCACGTCCGCGCCCATCTGTTTCGCCAGTGAAAGACGGTAATCATTCACGTCGGTGATGACCACAAAGCGCGCCCCGGCGTGGCGCACGATCGCCGCGGCCATGATCCCGATCGGCCCGGCGCCAGTGATGAGCACATCCTCGCCGAGCACGTCGAAACTCAACGCCGTATGCACCGCATTGCCGAGCGGATCGAAGATGCTCGCCACGTCGAGGTCGATGCCTGCGCGGTGGTGCCACACGTTGCTCATCGGCAGAGAAAGATACTCCGCAAAAGCACCCGCGCGATTGACTCCGACGCCGACCGTGTGCGCGCAGAGATGCCGCCGGCCCGCGAGGCAGTTGCGGCAGCGCCCGCACACCACGTGGCCTTCGCCGCTCACAGTTTCGCCGGGGAAAAAGTCGCTCACATTCTCGCCGACCGCGACGATATCGCCCACGAACTCATGCCCGACGACCATCGGCACCGGGATCGTTTTCTGCGCCCAGGCGTCCCATTTGTAAATGTGCAGATCGGTGCCGCAGATGCCGGTGCGATCGATGCGGATGAGCACGTCATTGATGCCGATCTCCGGCTCGGGAACATCTTCCAGGGACAGACCAGGCGCGGCATTGCGTTTGACGAGAGCTTTCATTTTGGGGAGCGGAAATGCGGGGTGAGCTTTCGCGGATGCCGCGCGCGGTGACAAGCGCGCGCCGCGCTTATGACAGGCCGCCGCATGCCCGCCGTGAAGCCGCCGCCGCGCTGTGCCGCGCTGCGCGCATGGTCCATGGCAGCACGCTTCAAGCGCCCACCTTCCGCTGGTCGGTGGCGGAAGGTCAAAAGCTCGGCGAAGCAGGCATTTTCCGCGCAACCGACCTCGTCTAACTGCTCAATGGAGAGATCATCATCATGTCGCCGATCGGCTATCGCCTTCGCACCACCGTGCGCCGCCTGCCAACTTCTTCGCCGGCAGATCGAGCGTGGCGAAAGCATCGCGCCGCTGGCGTTTCCAGATGTCCTCGTGCCGGTGAGTGTGATCCTGCGCTGAAGTGCGCGAGCGCGGTTCGCGAAATTGTCAGACTTTCTCTACACGCGTTGTTATCCCGACCGGAGCTCCGGGGGACGACGGTGCTGGCAAGGAAAGCGTCGCACGGAGCGGAGTGGAGGGATCGAGGCGAAGGCGGCAAGCGCTCGGCGTAGCGGATCACCGCCCGCGCACCAGCGCCACCTCCACCTGCTGCAGCGCAGCGGCGAAGCGCGCGGGATCGAAGTCATCCTGCGTGCGCGCCTCCGCCGCGATGAGCTGGAGCCGCGTGGTGAAGTCCGGCGGCTCGGGCGTGCCGTTCGCTTTCAGCGCCTGCCAAAGCCGGTCGAGCGCGAGCACTAGCACTTCGGCGCGGCGGCAATGATCGAGGATCGCGACTCGCTCGTCGCGAAAGGCGGCGTTGGTTTCCACCAGCCGGCGGAAAAGCGCGTCGGTTGTTTCGCGATTCCACTCCAGCGTGCTTGCAGCGCGGGCGAGTCGGTCGCCACCACCCTGCATCGCGCGGAAATCCGGCGCGTCATCTCGCGGAAGCTGCGCGGTGCCCGGCGCGGTCTGGCGCAGCAGCCAGGCGAGCGCCTGCCAGCGCGGCAGCAGCAACTCGCGATCTGCGCCGAGACCCAGCTTCCAGCTCAGCTCGCGAAGCGCGGCGGCCTGCCCGGTGAGCCACGCACGCGGGCCGAGCCACGCCCCTTCATCTACCCAATGCGGCGGCTCTGTGCGCATCTGCCCGTCCAGCTCAAAGAACAGCTCCGGGTGGCCGGCACGGATGATCTCGGAGGAGATATTCAAGTGGCACGCAAGACACGCGTTCGCCCGCCCGGCCAGATCGCGCACTTCGCGCATGCCGGCAGCGACGCGCTGCTCATGCGAGACATCGAGCCGCGTGTGGAAGCGCAGCCAGCCTTCCGCCGGGCCGTGGCACGTCTCGCAGGCGATGCCGCCTTCCGGCTTCACGCCCGGCGCGAAGCGCTCCGCCGGGACGTTTTGCAGCGGGTGATGGCACACCGTGCAGCGCGCATCTTTCCCTGCCTCCGCGATGCCGAGCGCCTCCGCCATGCGCAGTGAGCGCGCGGTGCCGAGGATCGCCTGCGCGCGGGTATGCACGTCTTTCTTTTGCCAGATGAGGCTCTGGTCTTTCCCCACTCCGCCGCCGTGGCAGCTCGAAGACTGGCACGACGGCACGCCGGTGAAGCGCGGTGCCGCCAGCCGTGGCGGCGCAGGCTCGGCCGCCTGCACGCCCAAGCTGAGGGCGAGCAGGGATGCGAAGCGCAGCATGCGAAAAGCGGGAGTCACGGCGACTGCCTATAGCGATGTGCGTGGAAAAGGTGAATGGCGAAGCGTGGGGCGTGGGGCCGTGGAGCGGAGTGAGTCACGAAGCGACGGCAAGAGAATAGCCCAGCGCTTCAGCGCTGGGTTTAGGACGAACGGGTGACAGTCGCGAAGCGACGAAAGAAAACACCCGTCGGCTTTCTTTCGTCGCTCCGCGACTTGCCCGCTCTGTGCGGATACCCAGCGCTGAAGCGCTGGGCTATTCTCTTGCCGTCGCTTCGTGACTCAACGCGCATTTCCGCGGCCCACGGCCCATGCCTCCACGCCTCCACGCCTCCACGCCTCCACGCTCCACGCACACTTGCCTCTTCCCTCCGCGCCCGACGCTTGTTTAACTCCGCGCTGCTGAATGGAGCCGATGCCCCCACCCGCAAATCTTGCCCCGCCGGTGATCTCCGCGGTCACCCGCGTGCAGGAGGCGCTGCGCAAATACTCCACCGGCGGCTCGCTTTCACTGGACGATCTGCTAGCCGTTTTCCCGCCGCTGCGCGACTACGAGAAAGTGCCGAACCCGGGTAAGAAGCCCGAGTTTCTGAACGAAATGGCGAAGGTCAAAAAAGCCTTCGACGAGGCGGAAGGTTACGCCGCCGTGCTGCGCCGCTATCGTGCCGGCGACATCGTATGCGAGGAGGGTGAGTTCGGCTCCACGGCGTTCTACATCGTCTCCGGGCACGTCGAGATTTACATCGCCAACCCGCTCGCCCACGTGCGCACCAAGCCGCGCGGGCTGCTCGCTTTTGTGAAGCGCATGAGCTCCTCGCTCGTGCGCCGCGCCGAGGAAGATCAGACCACCGCGCAGCGCGGCTTCATCCCGATCGATGCCTCCGTGGATCTCCCGCGCACCATGCCTCTGGCATATCTCGGGGCGGGCGAGCTCTTCGGCGAAATGACCTGCCGCACCTTCCAGCCGCGCTCCGCCACGGTCCGCGCGAGCGAGGATTGCATCATGGTCGAGATGCTCCGCGTCGTGCTCGAGACCAGGAGCGTCCCCGTGCGCGAGCAACGTCGTCGCGCGCTCGAGGACGGCGAGCCCGTGATCCACGCGCAGCGGCGCGTCGACGAGCAG
>CAXSDZ010000076.1:0-4514 GCA_964235505.1 uncultured Chthoniobacteraceae bacterium
GAACCAGGAAACCAGGATGCGGCTCCCTGCGCGACCGCTCTTTCCTGGCTTCCGGGTTTCCAGATTAGGACACCACCGGGACGAGCCTTGAATTGACGAGGCGGGCCGTTTTCGCTAAACGCCGCGCCGCTCTTGCGGTCGGCTTTTGCGGCTGGGAGCAACCCTTCACCCTCCTCGCAGCGCACCCTCCGCCATGACTCGCGCTCACCTCCGCCGCCCTCGCCTCCACACCCGGATCGAACCGCTCGAAGCCCGCATCGCGCCGGCTTACACCAGCTTCAACCTTGGCAATCTCAACGGGTCGAACGGCTTTTCCGTGACCGGCGGCGTGCAGACGCAGTCGTTCCTTGACTTCAGCTATACGGCAATCGCCAGCGGCGGCGATGTGAACGGGGACGGCTACGACGATCTGCTCATCGGCTCGGATAGCGCGCAGCTCGGGAATAATGATTCGGGGCTCGTGGCGGTCATTTTTGGAAAGGCGACGGGCTACCCGGCAAATATCAATCTCGATGCGCTCGGGACGGCGGGTGTCCTGATCCGGGGACAGGGCGGCGGGTTTGGCACGGCGATCGCGGGGGCGGGCGATGTGAATGGCGACGGCTTTGACGACATCGTCATCGGGGGTCCGTTTAAGGGCGCCCAAAAGGATGGCGAGGTGTATGTCGTTTTTGGCGGCGCAGCGCTGCCGGCTTCGCAAAACATCACCGGTCTCAACGGCACCAACGGCTTCAAGATTTCGGGCGACGACCGCACATTCCCCGACGGCATCGGCGTTGCAGTCGGGGGATCGACGACTGCCGGGCGCGGGGTTGGCGGCGATTACAACGGCGACGGCTTTGCCGATCTGGTCATCGGCGATCCAGACCTGGAGGCTTTTGGGCAGGCGCGCGGCGGCGGCGCATTTGTGGTTTTCGGCCACACGGGCACTTTCCCGGCGAACCTGTCCACGGCGGCGTTGACGGGAGCGAACGGCTTCATGATCGGCACCGGCAAAAGCACTGACCGGCTCGGCATCACGGCCGGCTTCATCGGCGATGTGAACCAGGACGGACGCGACGATCTGGCGCTGGGCACAGACATGTCCGGGAACATCACCGAAATCCACACGGTCATCATTTTCGGCCAGACCTCCAGCCCGGCGAGCATCGACGTGCAGCACCTCTCCGCCGCGCAGGGGTTCAACATTCCCGCCTCGGAAATCAAGTCGAGCGGCGTATCCCAAATCCCCTCCGCTGTGCCCGGTCGCAAGGTCGTGCTGCGCGACATCGATGGCGATGGCGACCTTGATCTCGGTGTGCCCTTCCGGTTTTTCGACAGCGACGAAGGCTACGTCTACGCCAAAAACAGCGGCACCGGCTTTTCGACCAATCCCTTCACCTCACCTGGCAAACTCACCCGCCAGCTCTTCCTCAGCATCCCGCGTTATTTCGACGCCCACGACGACCTTTACGATCCGGGAGATTTCAACGGCGACGGCGTGACCGACTACTTTGCGCTGATCCGTGAATCCGGCGGCATCGCGGTTTACAACGGAACCCGCGCCGCTGGGCTTTCCTACCCAAACAGCGCGAAGGGAAGCGGCGTCTTTTTCACCGACGTGAACCTGTCCTTCCCGGACAACTACGAGACGATCTTCAAATTCGTCGGCGATCTCAACGGCGACGGCATCGACGACGTGGCGCTCGTCCCGCCCACGGACCAGGTGAACAAGGAGGCCTACATCATCTTCGGCAGCAACTTGAGCGCGGGCGCTGACCACAAGAGCTTCACCTACACCGACGTGGACGGCGACCTCGTGACGGTGAAGACGACCAAAGGGCAGCTCGATGGAGCGATGTTCCAGCTCGCGTCCGCGCCTGGCGCGGTGCACGGCGGGAAGCAGCTCCAATCGCTCAACCTTTTCATCGCGGCCGGCGTGGAAGACTTCGACCCGACCGGTGCGGCGATCACCATCACGGCAAAGCCGGGGCCGCTCGGCGGCGACGGTTTCGTCAATGTCGGCGCGATCAACGCGACGGGATTGAACCTCGGCGCGGTCACGGTGGAAGGCGATCTCGGGCAGATCATCGCGGGCACTGGCGTGGCCAAGCCCGCCGCGATTTCGAGCTTGAAAGTGCAGTCGCTGGGGCGCCTCGGGCTGAGCACGCAAGGCACGGGCGGCGACCTCGTGAGCGACATCAACGGCCCGCTCACCAAGCTCACCGTCGTCAACGACATCGACGGCGCGACGATCAATGCTTTCCCCGCGACGGGCAGCATTGGCAGCGTCACCGTCGGCGGTTCGTTGATTGGCAACGGCACTCAGTTCTCCGGTTCGATCCTCGCCAGCGGCGCGATCGGGAAGACCACCGTCGGCGGCAGCCTCATGGGCGGCGCAGGCACGAAATCAGCGGCCATCTCCGGTGCCTCGATTGCCAGCGTGAAGATTGATGGCTCGGTCTTCGGCGGCACCGGAGCGAACAGTGCGACGCTCATCGCCGGCACCACGATCGGCGCGATTACGATCGGCCACGACGTGCACGGCGGCGCGAGCAGCGGCGGCATTTCCGCTGGCGGTGCGATTTCTTCGGTGAAGATCACCGGCAACCTTCTCGGCGGCACCGGCGATTTCTCCGGCTCGATTTCGTCTTTCGGCGCGATCGGCTCGGTGACGATCGCCGGCAATCTCGAAGCCGGGCCGAGCGGCCGCGCGGGCATCTTTGCAGGCGGCTCGCTCGGCGCGGTGACGATCAGCGGCAGCGTCTTCGGCACGGCGGCGGTGCCGGCGATCATCTCCTCCGGCAAGGACGCAAAATCCTCCACGCTCAAGAGCCTCACCGTCAGCGGCAGCGCGCACTTTGCCAATGTGCTGGCGGGCTTCGACACCACCGGCGCGCCGCTCGGCGCGATCGACGCGCAAATCGGCGCGGTGGTGGTGAAAGGCGACTGGCTCGGCGGCTCCATCTCGGCCGGCGTCACTGCCGGAGCCGATGGAAAATACGGCACGGATGACGACCGCGTCGTCACCGGCGTGAGCGCGACGGTTTTCTCCAAGATCGCCAGCATCGCCATCTCCGGCGAAGCGCGCGGGACGGATGGCGGCGCGGATTCGTTTGCCTTCACCGCCGAGCAGATTGGCTCGTTCAAGATCGGCAAGACCGCATTCCCGCTGACGAAAACGACCGCCACCGTGCTCACCGAAGACGAGTTCGGCGTTGGCCCGACCTTTGACCTGCGCGCCCGTGAGCTCGACGCCACCAGCCCGCTTCCGCCCGTCGCGCTCGCCGCGGTGTCCGGTCCCGCGGCGGTGCTTTCCATGGATGGAAAGACGCTCACCTACACCGACGTGGATGGTGATGTTGTGACGGTGAAAACCGACAAGGGCAGCTTCGGAACTGACACCAGCAACTTCCTCTTCAGCGGCGGCCAGCTTCAGCGCATCAACCTCGCGAGCGACGCCGATTTCATCGCCAAAAAGGCCAGCCTCACGATCACCGCCAAACGCGGCGAACTCGGCGGCGATGGCTGGGCGGACATCGGCGCGATTGACGCCACGGGCTTGAACCTCGTGAACGTCACCGTGCCCGGCGACCTTGCGCAGATTGATCTCGGCAGCGGCGACGCGGCCATTTCCGCGCTCAGCAAGCTCACGGTGCATTCTCTCGGCGGGCGCGGCTTCTCGACGCAAGGCAGCGGCGCCTCGCTCGTGAGTTCTGTCACCGGCGCGCTCGGCACGCTCAGCGTCGCCACGGACATCACCGGGGCGGGCGTCGTCGTCACTGGGAAAATCAGCACCGTCTCCGTGCTCGGCTCACTCATCGGCGACACGGCGGCCGAGAGCGGTGCGGTCCACGCCATCGGCAGCGCGGGTGCCATTGGCAAGGCAACGATCAGCGGCGATCTCCGCGGCGCAATTGGGAATAAAAGTGGCTCGCTCATCGCCGACGCGCTGCTCGGTTCCACCACCGCAGGCGGCTTGCGCGGCGCGATCGGCGCCAGCAGTGGCTCGATTCTCGCAAATGCCGGCGCGGGCGCGATCACCGTGAAGCGCAGCGCATTCGGTGGCTCCGGTCTGGATTCTGGCAGTGTTCTCAGCAGCGGCGCAAACCTCGCTTCGGTCAAGATCAGCGGCGATCTCGTCGGCGGCGCTGGCTTCTACTCCGGCTCCATCAAGGCCACTGGCGCGGACGATTTCGGTGCGATCGGCAAGGTCACCATCAGCGGCTCGGTCTTCGCGACAACCAACGATTCCACCGGCATCTTTTCCACTTCCACGCTCGGCCCCGTCGCAGTCACCCGCGACGTGCGCGGCACCGCCGGCGCGAGCGTGAAGATCGTCGGCGAAGGACTCGCCGCGCCTGCTTCCGCCGCCAAGGCGAACGCCATCAAATTGCTCACCATCAGCGGCGATGCGAGCCGCCTCGACGTGTATGCCGGCTACGACATCGAGCTCGACGCGGCCCATGCCGACGTGCAGATCGGCGCGGTGAAAGTCGGCAACGAATGGATCCGCCTGCCGTGGAAAGGCCGCA
>CAXSDZ010000076.1:4524-4991 GCA_964235505.1 uncultured Chthoniobacteraceae bacterium
GGGCGACTGGACCCGCGGCAACATCCTCGCGGGCGTGCTGGATTCCGGCGCCCCGATCGTCGGCGGCTCCGCGGACATCGCCTCGCGCATCGCCAGCATCACCATCACCGGGAGCATCCTCGGCACGCCCGGTGCGACACCGGGCGACAGCTTCCTCTTTAGCGCGCAGGAGATCGGCTCATTCAAAACCGGCGCTGCAAAGCTCGCGCTCACCAAAGGTTTCGACGACCTCGCCCTCCCCGCTGCGCCCGACGTGCGCGTGCGCGAAGTGGGGCAACTGATGGGGTAACGCGGCGGCGCTCCGGCGCTCCTTGCCGCGCGCCCGCGCCGCCGCTACGCTGCGCCCCATGATCGCGCTTTTCTGCAATCCGGCACGGGCCGACGCCCTCGCCCGGCTCGCCCGCCCCGCGCTGCTGCCGGATGGGTTGGAACCCGAGGAGCGCCTCATCGTTTGCGGCATTGGCTGG
>CAXSDZ010000076.1:5001-8027 GCA_964235505.1 uncultured Chthoniobacteraceae bacterium
GCTGGGCAGGGCATCTCGAACTCGACAAAGAACTCGGCGATGACCGCCCTGGGCCGCGCTTCTACTTTCTCGATGGAGACTTGGAAATCATGAGCACGAGCGAAGAGCACGAGCGGATCAAAAAACGGATCGGCAGTTGCATGGACATCTTTTTCGAGACGCACGACATCGTGGATTTCGCCCGCGGCCAGGCGACCATGGAGCTTGTGGAGCTCACCAAGGCAGAGCCCGATGAATCCTGGTGTCTTGACGAGGACAAGAAATTCCCAGACGTGGTGCTCGAAATCGCGCTGACCAGCGGCGGCCTGCCAAAGCTGGAGATCTACCGGCGCTTCGCCGTGCCGGAGGTGTGGATGTGGCGGCGGGGAAGCTTGGAAATCCACTGCCTGCGCGAGGATGGCGTGGGCTACGATCGCGCGGAGACAAGCCGCCTGCTGCCGGCGCTGCCGGTCGCTGCGCTGGAAGCCGCGGTCGCCGAGCGCGATTGGCCGAAAGCCCGACGCGGCTTTCGCGCTGCGCTGCGCTGAGCGGGCCACGCTCCGCGACGACCACGCTGCCGCTCGCCGAGCTGGCCCGGATCAAAAACACGCTCCCACGCGATGAAACCCAGATGCGACGTTCTCGGCCTCGGCTGCGCAGCCGTGGATGAGCTGCTCTCCGTGGACATCTACCCGACTGCGGATGCGAAGACGCGCGTGCTGCGGCGCGAGCGGCGTTTTGGCGGGCTCACGGGGACGGCGCTCGTGGCTGCCGCGCGGCTCGGCGCGCGTTGCGGGTATGCGGGGCGGCTCGGGCTCGATGACGCATCGCTCGCGGTGGAGGAAAACTTCCGGCGCGAAGGGATCGACACCACGCACGCGCCGCGCGATGCGGACAGCGGCGTGGTGCATTCCACCATCATCGTCGCGGAGAAAACCGGGACGCGAAATGTGTTCTCGCAAGCCGCGGGCTTCAGCGGCGCGCACGAGCATCTGCCAGCGGAAAACGTGATCTCCGGCGCCCGCGTGCTGCTGCTCGATCACCATGACATCACGGGCGCGATCCGCGCGGCGAAGATCGCGCGAGCGGCGGGCACGGCAGTCATAGGCGATTTCGAGCGCGACGATTCGCCGGGATTTTCGGAGCTGCTCGCACTGGTCGATCACCTGATTCTATCGGAGCGTTTCGCCCGCGAGCTCACCGGCGCATCTTCGCCGGACAAGGCTGCGGAATGGCTTTGGAAACCGGAACGCGCCGCCGTGGTGGTGACGTGCGGCGCGCTCGGCTGCTGGTTCGTCGCGCCCGAAATGTCCGCCCCCGGGCACCTGCCCGCGCGCGTGGTGAAGGCCGTGGACACCACCGGCTGCGGCGATGTTTTCCACGGCGCCTACGCTGCGGCCCTCCTCGCCGGGATGGAGCTGCGCGCGCGCCTCCGCTTCGCCTCCGTGGCCGCGGCGCTGAAGGCCTCGCGCCCAGGCGGGCAGGCCGCGATCCCGACGCGCGCGGAGGTCGAAGCGGCGCTGTAGAGGCGGCGCTGTAGAGGCGGCGCTGTAGAGGCGGCGCTGTTCTGCGCTCAAGCAGAACGTGCCGCCTGGTGCTCGGGATGGCACGGAGGCGCGTGTGAACCACAGATCACACGGATCACACAGATGGGACTGGATACGTTTGGATGGAAACGCGCTGCGGCTTCTCCACGCTCTCTCCCCATCCGTGTCATCTGTGTGATCTGTGGTTTGTCCACCTTCGCGCCATCCGCGGCTTGCTCAGCCTCCGTGCGATCCGAGTCCCTCGGCGGCACGTCCGACCAGAGGGCTGGACAGAGCCGCCGCTACAGCTCGTCACCCGCAAACCGGAACGCCTCGCCGCCGAGCAGCGCTGCGCTGGTGATCGTCGGGCACCAGTATTTCTCCACGTGCTCCACCATGAGCCGCGTCCCCTCGAAGTGGCTCACCTGCGGGCGCAGCGCGGGATTATACATCGTGTCGGTGAGGTCCCGCACGAGCGCCACGCGCTTCCCTTGCCGCACCATTTGCCGGATGGAAAAGGGCCGCCCGAGCACGCACATATTCAGATGCACGCCGCACACGAGCACGTTCTCGATCCCGCGCGCCTGCATCAGATTGTAAGCCTCGGCGCTTTCCGTGATCGCATCGCCCTCCGCGATTTCGATCGCGGGATGCTGGCGTTTCCACGGATACGGATCGCCTTTCTTCCAGGTCGTCGCGCAGTCGCAGCCGCCGTCGCTGTCATCGATCGGCAGCGGCGCCTCAGCCTGCGGTTCGAGGAAACACCAGCGTTGCAGCGGCACCGGTGGCTCAGCCTTTGGCGCGGACTGCGCGAGCAGGCGGCCGGGGTGATCCTTGTAAAAAGCCATCGTGTCGCTCGGGCAATGGATGATGAGCGCCCCGCGCGCCCGCGCCGCTTTGGCAAATGCATCGACCCGCGGCGCAAGCTCCGCCACCCGCGCGGCGGACGCCGGGCAGGTGTGCGCGTCCCACATGTCGCAGATGACCACCGCAGTCCTGCGCGCGTCCCATTCCAGCGTCTTTTCCACGGCGCGGACCTCGCCCGGCGCGACCTGCGTTCTTTCGCGCGCGGGGAGACGGAAGAAGTCCTCCGCGCACGCCGGTGAAACTGCGGCGCAGACAAACAACAGCAGGCAAACACGGCGTTGAAACATGCGAGCAAATCTGCGATGCGCGAGCGTCCGTGCCAGCAGAAAAGCGGTTCCCGCCCTGTGCGCCCGATCGCGCGCCGCGGACGAATGATCTAGCGCCATGCCTGCCCACTCCGATCCCGCGCCCACTGTTTCCTCCGCCGACGAGCAACCCACCGAGGCCGTGGCAGCCTTTGCGCGCGAGTGCGGGCCGCGCTTCGCGAGCTTCCTGAAACGCGTGCCGCGCGACGCGAAGATCGGCATCCTTTGCCACAGCGATGGTGATGGCCTGCCGGCCGGCGCACTCTTCACGCGGGCCTTGCGTGCGAGTGGGCGCGACTGCTTTGCGCTTTCCACGGGCAAGTTTGAAAACCCGTGGAGCGACTCGGTT
>CAXSDZ010000076.1:8037-10894 GCA_964235505.1 uncultured Chthoniobacteraceae bacterium
TGTGCGACCTCGGCATCCGCGCGGAGCCGATCCTGCCCGGCGTGCCGGTTTGCTTTGTCGATCACCATCACTTCACGGATGCGCCGCCGGATGCCGAAGTGCTCTCGGGTTTAAACATCGACCCATGCCCGACCTCGGGTCTCATCGCGTGGTGGTGCGTGCGCGACATGCCCGGCGTGGCGGAAGAGTGGGTGTGGCTCGCCGCGATTTCGATGCTCAGCGACATCGGCGACAAAGCACCTTTTCCCGAGCTGGCACGGGCGAAAAAAGCGCAGGGCGCGACCGTGCTGCGCGACACTACTTCACTGCTGAACGCGCTGCGCCGCTCCGCCACCGGCGATGCGCAGATCGCGCTGGAACTCCTGATTCGATGCGGGTCGCCGCGCGAAATCGCCAAAGGCACCGTGCCCGAGGCCGCGCTGTTTTTCGCCGCGAAGGAAGAGGTGAAAGCCGCGCTTGCGGAGGCGAAGAAAGTCGGTCCGAAGATCAAAGGAAATGTCGCGATTATCCGCATCCACAGCGGTTGCCAGGTGCATCCGCTCGTGGCGCAAATCTGGCGCACGCGGCTGCCAACGGGAGTCGTGATCGGCGCGAACACCGGGTATCGCGCGGACTGGGTGCACTTCTCCGCACGCTCGGGCAAAGGGGTGAACCTCATCGAGTTTCTCCGGGCTCACGAGCCCGCCGGAGCGGGTGAGAATTTCGCCAAAGGCCACGCCGGCGCGAGCGGCGGTTCACTGCCGGTGCCGGTGTGGAATGAGTTTGTGGCGAAGCTCGGCTATGGCGACGAGATGCGCGTGGCGGAGTGATGGGTGCGGTGAGACTTCACAGTCGCTCGCGCAGGTCTGCGAGCAGGCGCGCGAGTTCTTTGGGCGGCAGGAATGATGCGCGCACCATCCACCAGAGACGTTGCATGCCGGGCGATGGCAGCACGAGCAACGGCGGGAGGCGCGCAACGATTTCCGGCCGCGCGTAGGCTTCCAGAAAAGCAGTCGCACACGGTAGCCAACCCTCGGCAGAAATGCGCCCGGCCATGTCTTGCAGGAAGACGAGCAAATCGTCTGCGTGCCGCTCATCTGCTGGCTTCGCGGGCAGGTGCCTCACTTCAAAATCGATGATCCGCGCACGGTCCGCCACGGCTTCGTAGATGAAGTTTCCCACGTGCGGATCGCCGTGCGACCAGGCGCCGCCGAGCGCTGCGCCGGGCCACGCGTGCGCATGGCGCAGCTCGCGCCCGGCGGCTGCACTCATCGCTGGTGTGAGCGCGCCCGAGTCGAGCGCGACCGTCATGTTTTCCCCGGGCAATTCTTCTGCCCAGACGGCGTGCGCACCTTCCGCGGCAGCGCGAAAACCCTCGGCGCCGTGCAGACCGAGAAAGCAATCCACCTCCCACTTTTGCCATTGCGCGCGAGCCAGGATCGTTCGCACCGGCGCATGGGAGAGCCGGAAGAACGTGTTCGCTCCCACCAGCAGCGGCGCGGCCAACTGGCGCCGGCGCTTCACCCAGACCGCCCGTCCGGCGCGCACTTCGCGCGTGATCGCGTTGACCTTGATCCGCTCCACCCAAAGCCCCGCGCGGTTGATGATGTGGCTCATGGCGGGCCGACCCTAATGCGCCCGAGCCATCCGCGAAAAGCGGAGTCCCCGTAATCTTGACTGTTATGGCCACCAAAACAAAAAGCTCAGGCGGCAAGAGCAAAAAAAGCAGCCGCAGCAAAACGAGCAGCGCGAGCAAAGACAAAAGCTCCGGCCGCTGCTGGACCGGTTATGAGCCAACACCTGGTAAAAAGCCCGGCTCGCAAGGAAGCTGCCGCAAGAAGAGTTGAGACGCGCTTGCGTGATCGCCGCAAGTGAAATAGCGCCCGGACTTTCTGTGCAGTCCGGGCGCTTTTTCTTGCCCGAAAACCGCGTCTGCCGGGAGCGAGTGGGCGTAAATAGCATGAAGGCTTCGGCTGATCGGTAACGGGGTAAGCGAACTGCCTTTTTTTCTTCTTCCATGGAACTTTCCACCAAGCTTTCCATCCTCGCCGACGCCGCGAAATACGACGCTTCCTGCTCCAGCAGCGGCGGGCAAAAGCGCAACTCGCGCGACGGCAAAGGGCTCGGATCCGTCGATGGAATGGGCATTTGCCACTCGTTCACGCCGGACGGGCGCTGTGTGTCGCTGCTGAAAGTGTTGCTCACGAACTATTGCATTTTCGACTGCGTTTATTGCATCAACCGCGTCTCCTCCGGCGTGCAGCGCGCACGGTTCACGGTAGAGGAAGTGGTGAAGCTGACGCTCGATTTTTACCGGCGCAATTACATCGAAGGCTTGTTCCTTTCCTCCGGCGTCATCCGCTCGGCGGACTTCACCATGGAGCAGGTCGTGGAGGTCGCGCGCACCCTGCGCGAGGATCATCAGTTCAAGGGCTACATTCATCTCAAAACGATCGCGGGTGCGTCGCAGGAACTCGTCGAAAAGGCAGGAAAGTATGCGGACCGCATTTCGGTGAACATCGAGTTGCCGACGCCTGCGGACATGGAAAAGCTCGCGCCGGAGAAGAACCATGGTGCGATCCGCGCTTCGATGGACGGCATCAAGGAGCGCATCGCCGAGTCGCGTGCCGAGCGGCAGGAAAGCCCGAAAGCGCCAGGCTTTGCGCCCGCCGGGCAGACCACGCAGATGATCGTCGGCGCGACGCCTTCCCCCGACCGCACGGTGCTCGATCAGGCTACGTCGCTTTACAAAACGCACCGGCTCAGGCGCGTTTATTACTCGGCCTTTTCACCGATCCCGGATGCGTCGAGCAAGCTGCCGATTGTCGCGCCGCCGCTGGTGCGCGAGCACCGGCTGTATCAGGCCGACTGGCTGATG
>CAXSDZ010000076.1:10905-18615 GCA_964235505.1 uncultured Chthoniobacteraceae bacterium
TAACGGTCGATCCGAAGCTCGGCTGGGCCTTGCGAAATCGGCACGTTTTCCCGATCGACCTGAACACCGCGCCGCGCGAACTGCTGCTGCGCGTGCCGGGGCTCGGCGTGCGCAATGTGGACCGGCTGCTCGGCATCCGCCGCTGGCAGCGCATCCGGCTCGGCGACCTCACGCGGCTCCACGTCTCGGTGAAAAAGACGCTCCCATTCATCCAGACCGCCGACCACAACCCGCACGTGCTCGGCCTCGATCGCGATGCCGCACTCCAGCGCCTCGCGCATCCGGCGAAACAGTTGGAACTTTTCGCCGCGCCAGAGCCATCGGTGCGGAGCGGGGAGCTGTAGAGGCGGCGTTGCGCACCCGATGAGAAGCTGAAAACCACGCTGCTCGGCACGTGAGGCGCGGGTCTCTTCCGAAGAAGCACGCCATGCCTCAGATCACCTTTTCCCCGACTTTCGAGGGCTGGCAGCGCGCGGCGCGGCGGGCGCTCCAGCAGGAGCTGCCGCCGGGCGAAATCCTTTGGGAGGAACTCGCCGCGGATCAGCCGGGGCTCGCGCTTTTCGACGAGATCGAAGATGAGGAAGACGATGCCGCGCCGTCGCCCGCGCACCGCGTGCCGCGCGCGTTCCTGCGAGTCGCGCAGCGCGTGGCGTGCTTCCGCGGTGAGCGTCGCTGGGCGCTGCTTTACCGTGTGCTGTGGCGGCTCACGCATGGCGAAGGGCAGCTCCTGGAAATCGTGAGCGATCCCGACATCGCGCAGCTCGGGCACATGGATCGCGCGATCCGCGACGACGTGCATAAAATGCGCGCCTTTGTCCGCTTTCGTGAGGTGAAGCAGGGCGAAGAAGAGGAGTCGTGGTATGTCGCGTGGTTCGAGCCGCAGCACTTCATCGTAGAGCTGAACGCGCGGTTTTTCATCGACCGCTTTGCGAGCATGCGCTGGTCGATCCTCACGCCGGACCGCTGCGCGCACTGGGACGGAAAGCGGCTCACTTTCACCCCAGGCGTGCCGCGCTCCGCCGCGCCAACCGAGGACGCGGTGGAGGCGCTCTGGATCGACTACTACTCGCACGTCTTCAACCCCGCCCGCGTGAAGACCCGCGCGATGCAGCACAGCATGCCGAAGAAGTATTGGAAAAACCTGCCTGAAACTGCGGTGATCCCTGCGCTGCTGCACGAAGCCCCGCGCCGGGTGGAAACCATGATCGCGCAGAGCGAAATGAAACGCACCGACCATCTCGACTGGCACCCCGCGCAGCCGCCCGAAACGCGCGACATCCACGAACTCGCCGCTGCGGCGAAAGGCTGCACCGCGTGCCCGCTTTTCAAAAACGCCACACAGACCGTCTTCGGCGAAGGCCCGCGCGACGCGGACATCGTGCTGCTGGGCGAGCAGCCGGGGGATCAGGAAGATCTCGCCGGGCACCCGTTCATCGGCCCTGCGGGACAGCTCCTGAACCGCGCGCTGGAGGAAGCCGGGATCGATCGCGAGCGCTGCTACGTCACCAATACGGTGAAGCATTTCAAGTGGGAGCCGCGCGGCAAACGCCGCCTGCACCAGACGCCGACTTCCCGCGATGTCGCCGCCTGCCGTCCGTGGCTGGAGGCCGAGCTTGCAGCCATCAAGCCGAAGACGCTCATCTGCCTCGGCGGCACTGCGGCGAAAGCGATCTTCGGGCCGCAAATCCGCGTCCTCAAAGACCGCGGACATTTTCTGCAAACAGAATACTGCGGGCAAACGCTGATCACTGTCCACCCGTCCTCGCTCCTCCGCGCGCCGGACGAGGAAAGCCGCCAGCGCAATTACGCGCTCTTCGTCGCCGACCTGCGCGTGGCGGCGCAGGCGGCGTGAGATCGCATTTCCACCCGGGCGAATTCGTTGGACACTGCAAGGCAGGAATGGAAGAGGAACAGCCGTTTTCCTTATGGTGCGTTTCCCC
Source organism: uncultured Chthoniobacteraceae bacterium (assembly GCA_964235505.1). Classification (GTDB taxonomy): domain Bacteria; phylum Verrucomicrobiota; class Verrucomicrobiia; order Chthoniobacterales; family Chthoniobacteraceae; genus CAXSDZ01. The sequence continues at coordinate 12,846 of CAXSDZ010000076.1, forward strand.
CCTCGTATTGCTGTGCTGCTCTCCGTTTGTGCATTTGCTGTTTCCGCTGCGGTGGCGGCGCCTCCAGCTAACGATCAACTGGCGAACGCAACAGTTCTCACCGGCAACCAAGCCCGCCTACCCTCGCAAACCACGGTAGAGGCTGCCGCGGAACCAGCCGAGGGAAGCCATGGTGGCCTGCCGCCCAAGCGCAGCGTCTGGTATCGCTTCACGGCGCCTGCTTCCGGCACGTTCACCGTGTCGCTGACTGATTCGATCAATCTGCATGCGACGCTTTACAAAGGCTCAGCCTACGGCGCGCTCACCGTGGTGTCGCAGACGCAGAATGACCTGCCCGGTGGCGTGGAAACTCTCTCCAGTGCCGTGCAAATGGGCGAGACTCTCAGCCTTGCGGTGGATAGCGGCACTGCGGGTGAGTTCCACTTGGAGTTCCGCTTTGCTGTCCGGGCAAACGACTTTTTCGTCGATGCCGCAGTGCTTTCCGGCGCGGAAGGAACGGTTGAAGACGGCACGAATGCAGATGCCAGCAATGAACTTGACGAGCCTGTCCACGGCGCACCAGGCGGCAGATCAGTCTGGTTCACGTGGACTGCTCCGTTCACGGAGTCGGTTACGTTCGACACCTATGGGAGCGGCTTCGACACGGTGCTTGCAGTCTATACGGGCAATGCCGTGGGCAACTTACAGCTTGTCGCGGCGAATAACGACACAAGCGACACTACCAGCAGGGTGACATTCAATGCGGTGCTTGGGATAACTTATCGGATCGCTGTGGCTGGCGCTGACCGGGGTGCCGGCCCGGCGGCAGGTGCTTTCTATTTGAGCTACTACCGCCCCAACAACAGCAGCGAGATACTTCGGTTCGCTCTTGGTCAGTCCCTTTCGACTACCGAAGGAAACGGACCGATTTCGATCCGCGTTGTCAGGCTTCGCGGAGCCAACTCGCAAGCAGAGGTGAGCTACAGAACCCAGTCTTATACAGCCACTGCTGGAGAAGACTACACCGATGCCTCTGGAAAAGCCTTCTTTTTGGTAGGTGAAACTTCGAAGACGTTTGTATTACCAATCCGTGATGATGCCGTCGTGGAACCAACCGAGTTTTTTGGCTTTTTCTTCTCTACCCGTAGTGCAATTGAAAGTTATGCATATATATCTATCAACGAAAATGACCATCCGCCAAACGACGCATTTTCAGCTCCGGCTGCTTTAACCGGCTCCATTGGCTCAGTCCAAGGCAACAATTTCGGCACTACTCTTGAAGCTGGGGAGCCGACAAGCACATCGCTGCGCTCCGATACCGTTTTCACGCGCTCGCTTTGGTTCACGTGGACAGCGCCAAGTCAGGGCGTGGTGGAGTGGACAGCGAAGGGCTTTTCTGGAAGCGCGGATCTTCAAGCTCCCACTGCGCTGCTATACACAGGCGAAGTTCTCAATGAACTCCAGCTGGCAAATGGAGCGGAGATCTATGTCAGTCCTATCTCACCGGGCTTTGGGAAACCTGCGTCGCCCATCCTTACCCGCTTCGTGGTGCGGCAGGGAGCACAGTATCGAGTGCAACTCGCTGCGCGTGGTTCGGAAGAGGGCTTTGGAACATTAAGCTGGCGCTACGTCGCACCCCCGATCCTGGAATTCACCAGCTCCGATTTGACGGTCCGTGAGGCTCAAGGGTCGCTGGCGCTCACGCTGGTGCGCTCTGGTGGCGTCGAAGAAACGGTCACCGTGAATGTCGCTACATCAGACGGCACAGCGGTTGCGCCCTCGGACTATACCGCGGCGAAGACCGCTGTGACCTTTGCTCCGGGAGAGGTTGAGAAAAGCGTCACGATCGCTTTACGCAATGATCGCGAGGTGGATCCTGATGAAAGCTTCACGGTATCAATTTCGCAACCCACCCCTTTCGGCACCCGGGGCGCGAGAGCGACCGTGACCATCAAGATATCGGACGATGACCGTGCCGGAACGATCGGATTCGCCACCCGGGAAGTAGCGGTGCAGGAAGGTGCCGGCGAAGTAGCTCTCGCAGTTCAGCGTGTGGATGGAAGCAGCGGTGAAGTTTCCGTCTATTACTCCACGCTTGCTCGCAGTGCTCAGCTCGGAGCTGACTTTGCAGCGGTGTCTGGGACGCTGACCTTTGCCGAAGGCGAAACGCAAAAGATGATCGCGGTGCCAATCGCCGACGATGCAGCCTTCGAGGCAGCCGAGTCCTTTCAAGTGATACTCACCTCGCTCGCAGGTGACGCAGCGCAGCGCACTGAGTCGTCCAATGTGACGATCCTCGACGACGACCCCTTCTTTCCGCGCCGGGCGCATCATGCGGTGGTCTTGCCGCCATTGGCTGGCGGGGCAGTGCCGGGGTGGGTGACGTTTGATTCCCTGCCGACGGGCGTGGTGAGCGGACAAGTGCGGATCGGCATGGATAGCTTCCGCTTTCGCGGAGCGTTGGATGAAAGGGGAAAGGTGACTGCCTTCCTGCCAAATGCGGACGGCACGTCTTCCGCCTTGGTGATTCAATTCACTGAGGGCGCGGATCACTTCCGCGTTTCTCTGACAGAGAGCACGAGCGGCCTCACTGTGTCGGCGGAGGCGGCGCGTGCGGCATCGGGAGCAGAGATGGCTCCGCAGGCAGGTTACTACACCGCACTCCTGGAGTCGGATGCCGCGATGGTTGAAGGCTATGGAGTGGCCTCGTTCACGGTGGGCAAGGCAGGCGCTGTTCGCATCGCGGGAACCTTGGCGGACGGCTCGCACTTCTCCGCTGGCGGGCTGGTAGATATAGATGGAGCCGTTCCGCTCATTGCATCGCTACTCCACCGGAGCGGGTTTGTAGGCGGGGCGGTTCGCTTTCGCGAGATCTCTGGCAGGTCCGATGCGGATGGGATGTTGCGATGGTCCAAGCCGGCCAGGCCCGGGGCGGCGCTCCTGCCCGGGGAAAGCCGCGCGCTCTCATTCCAAGCGGCACGCTATGCTCCGCCGCTGCCTGGTCAGCGGGCGCTTGCCTCCTTCGATGCGACTGCCGGTGCGGGTCTCCTGACTCTTGCTGGAGGCGGCTTGCCCGACCTGGCGCGGACCGTCACGCTGACGACACAGAACCGTTTGATCATAGCGGCTGGCGAGGAAAAGCTCAGTGTGACGCTGAATGCCGCGCGCGGTCTTTTGCGCGGGCTCCGGCAACCGTCCGCCGGACGCGCGGTGCCTTTCCAAGGTGTGCTCTACCAGAAGCAAGGCGGAGTTGCCCGCGGGAGCTTCACGGGGCGGGGGGCGAGCGGCAGCGCGAGCCTTGCTACGGGGAACCTATGAACGCTCACGGAACTCGAGCGGCAGGCGAACTGCATGGCACCCGCTGAAGATTCCAGTTTGCCTTTGGCTTCGAGCAGAGCGCGTATCGCATTGCGTTGCATGAGCCCGCCGCCTGAAAACCGTCACCATGACGGCCCTGCGCCTGCACAGCATTTTCCCAAACTCCCGCTTGCCAAAGCCCGCCCCCTCCACCAAGCTCCGCGCTCTTTTCCCATAGCCCTGCCCTGCCTTTACGCCCATATATGTCGAATGAACTGATGACGGAATTGCTTGAAGCTGGTGTCCACTTTGGCCACCAGACCAAGCGCTGGAACCCGAAGATGAAACCTTTCATCTTTGAAAAGCGGAACCAGATCTACATCATCAACCTCGACGAGACCGTCAACCAACTCCATCGCGCGACTCAGTATCTCGCGGAGGTGGCGGGACGCGGCGGCAAGGTGCTTTTCGTCGGCACCAAGAAGCAGGCGCAGGGCGCGATCGCGGAAGCGGCGCAGGCTTGCGGCCAGTTTTACGTGAACCAGCGCTGGCTGGGCGGCACGCTGACGAACCTCGCGACGATCCGCAAAAGCATCGCGCGCATGGTCTATATCGAGAACCTCGAGAAGCAGCCCGAATACTCCAAGATGGGCAAGCAGGAGATCGCGGCGGTGAAGCGCGAGGGCGAAAAGCTCAAGCGCAACTTGCACGGCATCCGCGAGATGCAGAAAAAGCCGGACGTGATGGTGGTGATCGACACGGTGCGCGAGGAAATCGCGGTGGCCGAGGCGAAGCGCCTGGGTGTGCCGGTGATCGCGATCGTGGACACGAACGCAAATCCCGAGCTGGTCGCCTACCCAATCGCCGGAAATGATGACGCCATCCGCGCCATCCGCACGATTCTGCAAAAGCTGGTCGATGCTGTCGTGGCCCAGCAGGCCGGTTCGCCGAAGCGCGAGCAGGTGGCGATGGCCGGCGTCAGCGAATAAGGGTGGAGCGGTTGGAAAGTGATGGGGTGAATGGCGCCCTGCGCCATTTGGCCTGCGCTTTCTCCAGTTCACGCTTTCTGCACAAAGTGATTTAAGCTCCGCACGGTCAACGTGCGGAGCTTCTTTTTCCCACGACTCAATTTTCAATTCTCAACCTTCCACTCGTCCCCGACCCTTCTCCAAATGAGCGCTCCTGTGATCGATGCCCAACTCGTCAAAACTCTTCGCGAAAAGACCAATGCCGGTCTGATGGAGTGCAAGCGCGCTCTCTCGGAAACGGGTGGCGACCTGGAAGCGGCGATCGACCTTCTGCGCAAAAAAGGCGCGGCGAGCGCCGCGAAAAAGGCGGATCGCGAAGCGAAGGACGGCGTGATCGCGCAGGCGATCCTGCCGGGTGCGAAAGTCGGCGTGCTGGTCGAGGTGAACTGCGAAACGGACTTCGTCGCGAAGAACGAAGGCTTTCGCGCTTTCTGCGACGAAATCGCCCGCAAGATCGCGCAGGATCCCGCTGCCGATTGCGAGGCTGAACGGGTGGCGGCGGTGCAGAAGATCGGTGAAAATGTGCGGATCCGCCGGCATGCGCGGCTCGAGGTGCAGGGCAATGGGCTCGTGGCTGCCTACATCCACACCGGAGGAAAAGTCGGCGTGCTCGTGGAAGTCGGAGCGGAGAAAGAGGAAACGGCCAGCCATGAAGACTTCAAACAGTTTGTGCGCGACATCACGCTCCAGATTGCGGCGGCGAACCCGGTCTGCGTGTCCCGCGAGCATGTGCCCGCGGCGCTGCTCGAGCGGGAGCGCGAAGTGATGCGCGGCCAAGTGCCGGCTGATAAACCGGCGAACATCATCGAGAAGATCGTCGATGGGAAGATGGGCAAATTTTACTCCACGCAATGTCTGCTGGAGCAATCCTTCATCAAGAATCCCCCCGGGCAGGATCACACGATCACGCAGATCCTCGCGGAGCGGAGCAAAGCGTTGGGCGAGACGCTGAGCATTCGCCGCTTCGTGCGCTTCATGGTGGGTGAAGAGCTGGCGACCCCGCCCGTGGGCGCGTAACTCCGCGCGTCTTTAAAGCGATGCTTTTGTCCGGGGCACAGACGTTTGCGTCTGTGCCCCGGTCTGCTTTTGAGGGCGACGATCAGGATCGCAGCACTCCCCGTTGATCTCTATTCCCGCTTCTCCTTCCCATGCCTCACCGCCACTTGAGCCTCGTTCAAAAAGGGCTGCTGATCCTGCTGCTGCCGCTGCTCTACCAGGCGGTGCTGCTCGCCGTGCTTTTAAGCAGCCAGCGCTCGCACACCCGCGCGCAGGAGCAGGCGGTGCATACGAAGGACGTGCTGCTGCAGGTGGACCGCGTCTATGCCGAGCTGCTGGAAACGCAGAACTATCTTCGTGGTTACACGCTGATCGGCGAGCCGCTGTTTGCGCGCCTGGCGGAGGAGGCGGTGGCGAAGATCGAGCCGGCTCTCACCGACCTGCAGCACCTGGTGTCGGACAATGCGCGG
>CAXSDZ010000077.1:0-17429 GCA_964235505.1 uncultured Chthoniobacteraceae bacterium
AACGCGAAGCAGCGCTGGAAGCGGAACGCGCACGAATGTTCGCCACACCACGCTCGGCAACCCCGCGCCCGTGGGGAACGTCACTGGACCAGAAGTCTTACAACGAGCGCCGGGGCGTCACTGCGACCCCTGTGCTGCGCTCGCGCTAACGAGGAACTCCCGTCCGCAACCTCAGCGCCTCTTCGGCTTCTGGCCGCCGATGAGTTGGACTGCCTGCTGAGGGTCCTGCGCTTTGCCGATCACCTCGTCGTAGCCGATGATGCCGTCCAGGTAGAGCGCCACGAGCGACGCTTCCATCGACATCATCCCGTATTTCATGCCGGTCTGAATGTCGCTGGCGATCCGAAAGGTTTTGTTGTCGCGGATGAGCGCCGCGACGGATGGCGTGTTGATCATCACCTCGAATGCGGCGACGCGCCCGCGGCCATCCAGGCGCGGGATCAGCAGTTGCGAGATCACTGCCTTGAGATTCGTGGAAAGCTGCACGCGCACCTGCTCCTGCTGATCGGCGGGAAAGGCGTCCACGATCCGGTCCACCGTGCGCGCGGCACCCGTGGTGTGCAGGGTGGAAAAGACGAGGTGCCCGGTTTCGGCCGCGGTGATCGCAGTCGCCATCGTCTCCAGGTCGCGCATTTCGCCGACGAGGATCACGTCGGGGTCCTGCCGCAGCGCGCGGCGCAACCCTTCCGCAAAGCTCGGCACGTCGGTGCCAATCTCGCGCTGGTTCACAATCCCGCGGAGGTGGTCGTGGTAATACTCGATCGGGTCCTCGATCGTGATGATGTGGTTTTCGGTCGTGGCGTTGATGACATCGAGCATCGAAGCCAGCGTCGTCGTCTTGCCGGAGCCGGTCGGCCCGGTGACGAGGATGAGCCCGCGCGGCGTGGCCACGAGCTGCCGCACGGAAGGCGGCAGACCGATTTCTTCCAAGGTCAGCATCTGGCGCGGAATGAGCCGCAGCGCGATGCCGAGGTGTCCTTTTTGCCGATACACGCTCACGCGGAAGCGGTTCCGCTCCCGAAAGGAAAATCCGAAATCCACACTCCCTTCTTCGTTCACCCGCTGCAGGTGGCCCTCGCTGCAGATCGCACGCGCGAGCGCCTCCGTGTCCTCGGGTGTGAGCGCACGCGTATCGAGCTTCACCAGCCGCCCGTTCAGTCGCAGCGCGGGCGGCGCGCCCACGGAAACGTGCAGGTCCGACGCGCCCTCATCCACCACGAACCGCAACAGATCCTCCATCGGAATAAGCCCGTCCGGCGTGGAAGCGAGCTTCGGCAGCGGTGCCTCAGTGGGAGTCGCTGTGGAGGGGGCGCCAGCGCGGCGGAAATCGAAGAGGGCCATGGGGAGTTGAGGTTTCGGGGGTGAGAGCGGGTAGAAGCAATCGCGCGCCGTGCAATCGACTCGCGGAGCGACCGGGGTTCATACGGGTCAAAGCGATGAAAGCGCGGCAGCAAATGCGATCTCACCGACCCCTGCGCATTGGGAGAACTCAGCTCTCGTCGCCCATCGAAACGCTGATCACTTCCTCCGCCGTCGTCATGCCCACGAGCACCTTGCGGATGCCGTCTTCGCGCAGCGTGCGCATCCCCATCTCGCGGGCGCGCTTGCGCAGCTCCACAGTGGATGCCTTGTGGTTGATCATGTGGCGCACTTCATCATCGATCACGAAGATCTCGAACAAGCCCGCGCGCCCCTTGTAACCTTTCTGTTTGCACGCCTCGCAGCCGGTGCCCTTCGAGACCGACGCCTCGCCGAGCTGGGAGAAATCGATTCCAAGCGACTCCATTTCGCTCTCGGTCAACTCGTGGGGCACTTTGCAGTTCGCGCAGATTTTCCGCACCAGCCGCTGCGCCAGGATCGCGCGGATGGCAGATGAAACGAGAAACGGTTGCACGCCGATATCGACCAGACGGGCGACCGCGCCGGGCGCGTCATTCGTGTGGAGCGTGGAGAAAACGAGATGGCCCGTCAGCGATGCGTTGATCGCGATATTCGCCGTCTCGGCGTCGCGAATCTCTCCGATCATGATGACATTTGGCGCCTGCCGCAGGATCGAGCGGAGCGCAGCCGGGAAGGTCATGCCGATCTCGGAATTCACCTGCACCTGGTTGATGCCGTTCATCTGATATTCGCACGGGTCTTCCACCGTGATGAGCTTCTTGTCCGGCCGGTTGATGTAGTTCAGGCAGGCGTAGAGCGTCGTCGTCTTGCCCGAGCCCGTCGGCCCCGTGACGAGCAGGATCCCATCTGGCAGCGTGATGAGTTGCTCGAAGGTTTCCTGATCATCCGACAAAAAGCCGAGCTGCGGCAGGCCGAGCGTCAGCGCCGACTTGTCCAGGATACGCATGACGATCGATTCGCCGTGGCTCGTCGGGATCGTGGAAACGCGCAGATCGACCTGCTTCGCCCCGATCTTCACTTGGATGCGCCCGTCCTGCGGGAGCCGCTTCTCGGCGATCGACATCGACCCCGTCATGATCTTCAAGCGCGACGTGATCGCGCTTTGCAGTTTCTTCGGCGGGTTCAGCATCTCCTGCAGCACACCGTCGATCCGGAAGCGGACGCGGAAGCGCTTTTCCAGCGGCTCCAGATGGATGTCGGAGGTCCGCGTGTTGTAGGCCTCCAGCAGCATCATCGTCACCATCTTGATGATCGGCGCGTCGCCTTCGCCTTCGCCTTCACCGCCACCGATGATGTCCTCCGCGGAAATCCCGTCCCCGTCATCGACCTCGGAGCCGTAGTATTTCTTCAGCGCTTCGCGGATGGAATCGGGCGTGGCGCAGACCCACTCCACGTCGCGGTTCAGCATGTGCGTCACCGCATCGAAGGTGTCAAAATTCAGCGGATCGCTGACGGCGATCATCAGCCCCGTCTCAGACTCCGCAATCGGCAGCACCCGGAAGCGCTTGACGACTTCCAGCGGCACTTGTTGCAGCACTTCATCGGGCACCTGCAGGTGCGCGAGATCGACGAACTCCATCGCCGCATGCGCCGCCAGCGCGCGCATCTGGTCTTCCTGAGTCATGATCCCCTGCCGCACCAGCGCGGATGGGATGGACTCGCTGCCCTGCCGATCACTGCGGGCGCTTTCGACCTGGCTGCTGGTGACCAGGCCGGATTCCTGGAGGATTTGGAGGATGTAATCGTCGTTGGCAGCCACGGGAGGAAGGAGGTTGGAAGATCGAGCGGCACGCGCGTGGAAAGCCGCAGCCAGAAGTGCTGCGGGGGGTGCCGCTCCGCGTGGGGAGGGACAATTGCGGATGCGTTCCGCGATGTCAAAGGTTGCGGCAGGCAAAATCGGCCCGACAAGGAAGGCACGATCCGCCAGCCTCGACCCACCCTGCTCCGCCAGCCTCACGGCGCACGTCCGCCCCAGCCCGAAGTTTTCCATCTCGATCCCACGGCTTAGGGAAAAGGATCGCGAGCGGTGGTGAACGCAAATCCACGGCTTGGAAACTCAATTTAGCCGCTTAGCAAATCCGCGACGCTCGCCGGAAACCGGTTTCCACCCGCTGGAAATCGCTCCCGCAACCTTGGAAACGCCAATTCACCGCCGGGAAACCAGCTCCGTCGTCCCGGAAATGAGAAAGCCGCGTCTGGAAATGGAACATCCCCGCTCGGAAATGCCTTCGGAATGAGGCGCAATCACCCTGCGCCGCCCGGAAAAAGCGCACCGCTCCTCTCGACAGGGAGAGTTCGTGGCCGAAGACCATCGCAAGCACCTCCTTCCGAGCCGTTTGCATGGTTCAAAGCAGTGCTCATCCAGCGCAGACGAGCGAGTAAGCAAGAGAGAGCAGACACTCCTACTTACATCCCTACTTCCTGTTCTCCCTCTCTGGATCCTAGTTTTGTGCAACTGCACACGTTCTCCGCATCCTCAAAGTAGCCTTGCGGATTATACGCTATGTTGAAGTTATCGCGATTATCCGCTGAGACTTCTTCAACAGCGTGTTGGAAATTGTTTGCGAGCACGCATTTTTCCGCAAAAAAGCGGTTGCGGCTAAAGGTTCGATGATTAACGTCGCTGCCCGCTTCACAAAGCTGCGCTGCACAAGAACTGTAGTTACACTCATCCCGATGGCAGAACGGGTGATGCGAGTAGGCTCGTAGCAGTCTGCATGTTCCAGAAGGGTGGAGATGTTCGTGTCGGCTACTCAACACGCGTCCCCCAATCAGTGATCCCAATAACCAATGCGACCCCAACCCACCCTCCTAAGAAACGGAAAGCACTGCTCGAGCCAGCTACGGAGATCGCTGGCGATATTTGCACTCATGACAAGCGTTCTGCTTGGCTCAACCTTGGGCGCGCAATTCCGGGACATCACCTGGCAAAGTTTAGGAGGTGGCGCGGCGCCAAGTTATCCGGCGCCAGGAGCTGGCAGCAGACTTGCAAAGTCCAGCGGTTCGGCGGCATGGAATGCAGATGGGGTGAGCACCGTCGCCATCCGCGGTGACGGGCATGTGCGGTTCAAATTCGACCAGAACGCCAACAAGAACATCATCGTTGGGCTAGCCTATGAAAATCCCGATCGAACTTACACCTCGATAAACTACGCGATCCGTTGCAACGCATCCGGCGCCCTTACAATCTACGAGAACGGAACCGCCTACAGCTTGGCTGGCAGTTCTTGCCAGCCCTTTGACGTGTTCAAGATCGAGCGCGTAGGAACGCAAGTCACATACTGGCAGAATGCTATTGCGCTGCGGACTTCTCCAGTGCCAAGCGTAGGCAGCCTCATTGTAGATACCTGTTTCTTTGACGTTAGCGGTTCAATCTCGGCGTGTCAGATTCAAACCGAGGGAGAAGAAGAGGATGTGCTTTGGGATGAAGTGGGTGGGGCGGCACCTAAGTATCCTTCGCCGGACCAAGGCTCGCGGCTTGACCATTCTGCGACCGCGTCGGTGTGGGAAGGGGCGGTGAGCTCAAAGCTGATCCCTGGAGATGGCTATGTTACCTTTAAGTTTGGCCAAACCAACAAGGCAGCAGCGATCGGTCTGAGTGACGCGAACCCTGACAACAACATTACTTCGATCGACTTCGGCATTGAGACGCTGGCAACCAGCTCCACTACTACGGGACAGTTCCGCGTCGTGACGCCTGCATCTCGCAGTGGAGCGCTGTCAACCTATACGCTGGCCGACATCTTCAGTGTGGAGCGGGCGGGCGGGCAGATTTACTTTTACAAGAACAACGCGCTTCTCGGAAGTGCTACTCCTGCTCCTACCGGTCCGTTGATGGCTGATGCCAGCCTCTACTCCGCATCAGCTTTCGTAACAAACTGTCGCTATTCGGGAGTCTCAGAAGCGGAAAAGGTGGTGTGGGCATCCAGCGCGGGCGCTTCGACGGACTACCTGAACCAAGGGGGCTACAGCCGGTTGCAGAAGATCGCCACTACCAGCGGCATATGGGATACGGGAGCCGTCAGCGCCAAGTGGATCCAGCGATCCGGCTACGTGCGGTTTCGCTTCGGTCAGGCAAACAAGGCGGTTGCCATTGGATTAAGCATGGTGGATGGCGGCACGGCCAATACAACCATTGGTCTCGGGCTGCAAAGCGCGGCCAATGGCACCGTGCAGGTGGTGGAGCAAGGCATCCTTCTAGGGAGTGCGGTCGCATCTACGACGGGCGACGTGTTCACCATCCGGCGCACCGGACAGCAGGTGCGATATGAGAAAAACGGAGTGGTGTTTCATCAACATGCCTTGAGTGGCGCGCAGTTGACTTCGCCGCTCTTGGTGGACACCTCGTTCGCAGATAGCGGTGCCGCAATCACCCACTGTGAATACGCCGGCGTTCCGGCAGACGTGCTTTGGAGGGATCTCACGCGCACCGGAGTGACGCACGCTCCTCTTGGCACGGGCGCTGTGGACACCTCCTCGGTTGGGCAGGGCAGCCGGCTCAATAAAACCGCCACAGCGACCACGGCCGCTTGGAATGCGGATGGGGTAAGCCGCGATCGGCTCGAAGGGGACGGGTTCGTTGAGTTCCGGATTGAGCAGGCCAGCAAGACGATTGCTGTAGGCCTGACCAGTGACAATGAAAGCACTGAATACACGAGCTTTCCCTACGCGCTGTATTTCAATGGCAGTGCGCAATTTCAAGTCCGGGAGCTCGGAACGGCGGTGACTCCGCTTGTCACCTACGCTGCGGGCGACTTGTTTCGGATTGAGCGTCGGAACAAAAAGATCACCTATTGGAAGAACAATACGGCGGTGGCAGTTTACGAATCTGCGGTTGATTCGACAGGACCGCTCTTTGTTGACACCGGCTTTCTTAGCACCACCGTGGCAAATGCGATCCGCAACGTGGTGCTCTTACGCGCTGCGCCCGATTCTGATGACGACGGGTTTCTTGACGCATGGGAATATCGATACTTCAACAGCCTTGACTCAGCGCAACAGAGCGGTGGCGCAGGGTATGAGAACGACTTTGACCATGACGGCATCGCCAACGCTGTGGAGCAGCAGCAGGGCACGGATCCGACGGACTACTTCAACGGATTGCCCCCGTATCTGGAGAAGGTCGATGGTGACCTGCAGCTTTCCGCAGCGGGCGCCTTTGCGCCGAAGGCGCTGACCATCCGGGTCTTCCGCAACTCCCAAAAGACGGAAGCGTTGCCGGATGCGCCGGTCAGGTTCACAGTCAAGTCGGGCGGCGGCTTGCTCACAGTGGACCCCAACAATTTGCCGTCCTATCCCGTTGCGCCGACCATTACCGTAGGCACGCTGGGAGACGGCAGTGCGCCCATCTTCTACCAGCAGCCAAATGCTCAAGGCACGACCAGCGTAGTGGAGGTGACGGCGGGCAAGGATTCGAGTGTAGCCGCCCCCGTGTCCTTTACCCTCTACACTCACCTTCTCGCTGGCCGTTGGGAGTTCAACGAAGGAACAGGGGCCGTGGCGGAAGATTCCTCGCCATGGAACTATGACGGCAGCCTCAAGCCGGGCACCACGAACAATCCCGTTTGGGTGCAAGGATTCGACATGGCGGGGGTGCCAGGCGGCGGCACCAGCAAGGCGCTCAAGTTCAATGGCTCAAGCTCCTTTGTGGAAGTGCTGCACGCCCCGGCGCAAGGCACGGGCGTTTACTACCTGAACTTCGCGAGCGCTCCTTTTAGCGCGACGGCTTGGGTGCGATTGGACCCCGGCACGTCGCTTTCTGCCATCACAAACGTCTATCCTGTGCTGGCAAAATGGACGGCTACGGGCGGCGGGTTTGAGCTGGTGCTGAAAGGGGGAACGGGCAATGGGCTAGCGTTCCGCGTGATGAGCAATGGAGCGGTTCTCCAGGAGATCACCGCCTCGGCGGATCAACGGGCGTTTTTGAGCGACGGAAAACCGCATCTGGTGGCCTTTACCCGGGACGCGAGCAACGTAGGACGGCTTTACATCGACTGGAACGAAGTCGGTTCGCTGGCGGGAATGAGTGCCAGCCTCACCACCACGGCTCCTTTGTGGCTGGGCCGCAATGCCGGCAGCCCTGCCAACGCCTACCTCCGAGGCACTCTGGACGACGTGCGGCTGCTGGCATCCACCTACCGTCCTGATGAGATTGCCGGCATCTACAACGCTTACGACAGCGATCATGATGGCTTAAGCGACGCGTGGGAGCAGCGCTTCATCGGCAACCTTTCCGAAGATGAAAGCAGCGACTTGGATACGGGTGGAAGCGACGGACTGACCAATGCACAGGAATTCCTGCGCGGGACCAATCCAAAGAACCGCGACAGTGACGGCGACACCGTCTCCGACGGCGACGAGGTTCTCCAGGGTCGCAACCCAATCGCTGCACCGTTGCCCGACACGAATGGGACAATCGTGAACCTGCAGGTATTCACTCCGCTGATCTCCAACAGCTGAGCAGCCCGACTCTTCATCACCACCCTGCTTTGCCTTCCGCGAAAATGAAATTGAGACATTCCAAAGGACGCTGGCTTTTCCAGACGCTCGCATTGTTTGCTGCCATCAAGCTTTACCTTCCCTTCCATAGCCAGGCTGCCTGCTGTGGCGATTCAGCCGCCTCGTGCTCCCACGGGAAGCCGGATTACAGTGCAGACGCATCGCCTCCCGCAATCTCAGGCTCCAGTATCGAGTGGGCTGGTGAAGTAGAAGAACACTACTCCGATGGCACGACGATCGTCGTCCGAAAGATCGGAAGTTCTCCGCAAGCTCCCCCGACAAATCAGCCTACGCCTGCTGCGGACGCTTATCTTACCAGTGTAAGTGTGTCCGCGCACTTGACGGGCAATCCCCCAGTGGGAACACCTCCACCTTATTGCATCGCGGAGAGCTCTGGTTGCGACGCGAAGAAAAACCAAGGGCCGGGCAGCGCATCCATCACTTTTCCCAATCAACCTCCCTGTGAAGATGACGGAAGTGCGGATGAATACGGAGAGTGTGGAGCGAACGTGAACAGCTTGCACCTTTCCTTCAACGTGGGAAGGCCGCTGATCCCGGTGCCGAACATCATGGATCTCACGAATGAAAACGAGATCCTCCGCAGCGGAAAGGTCAAGGATTGGGTGTGGGTTGACGAAGCACTGATTTCTGACAACGCGTTTTCTCTCGCGAGCTTGAAGCATCGGCCTGCGAAAGGACATACCGAAGTGCGCGAGGCCGGCTTGCTGCGGCAGGTCCGGTCGGCGGATGGTCTGGTGGTTTTCGAGCCGCAAGCCCTCTCCGGTTACGAGGTCCGCTACTATAAACCCGAGCAGATGCAGCCAGCGGCAGTGGATGCTGCCGGCCCCTTCCAGACCGATGCTGGTGCGCAGCCATTTGTCACCTGGCGGGTGGAGCGGAAGATGGACGTTGCTCCCGGGCAGCAAGGCTTGTTTCTAACACAGATCCGACCGGGCAAACCCAACAAGGTGACCACCTTCATCCACGAGGCCGCTGGTGATAAGTGGACGCTCGACCGGGCAGACAAGGACACGGTGACGCTGCAAGGCACTGTGACGACAACCAATGGCGGTCTGAGAACGGACGAGACAGAGAAGAAGGTGCAGATGCGCCAGGGAGGAGCATTGGTAAGTCGGGAGGTGCATGTCACACAAACTGACCTTCAAACGCAGCGGGTCAAGGTGGACACAGTGATCAAAGGTCAGGCGCCGGACACCTTGACTACCGAGAATCGCTACCAGGCAGATGGGCGGCTCGCCTTGACCCTTCACCTGGAGAACGGAACGGCGACCTCTTGGGAGCGCTACCTGAACCGACCCAACACAGGGACGAGCGTCAATCCAAAGCCAATCGTGATCCGACCGGTGCTCGATCTGCCGCTGCCCCCCGGTGATCCGCTGGCCCCTGAGAACGACTTCTACTATCTCAATCAAGGGCACGTCATCAACCACACGGCCGACCTCGAGGAGGAGACAAAATTTGGCTTGTCTGGCTCAATGGTGGTCACCCAACGAACCGCCATCCAGCGGCAGTCGAACGAAACCGCAACTGCGAACCCTGGCTCAGAAGTTTCCTACCCCGTGGAAGTTGAACGGCGAACGCGTTCGGCAAACAGCACCCAGTCCCTTGTCTCGATCAGCAAGCGCTTCGCGAGTGGATCAGCGCCGGAAGGATTGCCAGTCTTTGAGCAGGATGAGGATGGAAAGACGCGCACCTTTCAATACGAGTGGAGCGTGCTCGATTCCGTGACCGGCCGTTTCGTGCAGCGCAACACAGTGATCCATGGCGATCCAGTGCCACGTTCTCATGTGACGACCAAGGAAGTGGAGATGATCGACGGATACGGCAACACGATCTGCACGCAGACTTACCTTTGCGTGAACGCCGATGCTGCGACTGATTCTGCCTATTCCCTGCTTTCAGAAACCCGTCATGCGTTCCAAAACGAAACCGAACTGATCGAAACCCACAAGGATGGACGCCTGACTTACAAGGCGACGTGGAACAATCACAGGCTGGAATCTGAGATGGACGAGAATGGGGTGCTTACTACTTACAGTAATTGGGATGGCGAAGATCGGCCGCGGCATATTGTCCACTCAGGCGCAGCGGCAGCCAACGGTTTGCCTGCCATCCCTGATCGCAGCACTGACATCGTCTATGATACCGTGGGTAGAAAGCAGACCGAGACAGTTACTGATGGGACTTATACCTTCAATCGGGGATGGACTTATGATGTGCTGGGGCGGACGCGGAGCGAAACGGTCAATGGCGTGACCACCAACCTCGATCCTCTAGCGGGCGGCCCGGGCACTCGCAAGACGCTGCCGGGCGGCAAAGCGGAGACTACCGAGCTTTATCTCGACGGGCGCACCAAGCAGATCGTCACCGAGGCCGGCCCCTCCGACGCCCGGGCCCTTGTCTGGAAGGAAGTATATTCCTACGGAACACTGGAGAATGATGGAGAATGGGAGCGGGTGCCCCGCGGACTGGGCGACACCCCGTTGTGGGAAGAGACGCACACTGATATTGCAGACAGAGTGACACGCCAAATCCGGCCCGGACCTGAAGGAGACGTTGTCACGCTGACAACATATGACGAACTCGGACGTATCGCGTCCACGGCACAGGCCGGTAGCGTGCCGACGACCTATACTTATTCCTACGAGGCCAATGGGAACGGCGGCGAGCAACTTACGACCCGCGCCACAAAATCCATCCTAGGCTGGGGTGTCCGCGAGCAGGCCGTCAGCGAGGGGTATGTTCAGGGCGCTGACGGGTGGTATCGCTTCTCGACCTCGGACCTCGGCACACGGCGGGAAAAAGCCTCCGGCTTTGCAGCGAACGAGGTCAGCAAGACCGTGGCGATCGATCCGCTGAACAAGCAGACCACCACGACTGCGACGGTAGACTTTTCAGTTGCCGCCAATCCGGTGATCACCAGCACGACGACGCAGAGCGGCATCTCAAATCCGGCCGTGCGCGTGTCGCGACGCGGCCTGGCTCAGTCGGCGGTCACCTTTTCAGGCGGTGCGCCGACGGCATTCGGCCACGATGGTTTCGGGCGAATCGTGAGTGAGAAGGATCCGCGCACTCAGGCGCTTACCACTACAGCTTATGATCCGGCCTCCGGGCAGCCGTCGCGGATCGAGGGGCCTTCGCTCGTCATCGCGAATGGCTACTATCCCGGCACGGACCACCGTGCCGGCAGGCTCCAATCGCGCGCCACGAATGGAGTGAGCACCTACTTCGACTATGATGCGCGCGGGCAGCTCACTCATAGTTGGGGCGGGGGGACATACCCTCTCCGCTACGACTACGACGAAAGCGGGCGGCTCTGGCGGCTCCATACCTACCGCACTGGTGCCGACTCATCGTGGAGAGGGACGCTCTGGCCGGCGGACGCTGGTGAAGGTGACGTCACCTCGTGGAGCTACTACGCTGGCACAGAGACCTTGGGGCAGAAAACCGACGCCGCGGGGCATGCCACCACTTATCTTTATTGGCCCTCCGGCCTGGTCCGCGAGCGAGTCCGGGCGCGCTTGTTCAGTGGCTTCCCACTGTCCACCTTCTATAGCTACAACGAAGGTGGCGAGCTGACCTCCTTCAGTGACAGTGATAACTCGTCGGCTGCGGAGTTTGAATACGACAGCAAAGGCCGGATCAGTTATGTGGCGGACAACTACACGGCGCATCGCTTCACCTACAACCCACTTGGCCAGATCGAATCCGAAACACTCGCACAGGATGGGACCGTCCTTGATCCGGGCTATGATGCCTTCGGGCGCCTCAACAGCATGGCCGTGCGGGTGAATGGGGCCACGGTTCTCTCGCAATCCTTCACCTACGAGCCGGCCACGGGCCGGATGCGCACGGCGGGCGATGGCGTCAACACCGCCACTTACGACTATCTGCCCAGCTCGGACTGGCTGCAAACCACGACCATGACGCGCGGCGGGATCGAGACGCTGAAAACGACGCGTATTCCAGATGGAGCCAACCGGCTGTCGAGCATCGCCACCACCCGCGGAGCGCAGACCTTGGAATCCCATATCTGGGGTTACAATGCTACGGGGCAGCGCGAAAGCGACACGCTGGCCGACAGCACGCGCTGGGACTACACGAGTGACACGCGTGGGCAGGTGCGCGGCGCATCCAAGCGCTTGGCCGACGGTTCAACGCAACGCGGCTACAATTTCTACTACAGCTTCGACGCCATCGGCAACCGCACCAGCACCGTGCGCCAGGGGAACGGTGGAAATTACACTGCGAACGCTCTCAACCAGTATGAGTCGCGTGAAGTGCCCAACGCAGTGGTGGTGCTCGGCACGGCGGACGCCTCGGACCTGACGCGGGTGAGCGTGAATGGCCCGAATGGCGCAGCGTCCGTCACCAAGCAGGGGGCTCACTTCAACGCGATCGTGGCGGTGGACAATTCCACCGCGTCGCAATATCCCGAGATCACCGTGCGCGGGGTCAAGGCTGGCGGGGACAGCCAGGCCGCCGACTACGAGCAGAGCTCAACGGGCCGGGTGTTTGTCCCGAAGTCTCCCGAGTCCTTCGCGCACGATGATGACGGCAACCTCCTTTCCGATGGGCAGTGGAGTTACTCGTGGGATGCCGAGAACCAGCTTATCGCCATGGAAACCAAGGCAGATGCGGCCGCGGCCGGTGTGCCGCGCACTCGGCTTGAGTTTGGCTACGATTACCGCGGGCGACGGGTGCGCAAGACAGTGCGCACGGGCTGGAACGGCAGCGCCTATGCGAGCAGCGTGACCACCCGCTTCGTGTATGACAGCGGATGGAACCTCCTCGCGGAGATCGGACCTGGAAACGCGGTCCTCCGCAGGCACTTATGGGGTTTGGACTTAAGCGGGAGCAGGGAAGGAGCCGGAGGCGTGGGCGGGCTGCTGGTCTCCAGCACAGGCACCGGCCCCGGTGTGGTGGACGCACTGGCCTTCTATGATGGGAACGGCAACGTGGCCGGGCTAGTCAATGCCGCCACGGGAGCCGAGCTGGCCCGCTACAGTTACGGGCCCTTTGGGGAAGCGCTGCGCGCAACCGGATCGTGGGCGAGGAGTAACCCATGGCGATGGAGCACGAAGTATTGCGACGAGGAAACGGGGCTTTGCTACTACGGATACCGGTTCTACGACCCGCACATTGGACGATGGATCAATCGCGACCCGCTCGAAGAGCGGGGCGGCAAGAATCTTTACGCGTTCGTGCGCAATCGATCGATCGGAACGGTTGACACTGATGGACGTGAACCGTTCCCGCTTGAGCCTGATCCCGCTGTTGGAATCGCGACGGACGGAGACATTCACCGCAGCTGGAAGCGTCACGATAACTACGTCACATTCAAAGGCGCATGTCCCTGTGGGAAGCAAGTTGATCGGCAGTCGGTGAAGCCGCACTACGAAGACGTTGCCGCTTGCATCTATGCGAAGCTGCAGTCTCTGCGTGGGCGGATGAGAATCGATGACCCGCTCACCCCGGCTAATCAGTTCAATCGAGACTACGGTGGAGAGAACACCGGAAATCTGGGCGCCATTAAAGATGTCAAAGGCATCGGTTGCCTGGGTCTTGATGTAACCTTCGAAATTTTTATGCGGTCCCGGTTTTCGGCCTCCGGCATCACTGGATGGTTCGCTGAGGATTTTACCGACTGCTACAAGAAGGCTTATGTCACCTGGCACTGCAAGCCGTGCAGCTTCTCAAACTGAGTGATATGGAACTGTTCGATGCGCCGTCTTGCTTCGCGCGATTGGCGGGCGTGCTGTGGCCTTGTGCCATTGCCGCTGCCGTTGTTGTAGCTTGCGCTGCGGCTTTCGGCGGACGCAAGCGAACCGTTTTTATCGCAGGGGTGATCGCCTTCGGCATAGTTGCAGCCCTGCTATGGCAGGGTGCAGTAACTCAATGGCAACTCGGGTTGCTGGAATCAGAATCACCCGATGCCAACGAGGCCGCTCGCACCCGGCTTAATCAGAATCTCACGTCTGCAAAAATTTGGCAGATTATCCAACGGGAGCATGAACATCCCAATGTTCGCTTCGCGCTTGCCTTGATGCTTTGCGAACGTGGTGAAGGATCGTTGCTGAAATCCAAACCAGTTCCACTCTTGCAGCGCCCGGCCTTTTTTGGCGGCGGTCATTTGGCAAAAGCGGCTCAGAACTTCGAGTTCCCGTTGGAAGTTGCTGAAATACCAAGCCGGGTTACTTCGACGCCCTGACCACCGCCGTGCCGCTGGCAGTGTGGCGGCGTCCCGCCGCGCGTGTGAAAGATAGGATTGATGAAATGGTGCAAAACTCTCAAGCTAACCGGCATTAGTGCGGTCGGTATAGCTGCGGCATGTTTGGTTATGGGCTGTTCGCCTCAAAACCATGATAACTCGTTTGAAAGTGACGGAGAGCCTACGTCACAGGCCAGTTCTGTCGACTGGTTCTCCGTGTTTGATCCAATTATTGATTCTGAAACTAAATGGGTTGGTGATACTCCTGGATTAAGAATCTCTGTTCGCCACTCGATCAACCAACTTGGGAAAAAGACACTGCTATTCGTGTTAGTGAAGAATACTGACACTCGACCGTGCCAATATGTTGCACCGATAACATTCCACGGACAAGGGGCATGGAATTTGTCGCTTGCCGATGGGCATGGAAAAGCCATAGCTATCCGTGCTGACGCAGCAGTCGAACATATGGAGGCTAATGTTAATCTGGCAGAGGGAGAAATCCACACCTACGCTTTGGTCTTAAGTGGGGCTGCCAGCCAGTTCCGTGAGGCAGTAGTCACGTATAGCGGTGCGCCGAAATCTGGAAGCATCAAGATGGATATTATCAAGGCTAGCTGTCTTCGAGCAGAGTAGTGGTGAGCGTAGAGTTCAGAGGGGAGTCATGAAAACTCCGTTTTAGTTCGACTCGACGCACGGGAATAGGGTCCGGCAAAGAAGGCGTGTTGCCCAAACCGCAGCGGATCAGGATAGAAAGGTAGGAAAGGTAGGGGTCAGGCAACGATTTCTGACAACCTATCAGAAATCTTTGCCTGACCCCAATTTCTTTCCCCAATTCCTCAGGAGGGTGCCACGTCGAAGGCCAAGGCAACCGAAGTCTATCGTTCAATGATTACTACGAGTTTGCATACGACGGTTCAACTTGGGGATCCGCAGCCCAAACATTTACAACCGATGTCGTCCCATCCTATATCGCCGGAAGTGGATCGCCGTTCTATATCTCGGGTTCGTGGGCAGACACCATCGATGCTAAAATTGACAAGTAAACAAATCATCTATGAAACACCCAGTTGCAGTTGCGTGTGCTGTATTGTTGGGACTGATGCTGTGGTTACTACTGGAGCTACATCCGTATCGTGGTGGAAAAGCGCGGTTAGAAACATACTTTGGTCCGATTCTACCACCGTCGGTCGAACTTATTCCGCTGACAATCGCGCAGGGTAGTTACTGGGATGACCCCAGATTCCGGTTTCGTTTGCTTCCCGAGGAAGGTCTTGGCTTCAACGCAACCATAGCAAACGAAGGCTTTTCTAATTGGAATGAGCAAGGTGGACAATATGGATCGTTTTATGAGGATTCTGTTGAAGGCGATCCTTTGCTCTGCGCCTTCAAAGACGATGGAAAATTGAAGCGAATGTTGTTTTATCGACCTTCGACGAGATTGGTAGATGCAGTTACATTCCGTCATTGATACAGGGCGAGGAATCGAATCATTGGGGATTGCGACTCAGGCGGTGTTACTCTCGTTTCCCGAAGTTTGACTGGATAGGGAAAATAGGAGCCAGGCAAAGGTTTCTGACAGGTTGTCAGAAATCCTTACCTGACTCCATTACCTTATCAAGATACCTATTCCAGTGCCGAGGTGGTGGCCAGTTCCTGCTCGGAATTAACGACGTTATAGAAACTTATGCATGTGTGCTACTTGGAACAATAAGCTGAAGGATTTAGCGATAAAGTATACACTGGATCCAGCCGACTGGCCGGCGTGCAATGTTGTGCTTGCGCATCTTGAAAGCGCACGGCACGACATGCAACTCGATGTTGCATTTAGATGGGCTGCTCACTTTCTGACTGTTCCTAACATAAGCGATGCTGCATGGAAATGGATCATCAATCAGGCTGAAGAGGCGGATGCGCAATGCCAATGCGCTTTATCGATTGCAGTATTTGAACTACTGATGGATGAATCACCCTGGGTGCAAAAGCTTTTTTCTCTGCTCGCGAATCCACGCCTATGGTGGATTTTTGTAGATATGTATGAAAAGCAGCCGGAACAATTTTATAGGTCATTCAGAAAGGTAGCAGAGGGCAATTCTGAGCGACGATTTTCGCATGGCTAGATCAGAGGGTTTCCCTCTCGTTCATAAAGTTAACGCAGCGCTTTGGGAACGCTATTTCGGCGAGACTTTATTTCCTAACATCCTCATCCTGCTCCTCCTGATGGGCCCACCGAAAACAGAGTTTTCTCGCTCCTTGTTCGCTGTAATGCAGAAAAAAGCTGCAAGGTGAAATGTTCGATCAATGCGAGCACCACAAGTTTTGTAATTAACCGCGCCAGTATTCCGTTTCGCCAAGGAGAGGAGCAGCGCATCTATGGTCACGAGCAACGGCATGTCCAAAGCGTGATTAACGAGGCGAAGCGCATGCAGGCGGAACTTAGCAACAAGCCCGACTCCCTCGCTAACCTCGAAGCCGCTCGCGCCACAGCCCACTCTTACGAAGCGGCCATGCGTCAGCGCGCAAATGAGTTCCTGAAAAAGGAGGGAGTGCATCAGAATCCGCCTCCATCTCCCAAAGCCGGACAGCTTTATGACCCACTGTGAGAAGAACGTGGTTTTGCGAACTCTATTGTTAGGCTTTGCTTTACCGTTACTCGCGCTGCAAGCGTGTGTGACGGAGGGTTCTACACGGGGTGGACGATACGAACGGTTCCTCGGCGCGCGTTTAGAAGAAGAATATCTGAAAACAGCACTCGATTCATTCCGACTTGAGCCACTCGCCTCGAAGCATTCAGAACCAGGTCAAACGACACTCCGGGTCGTCGATGCTTCTAGCTGGGGACGCGGTGTTCTAACGGTGAGACTTGATTCCTCGGATTTGAGTCGCGTCCATGGCCAGGTAGCTGCGGAAGGTTGGGAGGCTGATTCAGGCCGAAAAACGCGAACCCGGAGAGAACTTGCTACGGCTGAAGTGCGAATGGTTGGTAAATGTGTCCAACACCTGCGCAAAGCCGGTGCTTTCATTGATGCTCGGCGCGCTCCGATTCCTGAGACCGTGACAGTCGACGGTAACATTGTGTTGATCGAACTCATCAATGAGCGGGGTTACGCAATTGGCATTTGGCCGGGCAACTCTCCGAACTGGATCATTCTGAGAGAGTGTCTCACGAAGTTTTACCAACTCACCGGGCGATGACATGACCCATCCTCTCTAAACGCTTCATCATTCCCACCGCCGGCCAACCGAAGACCGGCCTACTGCGTGTAGGGAAATAGGGGTCAGGCAAAGAGGGCATGTT
>CAXSDZ010000077.1:17439-18580 GCA_964235505.1 uncultured Chthoniobacteraceae bacterium
GCCCACACTGCAGCGTATCAGGGTTGACCGATCGCCGACGCACGAGGTTGACCGCCAACGGGTTCCCTCTCGTCCCCAAAGTTAGCGCAGCGCTTTGGGAACGCTCGTCTTGCGAGACTCTATCTCCTGACATCCTCATCCTGCTCCTTCTGATGCGTCCACTGGAAACAGAGTTTCAGCCGCCTACGCACGCGACCAAAGCGCTCCGTTATCTTTGGCAACGAGAGGAGCGAAGGCGCAGGCGAATGGTGATTGATGAATTGTAAAAAGAGAAAGCAGCACGCACCCTCTGCTTTCTGTAGAAATCCAAACCCTAACTCCCCATGAACGACCGCTTGCACAACCAACTCGACATGATCGGCACCCTGCTCACCGTGGCCGATCAGCCCGGGCATAAAGCAGTGTGGCAGGGCCAGAGCCCGGCTGATTTCGGAACAGACCTCGCCGCGCTGCAAACCGAATACGGTGCCACGGCCGCCCTCGCCGCGCAGCTCGCCACCACGCCCACCGGCACCGCCGAGGAGAAAGATGTGGCCGAGACGGCCCTGGAGGCTCTCCTCCACATGCTCTGCCGCGCTCTCGCCGTCCACTTAAAAAAACGGGCGACCTTTCCGCGCGCGCCCAGGTCGCCGTGCGCATGGGCGCCATCCAGAAGCTGCGGGACCAGGGGCTGATCGACTTTGCCGACGCAGTCATTGCTCTGGGCAACGGCGCTCTCGCCGACCCGAGCTCCGCCGGGCGCGGCGTCACCACTGCCCGGGTGACGGTCGTCCGCGCGGCCCGGGATGCTTTCAACCGGCTCAAAAACGCTCCGCGCGGGCAGATCGTCAACCGCAGCACACTGCGCCGCGAGCTGGAAACCCGCGTCGCCGCCTTGATGGAAGCCGCCGCCGACCTGGACGACTTGTCCATCCAGTTTGACGAGGACGCCGCCGCCCGGCGCTTCACCTCCGCATGGAAGCAGGCACGCCAGATCGTGGACGCCGGCCACGGCCACGGGAGCGAAGATGACGAGGAAGGGGCGGATGATCCTGCCGGCCCCGGTGCGAGCGGTCCCGCCATTCCCCCACCGCCGCAGGCTTAAGGCTGGCGCGGGAGCGTCCGTGTTTTCCGCTCTCGTTTTTAAAGAGCCAGCGGAAGA
>CAXSDZ010000078.1:0-14725 GCA_964235505.1 uncultured Chthoniobacteraceae bacterium
CCCGCGATCTTCTCCGCTCCTATGACCGACCGAAACCCGAACGCTGTCGTCCCTGTGGAGGGGTGGCACGTCCTGCATCTCTTCTACAAGATCGAGCACGGCCAGTGGGCGCTGCTTTCACCTGAAGAGCGCATCGAGGCGAAAACTGCGATGACCGAGCTCATCCAGGAAGTGCGCGCTGCGGACGATACCCAGCTCCTGATCTTCAGCATGGTCTCACCGAAAGCCGACCTCGGCCTCATGCTGCTCACGCCTGATTTGCACACGGCGAATGCCTTTGAAAAGCGCCTCAGCCTCGGGCTCGGGCCGGAGATTCTCACGCCGGTTTATTCCTTTCTCTCGCTCACCGAGGAAAGCGAATACACGACCAGCGATGACGAGTATTCCGCGACTCTCGCCAGCGAGGAAAACCTGCCAGCCGGCACGCCGGAGCACGAAGCGAAGATGGCGGAGTTCCGCACGCGGATGACGAAGTATCGCAAGGACAAGCTCTACCCGGTGCTTCCGGTCTGGGAGGTGTTCTGCTTTTACCCGATGAGCAAGCGGCGCAATCCCGACGGGCAAAACTGGTATGCGCTGTCACACGCCGAGCGCAAGCAGCTCATGGCCGGACACGCGCGCATCGGCCGCACTTACCACGGCAAAATCCTCCAGCTCATCACCGGATCGACCGGCCTTGATGATGCCGAATGGGGCGTCACGCTTTTTGCGCACGACACTTACTGGATCAAAGACATCGTCTATAAGATGCGCTTCGACGCCGTGAGCGCACACTACGCGGACTTCGGCGACTTCTTCATCGGGCTAAGTGTGCCGCTGGACGAGCTGTTCCGGCGCCTGCAGCTTTGAAGGCATGAGACAGGTTGTGATCTATCCTGGGGAAGACGGCTTTTGGGTCGCGGAATGCCCGAGCTTGTCCGGCTGCATTTCTCAAGGTGAAACGCGGACTCAGGCGATTGCCAATATCCGTGAGGCAATCGAAGGATACGTTCTTGCATTGGAAGCCGATGGGCTGCCGGTGCCCGAAGAAACCTTCGATGCGTTCCTCATCGCGGTATGAGCAAGCTTCCGCAGGTTTCGGGCGCTGAAACCGTCCGAGCCTTGCAGAAGATTGGGTTCGAGGTGAAACGACAACATGGCAGTCACATCATCTTGCGCCGCGACGAACCCTTCGCACAGACCGTCGTGCCCGCTCATCGAGAGCTGGATCGTGGAACCTTGCGCGCAATCCTGCGGCAGGCGGAGATTGGCGTGGAGGAATTTCTGAAACTGCTTTGACCCATGCTGCCAAAGCTTGATCGTCTCCGCGCCGCACTGCTCACTCGCGCCCCGCTCCTCATCGCCTACTCCGGCGGCGTCGATAGCGCTTATCTGCTAGCCGAAGCGCACCGCGTGCTCGGCTCGCAACAAGTGCTCGGCGTGATCGCTGATAGCCCCAGCCTGCCGCGCAAAGCACTGGCTGATGCCCTCGCGCTCGCCGCGCAAATCGGCGCTCCGGTTGAAGTCGTCCGCACGGACGAAATGGACAATCCAGACTATTCCTCCAATCCGCTCAACCGCTGCTATTTCTGCAAAGCCGCGCTTTTCACCAAGCTCGACGAGCTCGCCGCCGCGCGTGGTTTTCGCGCGATTGCCTACGGCGAAAACGCGGACGACATGCACCACGAGCGGCCCGGGCGAAAGGCGGCGACGGAGTTTGCAGTCATCGCACCGCTGCGAGACGCCGGGCTCACGAAGGCCGAGATCCGGCACCTCTCGCGAGCGCTCGGGCTCCCCACCGCCGACGCGCCCGCGCAGCCCTGTCTTTCCTCGCGCATCCCGCACGGCACGCCCGTCACCCTCGACGCGCTGGCGATGGTGGAGCGCGGCGAAGAGTGGGTGCGCAGCCTTGGCTTTCGCATTTTCCGAGTGCGGCACCTGGCGGATGCGGCGACTGCTTCTCCCCGAGCCCGCGTGCAGATCGCGCCGGAGGAAATGGCCGCGTTCACCACGGAGCGCGGACTCAGCGAGCGGCTCGTCGGCGGGCTGCTGGCGCTGGGCTACTCGGCAGCGGAGATCGATCCGGCTGGATATCGTTCACCCGCGTGACCTCCCAGTCCCAAAGCTCCCAAAACCAATAGCCGCCCAGCGCGCCTGTGATGCCGGTGACCGGCCCGATCACCGGCGCACCGATGACGGAGACTGGCCACGTGTCGCCCGGCTTTTCCCCCCGCGCCAAGGCCCGCAGCGGCGTCGTGAGATTCGAGACCGTGCTGGTCACCACTGCTGGGCCGACATTCAGCGGGAAAAGCACGCGCGCCGTAGTGCGCGAGCGCGGCGGCGCCGGCTCGGGCGTGACCTCGTGCGAAGCGATCGGCGGCGGCGCCGGCTGCAACTCCCGCGTGGCGCGCGGCTGCCGTGCCGCTGGAGATTTCGCGAGCGCCGGCGTGCTGAGCAGCACGCTGAAAACTGTGGCGGCGGCCACCGCGCCGCTTGCGAAATGGGGAGAGAGCATGCACGTAGCTAGCCACTCGCCCCTGCTTCGACAAGACCGATGCCGCTGCCGTCCGACGATCCCTCGCGTTCCCTCGCCGCCGCCCTCCGCGCGCACCTCGCCCGCCATAACTGGCAGGTGCTCGGCTTCGCGATGCTCACGGCAGGCGGCGCGTTGCTGCTTTGGGCAGTGCTGTATGGGGTCTCGTATTGGCTCACCATCTTCGCGATTACCACCGTGCGAGGCGGCGATGCCGCAATGCCGCGCGGCTTCACGCCTGGCTTCATCCTCGTCGCCAGCGGCCTTCTGCTCGCGGCGTGGCTGGACCGCTGGGCCCACCCGAATGCACTGCCGCCCGACGAGAAGCCGCTGCTGGGAGTGGCGCTCGACTTTCTCCTCGCCACCCCGCGCACGACGCTCGCCGTCTGGGGCAATCTCTCCGCTTGGCAGCGGCTCACCCGCTGGCAGATCGAGTCCGCAGCCGATCTCCTCGCGCAGCTCATGCCCGATCGCCGCATCGCCATGCATGCCGTCCCGCTGGAGATTCCCGATGATCTCACGCGCGAAAAGATCGTCTTTGCGCTGCTCGTCACCGGCGTTGTCGAGATGCAGCGTGAAGAAGGCACTACCTATGTGCGCCTCGCCCGGCGAGGCGACGGTCTGCGCCTGGCGGGACAGGCTCCGCCGAGCGGATAACCGGGCACTCGCCACCGAAGTTCAATCGCCTTTGGCCGCCACGTTTTCCAATGGCGCGGACTTGCCAACGCGCAGGCTTCGCTATCCACTACGCGCTCTTTTCCCTATCCCTCACAGCTTATCTAGTATGCCCGAAAAAATCGGATTCGTCGGAGTCGGTCGCATGGGCGCAAACATGGCGCAGCGTTTGAAAGACGTCGGTTACTCCATTGCCGCCGTCTATGATCTCCGCAAGGAAGCGGCGCAGGAGCTGGCCACCCAGCTCGGCGCCGAAGCGTGCGACAAGCTCGCGCGTGTTACGGAGCTATCGGATGTCGTCATCACGGTGGTCACGGACGACAAGGCAATGACGAAAATCTTCACCGACAAGCGCGACAACCTGCTTACCAAAGCGGCGGGGAAGCTATTCATCAACTGCGCGACAGTATCGCCAAAGGTGCATGTGGAAGTCGAAAAGCTCGCGAAGAAGGCGAAGGCGGAAGCGCTCGAAGCCTGCATGGCCTCCTCCATCACGCAAGCGCGCGAGGGAACCCTTTACCTGATGTGCGCTGGGCGGGAGGAAACATTTAATAAGGCCCGCCCGCTTCTGGAAAAGCTATCCAAAGACCTCCGCTACGTCGGAGCTTCCGGCAAAGCGGCGCAGGTCAAGGCGCTAGTGAATATGGTGATGAACATCAACACCGCGGCGCTGGCGGAAGGACTTGGCCTTGGCGCTGCGCTGAAGCTTGATCTCGATACTCTGCGCGAAGTCTTTTCCCAGACCGGCGCAAACTCCCGCGTGCTCGCCACCGATGGCGAGGACATGCAAAAGCGGGATCACTCGTGCTTCTTTTCCGCCGAGCATGCGGCGAAAGATAGCGGCATTGCGCTTGGTCTCGCGAAAGGCGAGAAGCTGAACCTGCCACTGGCGCAGGCGACCTTCGCCCAATACAAAAAGATGGTGGCTGCCGGCCTCGGCGGACTCGATAAGTCGGGCATCGCGGAGCTAACCTTCAAAGGTCGCGGCGCAAAGAAGCCAACCGGCGGCAGTGCACGCCGCGGAGCTGCCAAAGCCAAGGCTGCAAGGGCGAAAGCGCTATGAGCAAGCCGGGAGCAGGCAAACGATAAGCCAGAGCCTTTCTCTTCCTTTCCCGCTTTCATTCCATCTGTTCCTGCGTCCTGGCGTGATGCGGGAAGAATACTGGCGCAAAAGAGGAAGAGCTTCAGCAAACCCAGAAACCCAAACACAACACAGTCCCCATGAGTCAAACCCACGTTCCTACCATCTCCTCCGGCACCGCCGGTCCTCTCGGTGTGCTGCACCTGCCGCGTCTTTGGCAGAAGGTCTCCCTCGAATCGCAAGGCAAACTCGCGGCAGGCTATCCCGGCATCGGCGGCGGCTATGATTCGATGGTGATCAGCGCGCTCGGCCTCAGCGCCGAAGCGGTCCGCAGCTTCATCAAAGAAAGCAAGCCCACCTATCCGCAGTTTGAAAAATGGGTCAAAAGCCAGAGCGGCGCGAAGCTTGATCAAGACACCGTCAGCAAGCTGAACGACTCGATCACCGGTTACATCCATGCCGATGAAACGCGCAACGGGATCTTCGCCTCCAACGAGTTGACGGACGAAAACACGCCACACCGCGACGCGGTGAGCCTCAACAATCTCGACGATTGGTATGAGTTTCACCAATCGGTGTTGAAGTAGCTTCTCCGCAGTCTTTTCACGCCGGCGCTGCTCGCAGAGCGGTGCCGGCGTTTTTGTTTGGTGCGTGCCCTGATCCCCGGTTGTGAACCTATCCCGCTACCTTCGCCCGATCCGCTTCCGAAGCTTCGAGGCGCTCGATCTCGCGCGGTGTCTCTCGCTTTTCCAGGCGAATGCCGACCAGTTTCCGACTGGCTACGAGGAGTCCTTCGAGAGTGCGTTGCAGGAGAGGCACAGCCTTTACCTCGTCGGCGAAGAAGCCGGCCAAATCGTGGCATGCGGAGGCGTCGCTTACCACGACTCCTGCGATCAGGCGTGGCTATCTTTCGGCCTGGTCGATCGCGAGCGGCAGCGGAGCGGAATCGGCACGACGCTGCTGCTTGCCCGGCTGGCGCTGCTGGAGCCAGATGCCAGCGGATGCCTTGTTTCCATGCGGGTTACGGCCTACTCATTCACCTTCTTCCGGCGCTTTGGATTTGAAGGCTGCGAGATGCTCGCCGATGCGCGAGGCAATCCCCTGGCTACCTTCTCCCGCATAGTTCGCGCGGATGAAGTGGCGCAGTGCCGCGCGCACCTCGCGCATGCCGGGGTTGTGTTGCCGGTGGAGGTTGAGATCCCAATCCGCGACACCACACCCGCCGCGGTGGAAGACTTCTCGGAGCTGTGAACTGGCGCGGGTCTGCGATTGCAAACGCGCGCCATTTTTCCGCACAGTAGCAGCGCATGAACTCCGAACCTTTCTCCCCAGTTTCGCGCCGCCATTTCCTCAGGGCTGGCGCTGTTACTTCCGCCGCGCTGCTCACCGGCGCGCCTTTCATCCGCGCCCAGGACAAGACGGGCAATGCGCCAGTGATCGTCGGCGAAGGCGATCACCAGTATGAGTGCATGCATGGTTGGGGGCAGCTCCCGGACACGATCAAATGGGGCAACACGCATAACGTCGCGGTGGACGAAGCGGGACTCATCTACATCAAGCACCAGACTTCCGGCAGCGCGCCGATGGATTCCATCGTCGTCTTCGATCCAGCGGGAAAGGTTGTGCGCTCTTTCGGAGAGGAATACTCCGGCGGCGGTCACGGCCTGGATCTCCGCAAGGAAGGCAATCAGGAGTTTCTATACCTTTGCTCCACCAAACAGCGGCTGGTGACCAAGACAACTTTGCGGGGCGAGATCGTGTGGGCGACTTCTACTCCGTGGGAATCCGGCGTGTATGACGACAAGAAAAAATTCACTCCCACGAATGTCGCGTTTCACCCAGACGGCGGCTTCTGGGTCGCGGACGGGTATGGATCGAGCTATGTCCATGAATACGATAAAGACGGGAAGTGGGTGCGGACCTTTGGCGGTGCGGGCAAGGAGCACGGTCAGTTACAAACTCCGCACGGACTCTGGCTCGACACTCGCGGGGGAAAAGAGCCGGTGCTGACAATCTGTGACCGCGCCAATGCGCGACTCGAAACCTACTCGCTCGACGGCAAGTATCTCTCAACTACCGGCGAGGTAAGTTATCCGGCGCACCTCGACACCCGTGGCGACCTGCTGCTGTGCGCCGATCTGCATGCGCGCGTCACGCTTTTCGACAAGGAGAACAAAGTCATCTCTCATCTTGGCTATGACCCCGCGTGGACTGAGCAGGTGCTCGCGGACAAGATGAAGATGCGCACGCAGCCGGAACGCTGGCAGCCCGGCCGCTTCGTCCACCCGCACGATGCGTGCTTCGACAAGGACGGCAATATCTTCGTGGTGGAGTGGGTTTCCACTGGTCGGGTAACTAAGCTCCGCCGTGTAGCTTAGTCTGACGAAGCTTCAACGCCGCACCGCGAGCGCCAGCCAGCCCGCCAGCAGACACAAGCCGCCCACCGGTGTGATCGCACCCAACCAGCGCAGGTTAGTCACCGCGAGCAGGTATAGACTTCCGCTGAAGATCAAAATGCCCGCGGCGAATAGTGACCAGGCAACCTGGCGAAAAGGTTCGCGCGAGGCGGCAAACAGCAGCACCGCGGAATGAACGAGATGATACAACGCCGCAGTCTGCCATATCGCAGCGGTGTCGTAGCGGGCAAACAGCTCTTTCAACCCATGCGCGCCGAAGGCTCCGAGAGCTACGGCGAAGAAGCCGAACACGGCGGAGATGCGGAAGGCGAGCGAAGAAGTCATGTGCAGAGCAGAGCATCTCGCATGCGGCACTCAAGGGTGAAGATAAGGAGAGCGCGGAACCTGTCGGTGCCATCAACCCTCCCATGAACTGGTCCACTTGGACACCGCGCGAATACGCGAACCTTTGCTTCATCATTCGCGAAGGGCGCGTCCTGCTCATCCGAAAGAAGCGCGGGCTCGGCGCAGGCAAGGTCAACGCTCCGGGCGGCAAGTTGGAAGCTGGCGAAAGCGCGCTGGCTGCTGCGGTGCGTGAGACGCAGGAAGAGGTCGGCGTGACGCCGCTGGGCCTGCGGGAGCGTGGCGTGCTGCGCTTTCAATTCGCCGATGGCTACAGCCTGCATTGCACCGTTTTTCTCGCCCGCGATTGCACGGGCGAGCCGATCGAAACGGCGGAAGCCGCTCCGTTTTGGGTGTCGCTGGATGCGATCCCCTACGACGAGATGTGGGAAGACGATCGCTACTGGTTGCCGCTGGTTTTGGGAGGCAAAACGGTGTCGGCCTTTTTCACGTTTGATGGCGAGGCGATGCTGACGAAAGAGGTCGATGCAACTCAAGAGCCCACATGGTCGTGACGCGGCGGGTGCTGGTCGCGGGCTGCGGTTTTGTGGGGCTCGCGACGGCGCGGCTTTTCCATGCGGCGGGCTGGCAGGTGATCGGCTGCACGCATTCTGCGCAGTCTGCCGCCGCGCTCCGCAGCGAGCCTTTTCCGGTGCTCGCGTGCGACATTGCGGAGCGGGCCGCGGTGGAAATGCTGGATGTGCCGCGCGGGCTGGACGCTGTGATCCATTGCGCCAGCTCAGGTCGCGGTGGTGCGGAGCAATACCGGCGCGTGTATCTGGAGGGCGCACGCAATCTCGCCACTGTCTTAGCGCCCGCGCGGTTCCTATGGACAGGCAGCACATCGGTCTATGCCCAGACCAGCGGCGCATGGGTGACGGAAGAAAGCCCAGCCGATCCGCCGCGCGAGACGGGTCGCATTCTGTGCGAAACGGAGGAGTTCGTGCTCGCGCGCGGCGGAGTCGTCGCGCGGTTGGCGGGCATCTACGGACCGGGGCGTTCCGTGTTGCTGAAGAAGTTCATTTCCGGCGAAGCCACCATCGAAGGCGATGGCGGGCGCTGGATCAATCAAGCGCATCGCGACGACATCGCTGCCGCGCTGCTTGTCCTCGTGGAGCGCGGTGCGCGCGGCATTTACAATGTGGCCGATGATGCGCCGATGACTCAGCGGGCGCTTTACGAGTGGCTTGCTGGCCGGTTTGGAAAGCCGCTCCCGCCCAGCGGGTCGATCGATCCAAATCGCAAGCGTGGCTGGACCAGCAAGCGCGTCTCGAACGCTAAACTTCGCGCGCTCGGCTGGGTGCCGCGGTTTTCATCGTTTCGCGATGCGGTAGAGCGCGAGCCAGAGTTGATCCAACTTGCGGCTGGTATGCCTACCTAAGGAATCAGTCCGCTCGTTCCTTGTCTCGAGAACTCCGAAGATAATCCTATGAAATCGCTGCTAGTTCTTGCCTTCACGCTGCTACTCCCCTTCGCTGCTCCCGCGCGTGCGATGGAAAAATGGATCTACTGTGCGCGCAACTTGGCGGTGGATAAGAGCGTCACGGAAATCGAAGAGCTAATGCGGCGCGGGCAGGCGGCAGGCTATACGCACATGCTGCTGACGGACTCGAAGTTTGCGCGGCTCGGCGGCATCGAGCAGATGCACGGCAACTATCTGAAGAATGCCGAGCGCGTGAAGCAACTCGCAGCACAGTATAAGATCGAGCTAGTGCCCGCGCTGTTTCACGTCGGCTACTCGAATAACATGCTCTGGCACGATCCTAACCTCGTCGAGGGATTGCCCGTGAAAGACGTGCCGCTCGTCGTGCAAGGCGGTGAAGCGCGACTGGCGGATGCAGATGCACCGGCGCTGCCGCGCGGCGACTTCTCCGATCCGAAGCAGTGGAGCTGGTATGACAAGGAGGCGATTACCTTTGAAAATGGAGCCGCCAAGGGAACTGCGAACGGCCAGAATGTGCGCCTTGCGCAGAAGCTAGCGGTGCAACCGTTTCGGCAATACCACGTGACCGTGCGCGTGAAGACGCAGGGATTGAAAGGCGCGCGCCCGGAGGTGAAGGCATTGCCAGCAAAGAACGGCGGAACTGCGCTGAACTGGGACTATCTAAAGGTGAAGGATGGGGAGGACTGGTCCACGCAACACGTCACCTTTAACTCGCAGGACAATACGGATGTTAGTCTTGTGTTCGGGGTGTGGGGAGCGAGCGCGGGCACGGTGTGGTGGTCCGAGGCGAAGATCGAAGAGGTTGCGTTTGTGAACCTAATCCGTCGTGGCGGTTGCCCGCTTACGATCACTGCCGCAGATGGCCGGGTGCTGAAAGAAAGAGCGGACTATGAGTCGCTCAAAGATCCGCTCATGGGCACCAAACCGTGGGCCGGTGAATACGACATCTTCCACAAGCCGCCGGTGCTGAAAACCAAGCTGCCCGACGGCACGAAGTTACTCGCAAGCTACTACCATGTCGCCACGATCTATGATGGGCAGGCGATGGTCTGCCCTTCCGAGCCAAGGACGATGGAACTGCTGCGTGACGAAGCGCGGCAGCTACACAAGCTCTTCGGCGCGAAAGGATACATGATGAGCCACGACGAAGTGCGTGTGCTCGGCTGGTGCGAGGCTTGCCAAAAACGGCATTTCACGCCGGGACAAATCCTGGCGGAAAACGTGCGTGAGTCGGCGAAAATTCTGCGCGAGGTGAATCCCGGCGGGAATATCTATGTCTGGAGCGACATGTTCGACCCGAACCACAACGCAAAGGCAAAAAACTACTACCTCGTCAACGGCTCGCTGGAAGGTTCATGGGAAGGTCTGGACAAAGATGTAATTGTGTTGCCGTGGTATTTTGAGAAGCGCGCGGAAAGCTTGAAGTTCTTCGCCGACCGCGGGAACCGACAGGTGATCGCCGGCTACTACGATTCACACCCGGAGCGCATCGCCGACTGGCTTGGCGCGGCAAAGGGATTGCCGGGGATTCTCGGCGTGATGTTCACGACATGGGAGAACCGATACGACGACCTGGAGAAGTTCAGCGAGGCTGCGGACGGCGCAGGCAAGTAAGTGCGTAAGCTTACTTTGCGCGCGGATGAAAGCGATGATGCACCGCCTTCAACCGCTGCTGATCCACGTGCGTGTAGATTTGAGTAGTCGAGATATCGGCGTGGCCGAGCATCTCTTGAATGATGCGAAGATCCGCGCCGTTGCTGAGCAAGTGGGTCGCAAAGGAGTGCCGCAGCAGGTGCGGATAGACGTTCATTCCCATGCCTGCTAGCCGCGCGATCTCTTTCACGATCTGCCACACACGCACGGTGGATAGCTTCGTGCCGCGCGCGGACAGGAATATCTCGCTGCCGGTCTTCTTCCGCACGAACTGCGGGCGCTCTGCTTCCACATAGGCGCGGATGGCGTCGCACGCTTTGGTCCCGACGGGGACGAGCCGCGTCTTGTTGCCTTTGCCCGTCACGCGGATCACGCGGTTATCAAGATCTAGGTTTTCCAACCGCGCATTGACCAGCTCCGAAACGCGCAGCCCGCTGGCGTAGAGTAACTCGACGACTGCCCGGTCGCGCAGGGCGCGCGGACCTGCTGTAGGGACGCCGTCCAGCAGATGCTCCACTTGCAACTCGTTCATCGTTTCCGGCAGATACTGCTCCACGCGCGGAAGGGAGAGCACTTCGGCGATGTCGCGCTCCACGCGCTGGCGCGCATGGAGCCACCGGAAGAAGATCTTCACCGCGACGATGATTAGCTTAATGGAAGCGGCGGCAAGGCCGGCGCGCTTGCGATGCGCAAGGTAGCCGGAGATGTCGTCGAGTGTCACTTCACCCGGCTGCACTTCAGTCTCCGGCAGCGGCTCGCCCGCGCCTGCAAGTTGCAGCAGGGCTTCTTCGCCGACCTGCTGGAGCAAACGACGCCGCTCCAGCCAGGCGGCGAAGCCTTCCAACGATATCCGGGTAGATAGCTGGTAGTTATCCGACAGCCCGCGCTCGGTGGCGAGGTGAAGGATGAAGTCATCGATCGCTTCGCGCATTCTGGACTATAGGGTGAGCGCACTGCCGGTCAGCCGTTCGTAGGCTTCGAGGTATTTGTCGCTCGTCCGACGCACGACTTCCTCCGGCAGCTCCGGCGCGGGCGGAGTCTTGTCCCACGCTAATGTTTCAAGGTAGTCGCGCACGAACTGCTTGTCGTAGCTAGGCGGCGAGATTCCCACGCGATATTCATCGGCAGGCCAGAAGCGTGAAGAGTCGGGAGTAAGACACTCGTCGATCAGGATAAGCTGGCCATCCTCCAGCAGGCCGAACTCGAACTTGGTGTCTGCCACGATGATTCCACGCTCCGCAGCATAGGTGCGGCCCGCTTCGTAGATGCGCAGGCTAAGATCGCGCGCCTGCTCAGCCACTGCGGAGCCAACAAGGCGGATGCACTCTTCCCACGCGACGTTTTCGTCGTGGCCGCTGGTCGCTTTCGTGGAGGGAGTGAAGAGCGTTTGCGGCAGCCGTTCCGCTTGTTGCAGGCCGGCGGGCAGGGGATTGCCGCAGATGCTCTGCCCTTGCTGATATTCCTTCCAGCCGGAGCCTGCGAGGTAGCCGCGCACGACGCACTCGATCGGCAGCGGACGCGCCTTGCGAGCGAGGGTGGAGCGGCCGCGGAGCTGGCTAGCATAGGGCTGGAGCGCAGCGGGAAAATGCGCGACATTGGTGGCGACGACGTGGTTTGGCACGAAGTCGAACCGCTCGAACCAGAAGGCGGAAAGAGTGTTCAGCACCGCGCCTTTGTGCGGGATGGCATTGGGCAGGATGCAGTCGAACGCCGAGATGCGGTCGGTGGCGACGAGGAGCACGTGCTCACTCAGATCAAAGACTTCGCGCACTTTGCCGCTGGCGATTTTGCGGATGCCGGGAAGGTCAAGGGTCGTGAGGGACATGGGCGAAGGATTGGAGAAGTCGCGCGGGCGAATGAAGCCTAATTCCGCTAGGGCCTGCGAGAGTCCCAGGCCCAGCCGGTTGCGAAGCCAGCGATCACCATGGCACCTGAAATATAAGCTGCCGCGGGTGATGGTTCCAGCGTTCCGTAAATGCAAACCGCGAGCCCAAGTGAGATGGTGATCGCGACCCAAAAGCGCCAGTGGTAAAGCGCGTCCAAAACAGCGAGCAGAGCGTCAAGAAAATGCCACATGCCGAGCCGCGCGTTTCTAAATCCGCAGCTCCCGCTCCAGCGCCTCCATCGGCAGGCCGACTACATTGCTCCACGAGCCTTCCACGCGGGCGATCATCTCGCCGCGATCGTCCTGCGCGGCGTAGGCTCCAGCTTTATCCAGCGGGCCGATGCGGGCGAGGTAGGCGCGCAGTTCAGCGTCGCTGCGCCGGTGGAAATGCACGCGCGTCACCTCGATAAATCCGCGCTCCTGGCCGTTGCCAGGCTGCGCCAGCCAGACGCCGGAATAGACCTCATGCGTGTGGCCATTCAGCCGCGAAAGCATCGTAAAAGCTGCTGCCGGATCAGCCGGTTTGCCGAAGACTTCGCCTGCAAAAGCCACGACGGTATCGACGCCAAGCACCAGCGCCCACGGGTGCTCGCGGGCGATGAAGCGCGCCTTGAGCCGCGCATTGAAGAGCACCGTCTCGCCCGGCGTGAAGTGCGACGGCATGATCTCCGCCACATCCGCAGGCAGGATGGTGAAGTGGTAGCCGTGCTCGGTCAGCAGATCCCGCCGTCGCGGCGACGCGGATGCCAAGATCAGAGGGGGCAGCGCTTTGTGCGAATCACGCATTTCCATTTGGTTCCCGGCTCCGAGCGCGAGGTTACTTTGCGGCTGGCGGGATCAGCGGACCCGGGGTTTCAGAGTAGTCTCTTGGCACTTCAAAGATGCTGGGATCCACCGGCCCTTCGTTGATGGCGCTGATCGTGTAGCTCACCTTTTGGCCCGGCGCATTCATCTCCGTGCGGAGGCGGACTCCGGGCATCTCGCTTGTCTTCGGCATCATCCCCGCGGCTACGGAGGCGAGCCCCGCGTTCTGCAACTTGTCGAGCTGCTCCTGGATTGAGGCGCCATTTGGATAATCTCTGGCGACCCAGAAGTGGAGCGTCATCGCGCCTGCCGTCCACGTGTAATGCTCCGTGGCGTGACCGCTGATTCGTTTCTTCTCGCCGGTGGCCTGGAGCTTCGGCGGAGCGGCGTCCGCCTGCGCTTTTTGGAGCTGCTCGGCGAGCGCCCTGGTCTGGCTCGCCGGGATGCGGGTGTAGGTCTTGCGACTGTGCTGCAGCAGCGTCGTGTCGCCGGATTCCGCATCGGTGAGGAGGCTCACGGACTGCGGAAGATCGGCACGGGACTGGCCGCCTTTGACGCGGATCGTCATCTCGCCGGCCTGCCCGCTGCCCTCCACCTGCTGCGTGATGGTGAGGTCGGCGCGAGCTGCCGGAGCGAGGAGGAAAATGACTAATGCCGAATGACGAATGACGAATGCCAGTGCGGTGCGGCAGCGCTTCGTCATGCGATCATTCCGGCATTCGGACATTTCCGTATCACACGCCCGCGCCTGCGTCGGGCGGCACACCGCCGATCTGCTCCCGGTATTGGGCGGGGCTTTTGAGCTCCTCGATTTCCTCGCCCGCTTCGATCGCGATGCGGTAGATCCAGCCTTCACCGTGGGGATCGGTATTGATCAGCTCGGGCTTGCTGGAAAGGGCATCATTCACCGAGGTCACCGTGCCGGAGATCGGGGTGTAGATGTCGCTCGCCGCCTTCACGGATTCCACCACGCAGACCTGCTGCCCGGCTTTCACCTGAGCGCCAACTTGCGGCAGCTCGACATAGACGATGTCGGTGAGCTCCGCCTGGGCGTGGTCGGAAATGCCGACCGTGGCATTCTCGCCGTCCAGGCGCAGCCATTCATGGGATTTCGCGTAGAAGAGATCGTCTGGAATGTTCACAGGTTGCGGGTGTTGAAAGAAGGATGCTACGGCACGAGTGCGCCGGCGGGCGCGGCATTTTGCGCCGAGCGGTAAAGCGGCTTCTTCTCGATCATCGCGGGGAAGCGCCGGCCGCGGATATCGATCTCGATCGCCTCGCCGATGCGCGCGAACTCCGTCGGGATGTAGGCCATGCCAATGCCCGCGCCGAGCGTGGGCGAGAGCGTGCCGCTGGTGGTTTCCGCGATCTGCGCGCCGTCGCGGAAGACGCCGTAGTGCGCGCGCGGCGGCGGCGTTTTGCCCGTCATCTTGAAAGGGACGAGCCGGTGCGCGATGCCGGCGGCGCGCTGTGCGAGGAGCGCGGCGCGGCCGATGAAGTCCGGCTTTTGCAGATCGACGAAAATGGAAAGCCCAGCCTCCAGCGGCGTGCGATCCGGGCCGAGGTCGGAGCCATTCAGCGGGTAGCACATCTCCAGCCGCAGCGTGTCGCGCGCGCCGAGCCCACAGGGCCGGATGCCGAGCGCCGCGCCGCGCTCCAGGATGTCTTCCCACGCACGTGCGCCGCGGTCTGCCGGGCAGAAGATCTCGAAGCCATCCTCGCCCGTGTAGCCGGTGCGCGCGATGTAGTAGGGCGCGTCTTTGATCGTGATGGAAAGGATCTCATTGCGCGCCGGGCGCGAATAGCGGCCGTCGAAAAACGCGTCGAAAAGCTGCGCGGAGCGCGGCCCTTGCACCGCGATGCCGGCATACGC
>CAXSDZ010000078.1:14735-18482 GCA_964235505.1 uncultured Chthoniobacteraceae bacterium
TGCAGTTTTGGAATTCGATGCCGGCGAGCGCGCGGACGTTCATCCACGCAAAATCCTCGTCGATTTTGGAGGCGTTCACCACGAGCAAGTAGCCGCTTTCCTCGATCCGATAAACGATCAGATCATCCACGATGCCACCGCGCTCATTGAGCAAAAACGTGTATTGGCATTCGCCCACGCCGAGGCGCTCGACGTTGTTTGTCAGCAGCCCATTCAGCCACTCGCAGGCGCCTGCGCCGGTCGCGAAAAACTGGCCCATGTGCGAGATGTCGAACGCGCCCAGCGCGGTGCGCACCGCGTGATGCTCATCGAGGATGCCGGAGTATTGCACTGGCATCGACCAGCCGCCGAAATCCATCAGCTTTGCGCCGAGCCGCACGTGTCCGGCGTGGAGCGGAGTGCGTTTCAAGGCAGCGGCTTCGGAAGACACGAGCGCGGAGCGTAGGCGGCGCGGAAGGCGTGTCAATGCGGGCGAGGCAGGGCTCGCCCGCAGCGCGAACCTTGATTTTCCAAGTCTGCCCGCCAGAGTCTGCGCTCCTCAAATTTCCTTATGAATTGGCTCCATCGTGCCGAGGCCAGATTTGGCCACTTCGCCCTGCCGGGATTGCCGCGCGTCATCGTGGCGTTCAATGCGCTCGTGTTTGTGCTCTACAAGCTGAACCCGGGCTTTCTGGAGTGGCTCACGCTCGATCGCACGCGCATCTTGCACGGCGAAGTATGGCGGCTGGTGACGTTCCTGTTCATCCCCTCGTTCGGCAGCATTCTGGGCGAATGGCTGACGGTGCTGCTCTACCTCATGTTTCTTTGGTTCGTCGGCAACGGGTTGGAGCAGGCGATGGGGGCGTTCCGGCTGAACGTCTTCTATCTTCTCGGCATGATCGGCACCACGATCGCCGCCTTCTTCTTCGGAGCGAATTTCTCCAACGCGATGCTGAACTCATCGATGTTCTTCGCTTTTGCACGCTTCTTCCCGGACCTGATGATCTACGTGTTTTTCATCCTTCCGGTGAAGGTGAAATGGCTGGCGTGGATCTCCGGCGCGCTGCTGCTGCTGGAGTTTGTGGGCGGAGGCTGGGACTTCCGCATGGCAGTGGTCGCGGCGCTGGCGAACTACCTCCTTTTCTTCGGCGCGGACATCGTGCGCGATGCGCGGCACCGCAGCGACGTGGCCGTGCGGCGCCGGCGTTTCGAGCGCGATGCAAAGGTGGATGCAAACGAGCCGCTGCACTGCTGCACTAACTGTGGCCGGACGGAACTTGTCGCGCCCGACCTGAACTTCCGCGTCGCGCGGGATGGCAATGAGTATTGCCTGGAGCACCTGCCGAAGGTCGCAGAGCGGGAGGCGTGAAGCGTGGGACGAATGTGAGGCGCTGCCACCACGACGCTCCACGCTCCACGCTCAACGGACCCCCGCTCCCGCGCTTCCCTCCGCCTGCACTTTGCGACGCAGGATCTTGTCGCCGTTTGTCACATAGAGATACGCGCGCCCCGGCCCGGCGAGCACGCAGCTCGTGAGCGGTTGGTCGGGCTGCGGCTTCGCCAGCACGCCGCACAGCCGACCGGTCGGATCGAAGACCTGCACGCCGAGCGCGCTGGTGATGTAGAAGCGGCCGATCGTGTCCACGCACATGCCGTCGCCGCCCGAGGCGGATCGGTAGGGCGGCGGCTCCTGGCGCTTGAACTCGCCTTTGTCGTCGATCGGCAGGCGCATCGTCATGTAAGGCGCTTTGGCACTGAGGCTGCCGTCGGCTTCGACCCGGAAAACCCAGGTATTTGCGCCTTTGTAATCCGACACCGCGAGCGTGCCGCCATCCGGCGAAAGGGCGATGCCGTTCGGCCCGGCGATGCCCGTATCCACAGGCTTTGCAATCTTTGTCAGCGGATCGATCGTGATCACCTGCTGCTTGCCGGTGTCGGTGAAATAGATGCGCCCTTCCCGCGTGATCGCGAGGTCGTTTGGCTGCACGTCGGAGGCGACTTCCTCGATCACCGCGAGGCCGCCCTCCGGCTTCTCGGAAGCCGCGGGAACGCCAATCGCGATGATGCGCTTCTTCGATCCCTGACACGCGTAGAGCCGCCCATCCGGCCCGAATTTTAACCCGCTCGCCGGCTCCGCGCTCAGCTTCGTTTTCGTCCCGTCCAGCGCGATGCGGAAGATGCCCGGCGCTTTCATGTCAGAGAAATAGAAGTTCCCCTCCGCGTCCGAGCACGGCCCGTCGGCAAAGCCCAAACCTTCCGCCACCGGCTGCCAGTCTTCGCCTTCGATCAGCAGCTTGTGCAGCGTGAGATCGCCGCCGAGATCGCCTTTGATGTCGATCACCGCCACGGGCTTTTCCGCGCGCCAGAGCCACTTCACCGCGTCGGGAAAAATCGAGCCGCCGTGCTTGGAGCTATGCTCATAGCCTTCCGCAAAGTCGAACCGCACATCATAGCCCATGTATTTGAGCGCCGCGTGCATCTGTTGATTGGCGAGTGGCCAGTTTCCGAACTGGTTGTCGAGGTCGCCGGAGGAGTCTTCGAGAAAGGCGCGGATCGGCTTCCGCTCCGTCTTGCGGATGAGCGATGGATACACATTCCCGCCGCGGATATTGGTGAAGGAGCCGATCGTCGAGAGCACCTTGCGAAAGGCGTCCGGCCGCTCCCAAGCGACCGTCCACGAGCAAATCCCACCCGAACTCGCGCCGCAGATCGCGCGCATCTCCGGGTCATGCGAAAGCGGCCACTGCTTCTCCACTTCGGGCAGGATTTCTTCCAGGAGAAACCGTGCATAACGGTCGCCGAGCGAGTCGTATTCCAGCGAGCGATTGGAGTTGTTCCAAGGGCTCTTCGGCTTCTCCTTCGCCACGTCGTGGCCGGGGTTGATGAACACCGCGACCGTCACCGGCATCTCGCCCTTAGCGATGAGATTGTCGAACACAGCCGGGGCCCGCCAGTTGCCTTTCACGTTTGCGTAATCGTGCCCGTCTTGAGACACCATCACCGCCGCCGGCTTTTCTCGCGAATACTGCGCCGGCACATACACCGACCACTCTCGCATGGTGCCGGGGAAAACCTTCGATTCCCACGCCGGCATCGGCGTCACCGTCCCGTGCGGCACGCCAGCCAGCTCCGCAGCATCCGGGTGAAGCGTCCACTCATCCGCGGCAAACGCGGGCGCGGCGAGCAAAAGAAAAAGCAAGGGAACAAAGCGCATCCCGCGCTTCTACCAACTAGCTTGCCGGTCGCAAGCCTGCCGCCCATTGGCGCTCCGCGCCAAACACCGCCGCCAAGTCAGCAGTGATGCCAATCGCCGGATCGGTGACGATGCCGGAATGATAGCTTTGCTGCGCACCATCCGGTGTGAAAACGGTCACCTCGCGCAGGGGTGGCGTGACCAGCCAGCAGCTCTGAACGCCGTGCGCGAGATAGTGATCGATCTTTTCCAAAACCTCGTGGGTTCCCTGGCTTGGCGAGAGGATCTCCACTACCAGCAGCGGCGGTTCGATCCGCTCGATTTCATCGTGCCGCAGATCCATCGGCTCCGCCGGATAGATCGACAAGTCGGGCACCAGCGGACGAAAGCCAAGCCGCAATGACAGTTCACTGATCACATCGTAATCAGTGTGTTTTGAGAACTGCACACCAAGTCTCATCTGAATCCGTCCATGATTGGCGCTGGGCATCGGCTTTCCCCTTTCTTCTTCGTAGCTAAGTTCGCGATCCTGCTCGGCAGTGCCGGTCATCATGGCGCAGAGAATAGCACCGGCT
>CAXSDZ010000079.1:0-2108 GCA_964235505.1 uncultured Chthoniobacteraceae bacterium
CACGCCGGTCGGCGGCGGCATCCGCTCGCTGAATGTCGCGCTGCGCCAGATGCTCGATCTCTACGTCTGCCTGCGCCCCGTGCAGTATTTCAAAGGCGTGCCGTCACCAGTGAAGCGGCCAGAGCTCGTCGATATGGTGATCTTTCGCGAGAACACGGAAGACATCTATGCGGGCATCGAATACGCCGGCGGCACGGATGAAGCGCAGAAGGTTCTCGATTTCATCGCGCAGACTTTCCCGAAGGACTTCAAAAAGATCCGGTTCGGGACGAGCAAGAGCGTTGTCGATTACATGAAGCTCGCCGCGCCCGAGCACACGATGGAGAACTACCCGCCAACCGTCGGCGTCGGCATCAAGCCCGTGTCGCAGGTCGGCACGATCCGGCTCTTCAAAGCGGCGGTGCAATACGCGATCGATCAAGGGCGCAAGAGCGTCACCATCGTGCATAAAGGCAACATCATGAAGTTCACGGAAGGTGCCTTCCGCGACTGGAGCTATGCGGCGGCGGAGCGGATTTTTGGAGATAAGGTTTATACGTGGTCGCAGTGGGAGCGGACGAAAAAGGAGAGCGGAGAAGCCGCCGCGAACGAGGAGCAAAAGGCCGCACTGGCTGCGGGCCGCGTGCTCATCAAGGATGCCATCGCGGACATCGTGCTCCAGCAGGTGCTCACGCGACCGACCGATTTCGAGGTGATCGCCACGCTCAATTTGAACGGTGACTATCTTTCCGACGCCCTCGCCGCGCAGGTTGGCGGCATCGGCATCGCGCCGGGTGGAAACATTAACTATGTCACCGGCCACGCCATCTTTGAAGCCACCCACGGCACCGCGCCGAAGTATGCCGGCAAGGATGTGGTGAACCCCGGCAGCGTCGTGCTCTCAGGTGAAATGATGCTTCGCTATCTGGGCTGGAATGAGGCCGCCGACTTGATCCTAAAAGGGCTCAACGGCGCGATCGGCTCCAAGCGGGTGACGTATGATTTCGCCCGCCAGATGGAAGGCGGCACGGAGATCAAGTGCTCGGAGTTTGGAGACAACATCATCGCTCACATGTGAGCGGGCGATGCGCGAGCCCCGCGGCATTGCACATCGATAACTTGCGTTCGGGAAGGGGCGTCGGCAGCGTCACTGCGGGTGCTCGGTGAAATACGTGGCCGCGGCGAACAGGCAAGCGAGGGCGCGCGAATCGCAATCCCATGGCCGATCCCGTTTCGCTTTCGCAGAACCCATTTGCTGTGCTGTCACTGATCGCTGCCCCAGCCGTGCTCACGAACGCTGCGTCTGTGCTCGCGATGAGCACGAGCAACCGGTTCCTGCGCGCCAGCGAGCGCATGCGGACGCTTTCTGCCCGGCTCGAAGCGGAGAACGCCGGCCCAGACACTGACTGGATGCTCGTTCAGGTGGGGCGGGTGGAGCGACAGGCGGTGTGGCTGCTGAGCGCGCTGCGCGGGGCTTACGTGGCGCTCGCATCATTCGTTTCCGCGAGCCTGATCTCGATTTTGGGAGCGGCGCTTGCCTCCGAGCCAGCGCTGCATGCCTGGTCTTACGGGATGATTGTGCTGGCGCTGGTCGCGGGCTTTGTGGGAGCGGGCGGGCTCGTGTGGGGATGCACGCGCCTCTTCCGCGCTACGCGGCTCTCGATGCT
Source organism: uncultured Chthoniobacteraceae bacterium (assembly GCA_964235505.1). Classification (GTDB taxonomy): domain Bacteria; phylum Verrucomicrobiota; class Verrucomicrobiia; order Chthoniobacterales; family Chthoniobacteraceae; genus CAXSDZ01. Next base: position 1,647 of record CAXSDZ010000079.1, read on the forward strand.
GAACGTGACCGAAGAAGGTGCGTTGCTTCGCGAGCGCGCAAAAGCTCGGCGGAATGCAGCGCAGCAGTTGTCGCCGCGTGTTTTGTGAATTGGTTTGCGGAGTCCTCGGAGCCACGCCCATCTTGGACGCATTGACGCCAGGATGAACCCTCCGGATTACCCCACGCCATGGCAGCGCAAGACACTCTGGACTGCGGCGACGGCCATCGCGGTTGTTGCCATCGGTGCCATCGCCGTCGGCATGGTCTGGCTGTGCTCGCACGTCCTCGGATTTCTCCAGCCGATCCTCATCCCCTTTGCCGTCGCGGGCGTCATGGCCTATCTGCTCGATCCAGCGGTGACGAGAATCGTGGCGTGGGGCACTTCGCGGCAGCGGGCGGTGCTCGCGGTATTTGCGGTCGTCTCCCTTGTGCTCGCCGGAATCCTCGTGTGGATCGTGCCAGCGATCCAGACCCAGAGTGA
>CAXSDZ010000079.1:2118-17289 GCA_964235505.1 uncultured Chthoniobacteraceae bacterium
ATCGTGCAGATCGCGGCGGACTTGCACGTGAAGTATGGCATTACGCTGCTGCCGGAGTTCAGCAAGACGCCCGACTCCGCCACCGTGCCGACGATCGCGGAGCTGAAGACGATCCCGAGCGCAACTCCGCCCGTCCGGATTCCTTTTGCGCCCACCACGCCGCTGACCTCCGCCACGACCGGCACCTCGGAAGTCCCGGACACGCCGGCTCCCGAGGCAGCGGAAATCGAGAAGTCTTTCGACCTCCAGCACCTACTCTCAGGCGACTGGCTCCAGTCCGCTTTGCTTGCCACCGGCAAGAACACTTGGAACGTGATCCGCTCCAGTGTCGGCGGCTTCCTCGGCGTCCTCGGCTTCATCCTCTCGATGGTGATCGTGCCGGTCTATCTCTACTACTTTCTGATCGAGAGCCGGAATATCGCGAGCGGCTGGCAGGACTATCTTCCGTTGCGGGCATCGGTGTTTAAGGACGAAGTGGTTACCACACTTTCCGAAATCAATGGCTATCTCATTGCGTTCTTCCGAGGGCAGCTTGTCGTCAGCCTCATCAATGGAACCGCGACCGGCATCGGGCTCGTAGTTGTCGGCCTAGACTTCGGACTGCTCATCGGGCTGCTGCTTTGTTTTCTGGGACTCATCCCATATCTCGGCATCATCCTGTGCTGGATCCCGGCGGTGATCATCGCCTCGGTGCAAGGCGGCTCCTGGCTGATCCCGCATGACGCGCAGTGGTGGGTGTTTCCGGTCGTCGTGACTTCCATCTTTGTCATCGTGCAGCAGATCGACGGACTGCTGATCACGCCAAAGATCGTAGGCGAAAGCGTCGGACTGCATCCGATGACGGTCATCGTGTCGGTCTTTGTCTGGAGTCTGCTGATGGGCGGGCTGCTCGGCGCCATCCTCGCTGTGCCTATGACAGCGACCATGAAGGTGCTGCTGCGCCGCTACGTCTGGGAGCGGCGCTTTCGCTCGGGCGAAATGATGCCGACTGCGACGGAGGAAACGTTTTCACTCCAGCGAGCACTGGAGCGCGAGGTGCCGCGGGAAGTGCTGGCAGAACCATGAACTCGCTCCGGCCTGCCGATCCCCGCCGCCGGGTGCCAGGCGCTTCAAAGCGGGATACAGTCGTGGCCCTCGCGATCGGCCTCGCCGTGCTGGCTGCGGTCGTGCTCGGCTTTTGGGTGCTCAGCGGGGAACCGCACAAGCCTTCCACCAATCAGCTCACCGGCACCATTGTGGCGAAGCACGGCGAAGGTGAGCGCGAGCAGGAAATCACCTTTGGCCGCAAAGGTTTGAAGCAACGGGAAACCGACCCAGGCTATTCATTAGACATCCGAGTCGAGCCCGCAGGCCGCACTTACACCGTGCCTGTAGCCAGACAGCTCTACGAGGCGAAGAAGGTCGGCGAAAAGCAGACGTTCATTCGGCCGCCGGGAGAGCAGAGGTAGATGCTACCCGATGACTGCCTCGCGCATGGCGTGGGAGCAGGTTAAGCCGAGAAGCTTTCTCCGCAGGAGCAATGCGCCACGGCATTTGGATTCGTGACTTTGAAGCCGCCTTTTTGCAAGTCGTCGGAATAGTCCACCATCGAGCCGCTTACAAAGAGCGCGCTTTTCGGGTCCACCACCACGCGCACTCCGGCGCTTTCCACCATGATATCGCGGTTCGCCGGGCCGTCCACGAGATCCATCTTGTATTGCAAGCCGGAGCAGCCTCCGCCGATCACCGCCACGCGCAGCGCACCGTGGGCGCGGCCTTGCTTGCTCAGCAGCGAAGACAGCTTGGTCGCTGCGGGATCAGTTACTTTCACAAGCTTCTCGTTGCCTATCTTGTATGTGATTTCGGCTGCGGGAATCGGTGTCATAGGAAAAGCGGAAGGGCGGAAGTCGTGAGTCAGACCAGCGCGGCAGAACTTAACTGGGTTGCGGGATTGTGGCTCACATCTTCTTCGGAATTGCGGATGTTCTCTTCCGCGATCACATCGAGATCTCCAAGGGTGGAGACATGGGAGAAGCGAGCGCGCAAGCCGCGGGCGTCGTGCATGCCGCGGGAGTAGGCCATCAAACGCGCGCGCATGGCATGAAGGGTGTGCAATTCATCGCCCCGCGCAGCCCGCTCCACGGCGAGGGCGCAGTGCCGGCGGATGTGCATCCACTGCGCTGCGAGCGAAGGAGGCGGCAGGATCTCGCCGGTGGCAATGAAATGTTTGATCTCGGCAAAGATCCACGGAGCCGACATCGCGGCGCGGCCGATCATCACCCCAGCCACTCCGCTCGTTCTGTGCCGCTCCACGTCGTGCGCAGAGGCGATGTCACCGTTTCCGATCACGGGAATTCGCACTGCTTCCGCGACCTGCGCGATCACATCCCAATCTGCTTCACCCCGATAACCCTGGTCCTTGGTGCGCCCATGCACGGCAAGCGCGCGGATGCCGGAGTCTTCCAAAACGCGCGCAGTTGTGGTGGCGTTGACCGTGTGCTCGTCCCACCCGATGCGGATCTTGGCTGTGACCGGGTAGGGTGCGACTGCACTCACCACCGCGCGAGCTACCTTCTCCAAAAGAGGGCAGTCGCGCAGCAGCGAAGAGCCACCGTTTTTGCTGACCACTTTGTTCACGGGACAGCCGAAGTTCAGGTCGATAAAGTCGGGCTGTTTCCAGTCCATTATCAGCCCGGCAGCCTCGCCGAGGTGCTCGGGATCAGCGCCGAAAAGCTGCACGCCGAGCGGGCGTTCTGCTTCCACAAATTCAAGGTAGGCGTGCGTCCTCTTGTTGCGCCGAAAGATCCCTTCCGCCGAGACAAACTCTGTTACCATCACGTCCGCACCCTGCTCTTTGCAAAGTTGGCGGAAGGTGGTGTCCGTCACCCCAGCCATTGGGGCGAGGTAGAGCGGGAATTGATCTTGGAACCAGGGAAGCGACATCGGAGAGAGCGCGAAGCTACTTCTGCAAGGAGCCGAATGCCAGCAGCGCAAACGTGAAGTTTTCAGCATTCGTTACGGGCGCACAGCGTGCCGTCATCGATTGAGAGGCCTGCGTTTGCGTAAGCCATGCCGCCTTGCCTCGTTACCTCGTTACCTCCGCTTTGTAGAGGCGGCTCTGTTCTCTGCCCCCCGCTGGTCAAAGACGTGTGGCCTTAGACCGTTGCTGCCCCACGGAAAGACAGCACATTCTGCCCGCATTGGGCAGAAACATAGCCGTCTCTACAATTCAAGGTTCCGCCCAACGAACAGCGCAATTAGCTTCCGGTCTGTGTGCCGCTTCACAGTCGCGCCTTCCAACTCCGCATTCTCACGACGCGTTGGGAACAAAAAAAAAGAGCCGAGCATGACGCTCGGCTCTTTTTGAAAGCTAACTAGGTTTGCCCAACTTAGAAGTTGTGGATGTCCGTTTCTGGATCATTCAACAGTGCAAGGTCAGCGGCTGAGTTCAGCGTGCCATTCTCAAGACGAGTATTGGCTTCCACACTATCGCTGAATCCAAGTGTCAGAGCAGAGATGACTGCCGGAGCATTCGATCCACCAATCGATTTTGCCTGCTTGCCTCTTGAATCAAGTAGGAAATTCCTAATTGCGGTAATCGTCTCGGCGGACAACCCCGAATTCTGCACAGTCAGCGCAACGCTTCCAGCGATATCCGAGATATACTTTGCATCAAGGGCAGTCTGCTTCTTTGATGCCTTGCCACCTGCAACGGCGGCTTTGATGATTGCGAGAAACAGCTTCGGTGCTGTTTTCGGTGTGATCTTTGTGCTACCGATGATGCCATTAGCGAAATAGGCCGCTACTTCAGCGATTTCGTCCGCCTTATTCAGCACAGTATTGCGGTTGCTGGTGCCTCCAACGATCGGCTTCGACAGAATAGCTTTCGTGAGCGTTTTCACCAACGATGCTGCCTTGGTTGCGGCGAGGAGCGGCTTGGTGCCAGTTCCAACAGCGTTCTGCCCGATTTTATCGGCGTATGCTTTGCCGATGAAGACAATCTGCTCGATGTCTGCCACAGCGCTCACGCTTTTGACGATGCTAGCCGCTCCTTTAAGGACGATTGTCTGAAGAGCAGCGTCCGGCGAGTTCACCAACTCGCTGACGATTGCGCCAGCGTTTTGCGGATCTGCGGAAGCGACGCCAAGCGCGATCTTGCCCGCAAGCTTCTGCGTGGTCGTGGCGATGTTCTTCGCGAACTGATCGGTATCAGAGACAGTCCGAGCAACTTCACGCGAAATGTCAGTCGCAGCACCCTGCAACTTCTTGTCGGTGAAAGCACCATTCACCAAATCCTGACGGAGGGCATCGGTCGCCAACTCGCTCGCACGGCCACCAAGAATGGCACCTGCACCCGACTTGCTGCCGATCGCGAGCACTGCCGCGCTACGTGCTTCGTCATTCGTGTTGAGAGTCGCCTGAGAAAAGGAGGCAACTTGCGAAACATTTGCACCCTTGCTCGTTCCCGCAGTCTTCGCCGCATCAGCAGTGATCTTGGTGATCGCAGCGCGATCAGTAGCCAAAACTCCATTGGCGGACAATACAGCGGCTGCGATTTCGTCACCCGCCGAATTGCTCGTGCTGCCCGGAGCCTTCAAAGCTTCGCCGGCAACGACACCGGGCTTGAACTTCGTGTTGGCGTTAATCACGGCCTTCACAGCGTCAGCCAATTGCTGCGCAGAAGCAGTAGCGGGGGTGACACCTGCGGAGGCGAGTTGAGCCGTGAGAGCTTTGAGCTCTGCCGCGCCGGCTTGTGCGCCTTCCGTGCTGAGAAGCAAGGTGGCTGCGGCAATCATGCCACTGAGAATGACTGATCGCTTGGATTGGAGTGGGTGGATCATAGGTGGTTTTAGGGAGAGATTACTTTCTGTGAGAGTGCCCGCACTGTGGTCGGCGACTAGAATGATTCAAGCGTTATTTTGAAGAATTTATTAGTTCTTCACCGACGCTTCGGGCAGCACCGGCGGGACGAGTGTGAGCGGGTCTAAAATCGTGCCCCGGACAATCGGGGAAAGGTCTTGAAGCGCAAGGCTTTTCGCCTTCGCAAATTGCGCTTCCGCCTCGGCATCGCGCCCTGCCCGCGCGAGATGGCGGGCGTAGTAGGCGTAGCCAACGCTGAGGTTTGGATCCAGCGAGATCATCTTGCGATAAGCTTCCCCGGCTTCTCTGAATCGGCCCAAATCATCCAGCACCTCGCCGAAGCGCACCAGCATGTGCTCGTCGAACGGGAAGATGGCGAGACCCCGCTGGTAAGCCTCGATCGCTGCCTGAAGATGCGGAAGCCGGCCGGAAGCACCCGCATTGGTGAGCGCCATGCCTCGATGCGCCCCGCCTAGATAAAAGTAAGTGTCGGGATTTCGCACGTCGCCTTGGAGCGCTTTCTGCCCGAATTCGACCGAATCCTCGTAATGCCGGTCCCGCAGCGCCACCCGGGCGCGCTCCGTCCAGTATTCGCCGGGGAGCTTCGGCACTCCCGCGACCCCGATCCAGACGCCGAGCACCGGCAAGGCCCAGCGGAGAAGGCCCGACACTTGCGCGGCACCGGCGCCTTGCGGCGGCAGCGCGGGATTCGCCAGCAGCCCAAAGATGAAGGCAAACAGGAGCGCATTGCCGGGGATGTGCAGGTTGAAATCGACCAGCGAGTGCGCCAGATAAACGCTGACAGCGGAAAGAGCGCCGAGATGCAGCGCGAGCCGGTCATTATGCACCGGCTCCCAGGGGTTGAGGAGTTCATTTCGCAAGATCCACCCCACTCCGCGGAGGCCGCCAAGCGCATGGATGAAGATGAACACCGCCATGCCTGCAAGGCCGGCGATGCCGTATTCCGCCAGCATTTCGAGGTAATCGCTGTGGGCGTGGATGGGATCGGCCTGGATCTGCGGACGCCGAAACAGTCGTCCATAATAGACGTGCGTGCCGGCGCCGGTGCCAAAGGCGGGTGCCGTGCGGAACTGATCGAGCGCGGCCTGCCAGTTGTAGATGCGGACGTCCCAGTTGCCCTTGCCCTCGAATTGCTGATTCAGCCGCACGATCCGCTCGCGCAGCATGGGGCTCTTTTGCATAAAGGCGACCGCACCGCTCACCGCCGCTAGCGCCAGCGCCACGGTGGTGGCGAGCGCAAGGAGGAACCGCTCCGGGCGCGACTTCCGCACGACGTGCAGGCTCAAGATCGCAAACACACCCAGCGAGACCAGGACACTGAGATACGCGCCGCGGCTGCCCGTGATGATCACACCGAGATAGCAAACACCGACGAGCCAGCCGGCGAGGATTCGCGCCCACGCTTTCCAGCTCGACCAAAGCGCGAAAGACAGGGCAAAGAGCGCCACCGCCTCGAGGTAGCCGGCGAGGTGAATCGAGGAAATGAGGGTGCCACTCGCGCGGCGGCTGCCACCGGTGCGGAGCAGACCGAAGGGCATCCAATCGTCGCCCACGGCGAACTGCCGAATGCCCACGAGCACTTCTCCCAAGGCAAGCGCCAGAAGTCCGGCGACCACGACCGTGCGAGCGCGGGTGCTGGTGAGATAATATGCAGTGATGAAGTAAGCCGCCAGGCAGCCGAGGACTTGGAAGAAGTCTCCCCACCAGAGGTAATCCACCGGCGACAGGGCTGCCCGTCCGAGGATATAGGCGAAAAACACGAGGGTCACCGCGATGCATTCCAGACGCGGGCGGGGCGCATCGGCGCGGGGACGCCAGAACGCCGCGGCCACAGCACCGAGCGCGAGCAATCCATACGCGGGCAGGCTGAAAACGAGCCGCGTGCCCCCGATGAGGCACTGAATGAGGATGATGGATACGGCGAGCAGTGCCGCGAGGAAGGTGTTCAAGGGGGGCGAAGGGTAGTTGGAAAGACGAGGGTGACAAGCACGAGGCGGGAACTCCGACGGTCTGCTTGCTTCGTGGTGGATGGAAAAAGGACGGGGCACTTTCAGCTTCGCGAAATTACCTCGCTGCCGCGGCACCGCAAAAGCCGTGCAGGAAGCTGGATCCATCTCGTGCGGCCGCTTCCCAGCGTGCGCCTTGTCGTCCATCACACCACAGCACCATCCAGCTACACGGGTTTCCGCACTGCCCCGAGTTCCTCAATGGCCCTCGCGAGCTGCGCAAAATCGACCGGCTTTGTGAAATGCCGCGCAAAGCCGGCCTCGGCGCTTTGCCGCAGGTCGGACTCCATCCCGAAGCCGCTCACCGCGATCCCGGGCAGGCCGTGCGCCGCGGCGAGCTGGCGCATGAGGTCGAGGCCAGTCCCATCCGGCAAGCCCAGATCGCTCACGAGGAGGTCGATGCGCTCTCCGTCGCTGCCGGCCTGCGCCCGCGCCGTGGTCGCGAGCGCGCTCGCCACCGTGTCCGCATGCGTCACCGTGTGCCCGAGCCGCCGCAGCCGCCGGACGAGGATTTCCGCCGTATCGGCGTGATCTTCCACCAGCAGGATGTGCAGTCCGCCGCCAGTCCCGCCGTTTTCCGCTGGCGATGAGTCGAGCAGCGCACGCGGCTCAGGCGGCGTCTGCGGCACGATTTCCGGCGCGGGCACCGTCGGCAGGCGCACCGCAAAAGTCGCCCCCCGCCCCGCCCCGGCGCTCCGCGCGGCGATGCTGCCGCCGTGCGCCTCCACGATCGCGCGGCTGATCGCCAGCCCTAGACCCAGCCCGCCGAACTGCCGCGTCACCCCGCGCCCGCCCTGCTCGAAGGCCGTGAAAATCTGCGGCAGCACATCCGGCTCGATGCCGATGCCCGCGTCTTCGCACTCCAGCACCAGCGCCGGCAGCGCGTCCGCTCCGGCGCCGTTCTCGTTGAATGCGCGCACCGTCACCCGGCCTCCCGCGCCGGTGAATTTCGCCGCGTTTTTCAGCAGATTCCAAAATACCTGTGTGAGCCGCGAGTGGTCGCCGGAAACCCACCCGTGCTCCGCGCGCCACTCCAGCGTGAAGTCGATCGATTTCCCCCGCAACTCCGTCACGGTCGCCACGCAATGCTGCACCAGCTCGCGCACTTCCACCGGCGCGAGATGCAGCAGGAGCTTGCCGTGCGTCACCCGCGTGAGGTCGAGCAGGTCATCGATGAGCCGCGCTTCGAGCTCGATGTTGCGCCGCACCATCGCCAGCTCGGCGCGCACTTCCGCGTCGAGCCGCGCGTCCGCTTCCAAGCCGGAAACCACTGCCAGCACTGGCGTGAGCGGCGTCCGCAGCTCGTGGGAAAGAGCCGCGAGGAAGTGGTCCTTCGCTTCATTCGCCGCCCGCAGCGCTTCCTCGGTGGCGCGCCGCTCAGTGATGTCGGTGGAAATCCCGAGCATCTCGTGCGCGCGGCCATCCGCCAGCCGGTGAAAAACGACGCTGCGCGACAGCAGCCAGCGATACCCGCCATCGGCATGGCGGAAACGCAGCTCGCTCATCTGCACCGCGCCATCGGGCAGCGCGGCGAAGCGCGCGAGCTGCTCGCGCGCCCGGGCCTGATCGTCGGGATGCACCAGCTCCGGCAGCCAGCGCGGGCCGAGCGAATGGATCTGCTCGGGCGTAAAGCCGAGCGCCTTCGACACCTCGCGATTCACATAGACCGTGTTCCCTTCCACCAGATCGAAGACGGAAAGCACATCCGGCGTCGCGGCGGCGATGCGCTCGAAAAGCCGGCGGCTGTGCTCCGCCTCGCGCGCGCTGCGCTCCGCCGCCTCGCGCGCAGCCACGAGCCGCCGCGTCGCGGCAAAAAGCGCGAGCCCCAGCGCCAGCCCGCTCCCCGCCACGAATGGGACGATCACGTGCGGAGCAGCCAGGCCCAGCGGCACATCGCCCTGGAACCGCAGCGTCCACACGTGTCCGGCCACTGCGATCGACGAAACCCGCGAGAGCCGCGCCGGAACACCCGCGCGCTGCTGCGCCGCGAAAAGGAGGCGCTCCGGCGCGAGGCTGGCGCCGTCGAAGACCTCAAAACCGAGCTCCTCGAATGGGATGCTCGCGCGCACCGCGTCGAAAAGGTCATGCGCGCGAAATGGCGCCGACACATATCCGCGTAGCGCGCGCCGGCGCCCTTCCACGTCCGCGGGCACCTCGCCGCCCAGGTAGATCGGGACGTAAATCAGAAAGCCCGGCTGCTTCCGCGATTCGATCTCCTGCATCAGCGTCACCGGCCCGGAGGCGACTGGCAGCGCACTGTCGCGCGCCGCTTCCATCGCGGCGTTGCGGACCGCTTCCGTGCGCATATCGAAGCCGATCGCCGCGCGGTTGCGCGCGTTCATCGGCTCCAGATAAATCACCGGCAGATACTCCTCGCGCGCTCCAGCCGGGCGGATGGCGAATTGCTCGAACCCCTCTGCGCGCACTCGCGCGACCACCGCATCCTGTTCCGCCGGGAGCACGCGCTCGGCGTAGGCGATGCCCTGGATGCCGGGGTAAAACTCATCGATCCGCAGCCGGCTCACATACGTGGAAAACTCCGCGCGACTTACCGTCTCCGATGCGGAAAAGAAACTCGCGCCGCCACGCAACAGGTTCACATACGTTTCCAGCCGCGAGACGATTTGCAGCCGCACGATCTCGGCATCGCGCCCGAAGTTTTCGCGCTGCCGATCATGGCTCGTGAGGCTCACCAGCCACGCAGCCAGCGCGGTGAAGATGAGCGTCAGCAGCAGCACCAGACGCGGTGCTTGCAACGAGGAGCGCTGCGGCTGGGGGGAGTTCGCGAGCATCGGTTGATCGGAGCATCGTTGCCCACCGTTTGCACGGCGGGATTGCCTGAGTCTGAGCGCCGCTCAACCCGCAGACCGCTTCTCGCTTGGCTGAAGCGCGGCGGTTCGCATCAAGCAGCGCGCAAGGCCACCGCGGCCGCGCGGACGGCGTCGCGCTGCGCCGGGTCGAGCGGGCTCAGCAGCGGGAAGATGCCGCCCATTTCCGCAATGCCAGCCACTTCCACCGCTTCGTGCAAAACGCGGATCGGATGGATCCCGTTGCGGAAGTCTTCCAACCCGCGGAAAATCTGCTGGATCACCTCCGCCGCCGCCCAGTCGCCTGCCTTGATCGCGCGGAGCATCCGCTGCGAAAGCGCGGGAGCCACGCAGCCGCAGCCGGTCGTGAACCCGCCGCAGCCGAAGTCGCGCAGATGCACGATCGCCGGCTGCTCGCCGATGCCGCTGACGACGAGCTGCGGATCGACCTGCTGCATCAGCTCCGCGAGGAAGGGATCGCTCGCCGGATCATCGCGCACGATCGCGTATTTGACCCACGAGATGAGCCCATCTTGGACCAGCCGCGCCGCGCCCGCGGGCGTGATGTAGCCCTCGGCTTTGATGTAGAGCACGACCGGCTTGCCGTAGGCTTCCGCAAAATGCCGCACGCCCGTTTCCACGCCAGCGAAGGTCTGGATCCCCGTGTGGGGCAGCAGCATCGCCGTGGGAAAAGCGAAGTCGCGCAGCACTTCCGCCTGATCCAGCGAAAGGCCGTAAGCCGGCCCGGCGCTTGGAACGATCAGCGTTTGCGGGCCGGCGATCTCCGCGAGCATCGCCAGCGTCGCGGCATATTCGCTCGGCCGCAGATGGTAGAAATTCGCGTTGCCGCCGTAGAGCAGGATGTCCACTCCCCCGCCCTCCATGTGCCGCACCAGCCGCGTATTCTGCTCGCGATCCACGAGCCGCCGCGCGTCGCGCGCGAGCGGCGGGACGGCGATGACAGACGAGGCGAGGCGGGCGGCGGTGATCGGGCGGGTGTCCATGGCGGCAGGACGCGCAGTAGAAAAGGCCCGCGTCGCGCCCGCAACTTTCAAAACCGCTCCGCTTGTAGTCTCGTGTTGCGGCGCTGGCAGGCGCGTCTCCCTTTCGCAGGATGAAGACGCTGACCGTGAAAGTCCCCGACACGCTCTTCGCCGAAATCTCCATCGCCGCCGAGACCCGCAAAGTTTCCAAATCGGACATCGTCCGCGAGCGGCTCACGCAGCCTGCCACTGAAAAGCCATCGCTGTGGGATTTGATGAAAGATCTCGTCATCGAGAGCGACAATTTGCCGACCGACCTTTCCACGAACAAAGCGCACATGAAAGGGTATGGGCAGAGCCGTTCTCGCTGACCCTTACTCCTTTGTGAGCTAGAAGATATCCGGCTCGCCGCACGGTGTGCCCGTAGGATGGAGAAAGCGGAAATCGCAGCCTTCGTTCGCCTGCGTGATCTCATTGGCAAAGAGCTGGCCATAGCCGCGGTCGAACCGTGCGGGGCGCGGCTGCCACGCGGCGCGGCGGCGGGCGAGTTCGGCATCTGACACATCGAGATGGATGCGCCGCGCGGCGACGTCGAGCTCGATCCAGTCGCCGTCCTGCACCAGCGCGAGCGGGCCGCCGATGGCGGACTCCGGGGCGACTTGCAGCACGCAAGTGCCGTAGCTCGTGCCGCTCATCCGCGCGTCGGAGATGCGCACCATGTCGCGCACGCCTTCGCGCAAGAGCTTCTTCGGAATGGGCAGCATGCCCCACTCCGGCATGCCGGGCGCGCCTTGCGGACCGGCGTTTTGCAGCACGAGGATGGAGTCTGCGGTCACGGGAAGATCGGCGGAATCGATGCGCGCTTTCAGGTCGGGATAATCGCGGAAGACCAGCGCGGGACCGCGGTGCTGGAGCAGCCGCGGCTCGGCGGCGGTCGGCTTGATGACGCAGCCGTCCGGCGCGAGGTTCCCGCGCAGGACGAAGGTGCCGCCAGTCGGCGCGAGCGGCTTTTCGCGGGTCAGGATCACATCGTCATCGAACACTTCCGCGCCAGCGATTTGCTCGCCGAGTGTGCAGCCATTCACCGTGAACGCTTGCGTGTGAAGCAAGCATTCCAGACGCACGAGCAGCGCGCGCAAGCCGCCCGCATCGTGGAAATCCGGCATCAGATATTTCCCCGCCGGGCGCAGGTTTGCGAGAACCGGGGTCGTTTGCGACAGGCGGTCGAAATCCTCCAGCGTGATCGGGACTCCCGCGCGCCGCGCCATCGCGATGATGTGGACGATCGCATTCGTCGAGCCGCTCACCGCGAGGTCGGTGACGATCGCATTTTCAAATGACGCGCGCGTGAGGAAGTCGCTCGGCTTCCAGTCCTCCCAGACCATTTCCACGATGCGCCGCCCGCACGCTGCCGCCATCCGCGAGTGCTCGGAAAACACTGCTGGAATCGAAGACGCGCCCGGCAGCGTCATGCCCAGCGCTTCGGCGATTGCGGCCATCGTCGCGGCTGTCCCCATCGTCATGCACACGCCCGGCGAGCGCGCGATGCCGTCCTCGATTTCACCCCACGCATCGCACCCGAGCCGCCCCGCGCGGCGCTCGTCCCAATACTTCCAAACATCTGAGCCAGAGCCGAGCGTCGCGCCGCGCCAGTTGCCTTTCATCATCGGCCCGGCGGGCAGAAAAAGGCACGGGAGATTTGCCGTGAAGGCGCCCATGAGCAGCGCGGGCACCGTCTTGTCGCAGCCGCCCATGAGCACCGCGCCATCGAGCGGATGTGCGCGCAGCATCTCCTCCACCTCCATCGCCACGAAGTTCCGGTAGAACATGCTCGAGGGCTTCATGAACATTTCGCTCAGCGAGGTGATCGGCACCTCCACGGGAAACCCGCCCGCCTGCCACACGCCGCGCTTCACCTCCTCCGCGCGGTCGCGGAAATGGGTGTGGCACGTGTTGAGATCGCTCCAGGTATTCAGGATGCCGATGCACGGTTTGCCCATGAAATCCTCGCTCCCATAGCCCATCTGCTTCGTCCGCGAGCGGTGGCCAAAGGAGCGCAGATCATCCGGCCCAAACCAGCGATGGGAGCGGAGCTGTTCAGGCGTTTTGCGAGGACGGTCGGAGGGTGCGCTCATGCGGTGTGAAAAGGGACGCACGATAGAAAGGGCGCGCCGCTTGGCAATGCAGCGCGCATCTTCCCCTCCACAAGCGTTGGGAGTGCTGCTACGGTCCGCGCATGCCCAGCGAATTTCAGCCTCTCGCCGACGCGATCTACCGCGACCGTGTCCTCCGCGCGCGGCGCACTCCGCCCGCCGAAAAGCTGCTCGATGGTGCGCGTCTCTTCGCTGGTGTGGCAGAGCGAATGAAAGCTGGCATTCGTCTCCGCAAGCCGCATCTGAGCGAGCGGGAGGTCGCGGAGGAGCTCCGCAGAATCCTGCGCCGACTCGCGCAAGTGCAGAATGCACCGATGGCACCGTTGCCATGATCGCGTCACCAGATGCAGCGATCTTGCGAGTCGCAGAGGCTCTTCGCGAGGCTGCCGTCGAGCATCTCGTGGTCGGCGCGATTTCCAGCAATTACCACGGCATTTCACGCGCGACCAAAGACATGGATCTGGTGCTGCAATGCGCGCCGGCTGAACTCGATCGGTTAATCCATCTGCTCGCGGATGATTTCGATATCGATCCGCAGCCGAGCTTCGAGACGATCACCGGCACGTTTCGCGACATTCTCCACGCCAAGGCGTTTCCCTTCGACGTTGAGCTGTTTCGATTGAGTTCGGATGCACATGATCAAGAGCGATTCCGCCGACGCATTGCCGTGGAGTATCCGGCGCTGGGCGGCTCTGTTTTCATCCCCACGGCCGAGGATGTCATCATCACCAAGCTGCGCTGGGCTCGCGGCAAGGACATCGAAGACGTGCGGGACGTGATTGCAGTGCAAGGTGATGCAGCGCTCGATTGGGAATACATCCATCGCTGGACGGAAATCCACGGCACGCGCGCGCGGCTCGATGCGATCCGCGCGAGCATCCCGCCGATCGATTGACGTCGGCGCAAGACTCAACGCAGCGGCAGCGCCGCAGCGCACCCCAGCGTCAGCAGGCCGCTGATCGAGATTACCGTCACGATGATGCTCCAGCTTTGCAGCGTCTCCTTTTCCGTGAAGCCGGAAAGCTTGCTCACGGTCCAGAAGCCGGAGTCGTTCATCCACGAGAGGCACTTCGAGCCGAAGCCGATCGCGAGGTAAATGTAGATCGGGTGATACGGCAACGCGCCGGGCGCGGAGATCATCGGGAAGAGCATGGAAGAGGTCGTGATCATCGCCACGGTCGCCGAGCCCTGCGCCGCGCGGAGGATGGCGGAAACGCTCCACGCGAGCAGGATCAGATTCACGTGCCGGCCTTCAGCGAGCGCCTTGATTGCTTCGCCAACTCCCGCGTTTTTCAGCATCGATCCGAATGCCCCGCCAGCGCTCGCGATGAGGATGATGACGCCCGCGGTGGCGAAGGGCGCCGAGATCGCCTTGCCCACCGCAGCCATGCTCCAGCCGCGCTGGCGCATCACCAGCCGCACCGCGAGCGCGGCGCCGACGACCAGCGCGATGATGCGGTTGCCGAGGAAATCCAGCAGCGTAGCGGTGAAGGAAAAGCTGCTGGAAAAGGCGTGCCCGCCGGCGGCAATGCCCGCGTCATTTCCCCGCGCGCGCAGCACGCCGAGAAATGACGCGCCCGCGATCAGCGCGATGGGCACCAGCACCGGCGCGAGGCTCCACGCGAGCGAAGGCAGCTCCTCCTCGCGGCGCGCCACATTTGCCTCCAGCTCCGCGAGCGACACGCCGCCCGTTTCTCGCATCGGCGCATCGAGCCGGCGCGCCGCCCAGCGCGCCACGGCCCAGCCGATCAGCGCCGGAATGATGCCGGCGAAAAGTCCCACCACGATCGTCTGACCGAGATCGAGGTGCAGATTTTCCGCCATCGCGAGCGGCCCGGGATGCGGCGCGATGAGCGAATGCGTCACCGTGCCGCCGCAGCAGATCGCCAGCACGAGCAGCATGTAGTCGCGCCCCAGCCGCACCCGCAGCGCGCGCGCGAGCGGCAGCAGTAGCATGAAGAACGTCTCGAAGAAAAGCGGGATCGAGAGCACGTAGCTCGAGCAGAGCAGCGCAAATGGCGCGTGCCGCTCACCGCAGAGTGCAAGGAAGCGGCGCACCACTTTGTCCGCCGCGCCGCTTTCCACGAGGCAGGTGCCGATCACCGCCGCGAGCGCGATGACGATGCCGATCTTCCCCGCAATCGCGCCAAATCCCTCCGCGGTGAGCTCCGCGGCCTGCGTCCAGTGCGAGCGCTCCTTGTGCGGCGCCGCGGGCAGCGTGCCGAACTCCCCGGGCAGCTTTTCCGCGAGCGCGCCGGCGAGGATTGCCGCGCAGATCAGCGCGAAAAAGGCGGGCACTCGCGCAACGGAAATCAGCAGCACGATCGCCACGAGGCAGATCCCGAGCACTGCAAACGGCCAG
>CAXSDZ010000079.1:17299-18381 GCA_964235505.1 uncultured Chthoniobacteraceae bacterium
GCGGCCGCCGCCAGGAGGAAAGTGGGAGGGAGCACGACGGTGGAAAAAAGGCGTGCTACTCGGCCAAACGCGAAGAGCTGGAGCAAGGGCGAAAGCGGTCATCCAGCAAGGGCCAGGCACCATGCGAAGAGTGCTGCATCCACACGCGCGTCGCTCTTGAAGCTGCTCATTGCACCGCCGCCCGCCATCCGGCTCCGGCACGCGGCGGGCATCCGACTTCATCGGGAACCGAGAAACCTTTTCCCTATGAAACAACGTCCGCCTTCCCTCGCCCTCGGACTTCTCGCCGCCGGCATCGCGGTTCTCGCGGCCACGCGCGCCGCCCGCTCGCGCTACTCCTTCGCCGGCAAGGCCGTCCTCATCACCGGCGGCTCGCGCGGACTCGGCCTCGCCATTGCGCGGCGTCTGGCACAGGAGGGCGCAAAGCTCGCGCTGGTTTCCCGGGACAAGGCCGAACTCGCCCGCGCGAAAGCGGACGTCGAAGCGTGCGGCGCGACGGACGTGCTCACGGTCCCCTGCGACGTGCGCGACGAGGCGCAGGTGCGAGGCGCGGTCACGGTGGCGGCGATGCATTTCGGGCGGCTCGACGTGCTCATCAACAACGCCGGAACCATCACCGTCGGCCCGCTCCACACGATGGCGCGCGAGGATTGGGAGCATGCCATGAAGCTCCACTTTTGGGCGCCGCTCTACGCCATCGAGGCCGCGCTCCCGCACCTGCAGCGCAGCGGGACGGGGCGCATCGTGAACATCGCTTCCTTCGGTGGCAAAGTCGCCGTGCCGCACATGGCGCCATATTGTGCGAGCAAGTTCGCGCTCGTCGGTCTGTCCGATGCGCTGCGCGCGGAGCTGGCGGAATCCGGCGTGCGCGTCACCACCGTCTGCCCCGGCTTGCTGCGGACCGGCTCGCATCTGAATGCCTTTTTCAAAGGAGAGCACGAGGCGGAGTTCGCCTGGTTCGCGAGCGGCATGGGAACGCCGGGCAGCGCCATGAGCGCGGGTCGCGCCGCGAGCAGGATCGTGGGTGCGTGCCGCCGCGGCGACCCGAGTCTCGTGCTCACGGCAAAGGCGCAGCTCACCAT
>CAXSDZ010000080.1:0-18232 GCA_964235505.1 uncultured Chthoniobacteraceae bacterium
CTCTTCACCAATACCCAGATTCCCGCCTGCATCTGGTTCCTCACGAAGAGCAAAAAGGCGCGCGCTGCGAGCCGCGCGGGCGGCGATGAATACCGCGACCGCACCGGCCAGACCCTCTTCATCGACGCCCGCAAGCTGGGCTACATGATCGACCGCGTCCTGCGCGCCTTTACCGCGGAGGATTTGGATAAGATCACCGGCATCTTCCAGAAATGGAAACGCAGCGCCGCCGATTACGCCGACCTTCCCGGCTTCTGCAAATCAGCGACCATCGAGGAAATCGCCGCCCACGGCTTCGTGCTCACGCCCGGCCGCTACGTCGGCGCGGAAGGTGGCCGGGGAGTCCTTATGAAGTGCCGATTCATCGAACCCTTTTTCTATCCTACCCTGAAACCCTTCCGCCATGCCATTAACGCCAGAAGAAGCCTCAAACCTAATCGTTCAGCACACAGCAGCGGCATCTGCTGAACTCAATACTTTTACTTCCGAGGTTCTCCAGACGAGGGGCGGGAGGATCGGCAGTGGCATGGGCGGTATCATCGAAGCGCTCTGGGGATTCTATCTGAATCGCACTCTGCGGAACGCCGGGATACAAGAGATCGAAATCGCATGGATCTACGGCCACGAATACAACGATTTCGCGTGTGTGTTCCGAGACGTCGAATGGATTCCTGAAACCAAGGAGGGTGAACTTTTGCGGATCGAAGCAAAATCAATGGTGGCGTCTGCCGACGAGTCGAAGGCGCATTTCGATCGGTTAATCGGTGAGCTGCAGGAATCAGAACTATTGGCTGTCTTTCTCTGGGACTGGGTTCGTATTCGGGAAGGCGCTTCAACCGTATACCCCAGGGTGCTTGACCACTTTATTGGCCGAGCTTCAGGAGTCGCGTTGCTGCGAGACGCACTTCATCTAAACCGAGGAGGATCATTCGTTCGGCTAGGGGAATGTCCTGATGCATGCCCCGGAGAAATTTGTCGCCATGTGGGCGAGCCACTTAATGCCTCAGGTATTCGGGAACGCAGAACAGGGCCGGCTGCCTCTAGAGGCGCCAATGTTTCATACGCCGCGAACTTCGGGGGCCTGCTCCGAATGCTAGGTTCAAGAGGGGTCGAAGGCAGGCGGATCATAGCGCAGCACCGTCAGCGGAATCCATCGGCAGCAGCCTTCACCGACTTTATGGCAAGAAACTTCGCTAGGATTCAGCGACAGCTCAGGGGCGAACAAGCAGATTAGTCAATCGGCACACCCGAGACCAAATCGTCCACTAATGAGTCTAGCGTGGTGGGATATTGCATTACTAGCCGTCTCGCTTCACGATAGGCTGCTTCAAGCGAAGCTGCTTTTACCAGCCAAGCTCGCTGCACCTCTATAGGCGGAATAGGCAGCAACACAGAGAAGAAGTCTTTTGACGAGATTCGCGGTAGAGCAGCGCCAATTTGGAACCTCGCGAACTGGCCGGTTGCGGCCTGAGAAACGAGAAGAACGCGGAGCAGTTCTGGGAGAATGAGTTGCGTGTTTGGAGTAATCACGATGAATTCAGTCGAACAGATGCCGCGATCAAAAGGCGGGATCGCTAGGAACGCCTTGCGCAAATAGGGCCGTAATCGCCCGTAAAGAATCTGTCCTCGCCTGAAAACCTTCGAACGCGAGCGAATGTCCCCCTTGGGACGCATTTCGAGGCCGACAGGCTCGCCAGTTATCGACTCTACGTTCTCCAGCCCGACATACAGAAGTTGATCGCCTTCGTAATCCGCCGGCACGATGGCATCGGACGACTCGGTGGCTATATCCGCCATAGATCGCATCGGCCACTTGCTCGATAAACTGTCGTCGATGGCATCCGTGAAGATTTCTACGCGCCACCTTCTTGCGCGCAGCAACTCATCAAAATCAACGGTTTTTGCGATCATACTACCAACCGTTGGTGCTTAGAAATTTCTCAAATTGCGCCGCGGCTTCGGTGAGATCACCATCGCTTTTCGGCCGCCCCGTAGAATCGTATCCTACCGATTCAACTTTGAGCAGACAGACCTGATACGGAGCATTAGTTGTCTCTCCCGGCTTCCACTTTCGGGCGAACAAGATGCCGGTTTTGACGTTTGCGCCGAACGGGCAAAACGTTTCTGTCGGAAGGCTAACCAAGCCTCGCACTTTCACTTTCCCTCGAAGCCATTCCCGTGCAAAGGATGCTGAATCAGAGCTAAAGACGCTGTCTGGCAATACGATTGCGAGCCGACCACCCGGACGGAGGAAAGAAATGGCTCTTTCAAGTCCAAGAAGTTCCAAAGGAACATTCTTTCTGCCGCGAGCCAGTTCGAAGGTCGCGAGCTGTGAGAGCGCCTCGGGGCCAAGAAGTGAACCAAAGGGCGGATTGGTCATAACGATGTCGAATGAATCCGCTGCGATATCCGGATAGTTCTCAAAGGCGAGCAGCGCATCAACGCAACGGATATTGCTGTGTCCATCACCTCTTAATCGCATATCGGTCATTGCGATACGGGTCATGCGATCGCTCTTTTCGATTCCATGGAGCTTCCCGAACGCAAACTCGTGGAACTCTTTGCTGGAAGGTTCTGTTACCTCCGCGGCTACTACCAAGGACTGGCTGAGAAAATGGCCGGAGCCACAGAAGGGGTCGAGTATGAGATGATGAACCCGCGGCTTCATCACAGAGACAATAAAGTCGCAAACCTCCTTCGGCGTAAAATACTGCCCCATCCCGGACCTGACTGCCCTTCCTAACACCTTCTGAAAGGCTCTACCTTTCACGTCCGATTTTGACCTCGCTAACGAGTAGTGCTCAATCAACTGGAAGGATTTGACCAGCGCCGCGCTGTTCAGGCGAAGCTGCTCTCGGAAAACGCCGCGGGAACGTTCGTATTGTGGAATCTTGAGCCGAAATACGCGCAGATCATAGTCGATCGAGTCTCGGTAGAGGCCCCGGACTGCAGCAGCGTATTCCTCAGTGCATCCAAACTCCCGAGAATGGATCGGCCCGTCGCAATCAGTAGCTGCGTGTTCCTCGCTATAAGCCTTCGCGTATAGAAGTTTGCACAACTCTTCAAGAGCCGCATCGGCATGCAGTCCGTCAATGTCCCTCATGCAGCTGTGAATCTCGAAGAAAAGGTTTTCGAGTTTATGGGAGATCGGCAAAAGGCCGGAGTCATCAAGGGTGGTCACTTCCCCTCGATAATCAGCAGGTTCCTCGAGCAAGACGGATTGAGAGCCTACAGCACCACGGAAATAGTATTCCACGTCGGGAATTCGCTCGAACTTGGGAGTGTCGAACCGACGCCGATAAACCTCGATTTGCTCGGCTGATGCTTTTGCCAAAACCAAAACACCTACCGTTTCAGTTTGAAGCGCATACTGAGTCGCGGTTTCGCGGATTCGTTCTGTGTCTTGCGCTGCAATCGCCAAAAGAAATGGTCGCCCGCCGCGCGTTTTTAAAACGAAAGCTTCAGTTACTTCCGAATTTCCCTGCAATTCCAACTCGCTCTCGGTGCGGCCCTTGAAGTGGTCTAGGCTGTAAAGGTATTTGTCTGCGAGGAGGTTGCGCAGCGGCGCGAGCTGTTCCACAGGGTTGCTTTGCATCGATTGAAGGCTCCGCATGACGCCTGTCATAAAGGAAGCGACGCCTGTCGGCAACGAGAAACATCGGGAGAAAGATGGAGGGATCGTCTTGCGGCGCTGGTTTTAAGGGCGCGACTCGCGGCGGCAGTGCAGCGGCTGAATCCCAAGCTGCCGCCCGCGGCGGTGGAGGAAGTGGTGCATGTGGTCACGACGCCGGGGGAGACGAGCCTGCCGCGGAACAACCGCGCGTTTCACCGGCTGCTGATGGATGGGGTGAAGGTCGAGTTCACCAATGCGCAGGGCGAGAAGGAGACGGATCACGCGCAGCTCATCGATTTCCAAGATTCGGCGAGGAACGACTTCCTCGTGGTGAATCAATTCACCGTGACCGGGACGAAGAAGCCACGGCGGCCGGACCTCGTGGCCTTCGTCAATGGGCTGCCGCTCGGGATCATCGAGCTGAAGAATCCGGCGGATGCGAGCGCGGACGTGTGGAAGGCCTGGCAGCAGCTCCAGACCTACCAAGACGAGATCGCGGACCTGCTCGTCTTCAATGAGGCGCTGGTGGTGAGCGATGGGATGAATGCGCGGGTCGGGGCGCTGACGGCGAAGTCGGAGTGGTTCATGCCGTGGCGGACGCGGGCGAATGAGCACGACCAGCCGCAGGTGGAGTTCGAGCTGGAAAATGTGGTGAAGGGTTTCTTCCGGCCGGATCTGTTTTTGGATTACGTCCGCTATTTCGTGCTCTTCGAGGCGGACGGCGACGCGCTGATCAAGAAGATCGCGGGTTACCATCAGTTCCACGGCGTGCGGGAAGCGGTGCGGGTGACGCTGATCGCCTCGGCGCCGGAGGGAAGCGCGCGGATTCAAGAAGAGGAGCGGGCGACGTATGGCCGGGAGGTGGTGCCCGGTTCGCACAAGGCGGGCGTCTTCTGGCACACGCAGGGCTCGGGCAAAAGCATCTCGATGTGCTGCTACGCGGGGAAGCTCCTGCAGCAGCCGGAGATGAATAACCCGACGCTGGTGGTGGTGACAGATCGCAACGATCTCGACGGGCAGCTTTACCAGCAATTCTGCGCGGCGAAGGATCTCCTCAAGCAAACGCCCGAGCAGGCGGAGTCGCGGGAGCAGCTTCGCGAGATGCTGGCGGCGCGAAAGTCGGGCGGCATCATTTTCACGACGATCCAGAAGTTCTCGCTGGAGAAAGAGGAGAAGGCGCATCCGATCCTGTGCTCCCGCTCCAACGTGGTGGTGATCGCGGACGAGGCGCACCGCAGCCAATACGGGACGAAGGGCCGGCTGGATACGAAGACGGGCGAGTATGTCTTCGGCAATGCGAAGCACATGCGCGATGCGCTGCCGCAGGCGTCGTTCATCGGCTTCACCGGCACGCCGATCGCGCTGGAGGATCGCGATACGCAGGGCGTCTTCGGCGGCTATGTGTCCATCTACGACATCCAGGATGCGGTGGACGACAAGGCGACGGTGCCGATCTATTACGAGAGCCGGCTGGCCAAGCTGGACATCAACCGCGAGGAGATCGACGCCCTGAACAAGGACGTGGAGGAGGTGATCGAGGACGAGGAAGACGTGGCGGCGCGGGAGAGCACGAAGAGCCAGTGGACGCAGCTCGCGAAGCTGGTCGGCGCGCAGCCGCGGCTGGCGGAAGTGGCGCGGGATTTTGTCTCGCACTTTGAAACGCGCACCGGCTCGCTGGAGGGCAAGGCGATGGTGGTGGCGATGTCTCGGGACATCTGCGTGGCGCTCTTTGACGAGATCATCACCCTGCGGCCCGAGTGGGCGGGCACAAAGGTGGCCGGGAGCGATGGGTGGAATCCCGAGGACGGCGCGGTGCGGATCGTGATGACCGGCACCGCTTCCGACAAAACCGCGCTGCAGGCGCACAGCTACACCAAGGCGCAGAAGAAGCGGCTGGAGCGGCGGTTCAAGGATCCGAACGACCCGCTGCGCATCGTCCTCGTGCGCGACATGTGGCTGACCGGCTTTGACGCGCCATGCTGCCACACGATGTATGTGGACAAGCCGATGCACGGGCACAACCTGATGCAGGCTATCGCGCGGGTGAACCGGGTCTTCAAGGACAAGCCGGGCGGGCTGGTGGTGGACTACATCGGCATCGCCGCCGAGCTGAAGCAGGCGCTGCGCACTTACACCGACGCAAAAGGCAAGGGTCAGCCGACCGTGCGCGCCGAGGATGCGCTGAGCGTCCTGCTCGAGAAGCTGGACGTGCTGCGCGGGATGATGAGCGGCTTCCACTACTCGGCCTTTGCGACGAAGGCGCTGCCGTTGCTCGCCCCGGCGGCAAACCATCTCCTGAGCCTGAAGGAGGGGAAGAAGCGTTTCCTCGATGTGATGGCATCGGTCGTGAAGGCGTATTCCCTTTGCGGGACGCTGGACGAGGCCGCGGCGCTGCGGCACGAGATTGCCTTTTTCTCCGCGATCCGCGCCGTGCTGGTGAAGCACGGCAACGTGGGCCGGAAACTGACCGAGGAGGAGAAACACTCCGCGCTGAAGCAGATCCTCGACAATGCCATCCGCTCCGAGGGAGTGAGCGACATCTTCGCTCTCGCGGGCCTGGAGAAGCCGAACATCGGCCTGCTCAGCGACGCCTTCCTGGAAGACGTGCGCCAAACCCCGCTGAAGAACCTCGCGGTGGAACTGCTGGAGCGGCTGCTCCGGGACGAGATCCGCGCGAACAGCCGGACGAATCTCGTGCAGGAGAAGAAATACAGCGAGCGCCTGCTGGCGACACTGGCGAAGTATCACAACCGGGCGATCGAGACTGCGCAGGTGATTGAGGAACTCCTCGCAATGGCAAAGGACTTCCAGGCCGCGCTGCAACGCAACGAAGAGCTGGGGCTCAACCCAGAAGAGATCGCCTTCTACGACGCGCTCGCGGAGAACCCCGAAGTATTGAAAGAGATGGGCGACGAGACGCTCAAGAAGCTAGCCACGGAGCTCACTCAAAAGCTGCGCTCCAGCACGACGGTGGATTGGCAGGTGCGGGATGCCGTCCGTGCCAAGATGCGCATTCTGATCCGGCAACTCCTGCGCAAATATAAATACCCGCCGGAAGGCTATGACGACGCGGTGGCGATGGTGCTGAAGCAAGCCGAAGCGCTCGCGGATTTCTGGTCGCGCTGAGGAAAGGCTTGGCCGCCATTTTCGTCCCGAAAGTTGCTCCCGGTTTTGCGGTCTTTTGCTTACGCGGCTTCGTGCCACCGCAGTGGCTCGGGCAGGGTGCATGCGGCGTATTCGATGTGCAGCACGCGGCGGTGCCGATCGCTTTGCGAATGGCCTGAGGCGTGGAGCAGCAGTGGGCGCATGAGAAGGGCGTCGCCGGCCCGCGCGCGGCAGAGCTCGGCGGGTCGGCTTTCCCGCAGTTCGCGAATCTGTTGCGCGTCCAGCCGTCCGAGCCGGTGCGAGCCGGGGATGACTTGCAGGGCGCCGTTGGTCTCATCGCAGTCGTCGAGGTGCAGGCGCAAAGTGAGCATTTGATCGAGGACTGCGACCGGCGGCTGCACGTGCGGGATGCTGTCCTTCATGCTCCACGGGCCGACGCCGGGCACCTCCACACGGGCAACCACTGCAATGGAAAGGTCTTGGTGCCACGGCACGAGCCAGTTTGCTCCGGGCGACTTGTCGAAAAGGATCGCGCGCACCGGCTGCGCTATGTCTCCGAGCCGCTCGCGCACGATACCGAGCAACGCAGGCGAGTTTGCCAGCGCTGACACGGGCGGGGACGCGAGCATGCCGCGCCGGCCCGCGCTCGGCACTGGACCGAGTGCATTGAGCAAGTCGCGCTGTTGCTCAGCGGAAAGAACCGCCGGCGAGATTTCGCAGCCATTGTTTTGGAGGGGCGTTTGCATGCGATGCGATTTAGGGACGCGACACTTCTTCCCCGAGCTGCCTCTGGTAAACCGCCAAATCCCGCGAGGAAAAGCAGCAGAACGTAATCTCGCGCAGGCTTGATGGGGTCATCACGAAGCTTCTCGCCGTCCCGACTGCTGTCTTCGCGGCGAGCTCGACCGGGTAGCCATAAATGCCCGTGCTGATGGCTGGGAATGCAATCGAAGCAAGGCCGTGCTCCGCCGCGATTTCCAGTGAGCGCCGGTAGCACGAGGCCAAGAGTTCAGGCTCGCCGTGGTCGCCGCCGCGCCACACCGGACCGACCGTATGGATGATGAACCTGGCAGGAAGCCGATAGCCGCGCGTCAGCTTGGCGTCGCCCGTCTTGCAGCCGCCAAGCAGGCGACACTCGTGCAGCAACTCCGGCCCGGCCGCGCGGTGGATCGCCCCATCGACTCCGCCCCCGCCGAGCAGCGAAGAATTGGCGGCATTGACGATGGCATCGACCGCCAGAGTGGTGATGTCCGCTTGGAGTGCTTTCAAGAGAGGCATGGTAGTCGTCGGCTTGAGACTCGCCTGGATGTTAGTTCCGGATCTCCCGGTAGCGCAGCGGCCGATAGCCTTGCTCCTTGAGCATCGTGAGCGGGATGGAGTTGAGCAGCACTTTCCAAGTGGGCGGCGAACCAGCTTCGTAAGCCAAGAGCCGCTGCTGGCTCTTGTCCGTCCATGCCTTGAAGAGCAGCACATGATTGTCCGGCGAGTTGAGGATGTCGCCGGCCCGCAGCTCGGCAAAGGAGCCCAGCGCGGTGCAAAGCGCCGGCAGTTCCTTGGTGGAGTAAGCGTGCTCCAGCCTCCAGCAGCGCGAGATGAAGCCGGAGCAGTCGATCCCTACAGCAAGGCGACTCACGGCCGCATCGCCCAGGCGGCGCTTTTCTGCGGTGTAAACATCGCCCGCGTAGCGACCTGCCCGCAGCCCGGCGGCAAACTCCTCCGGCGTGCAGAAGCCACCCCACATGTAAGGCATTCCGACGTTCACCTTGCCAGGCGCCCACCAGCCGGGGCGAGTGCCCGGATGGGAGAAGGAAACGTCCGGTGTATCGACGGGCACGCCATCGGCATCCCTGCCGTGAAAGGCATTGGCGGCAGAGGGCTGCCACTGGAGCGTCAAAAACGTGTTGGCGGTCGCCATCGCCTCCGCCCGGCGCACCTGCGGGGACGCGCTGGTCGAGAGTGAAAGCAGAAGGAGCGAGACGACCGCGAGCACAGTTCTCTTGAGAGTAGAGTTGTTCAGCACCGTTCTCATTGTGGCGAACTCGGCATATCTAATCAACGTGGCTGGCGAGTCAGAGCACCTTTGAGGAAGGCACGGTATGTGCCGAGATTCAAAACGTTGCTGGCTCTCGCGGAAATGCCGGCAAGCTCGGGTTCGGGTCAGGTTCGGCTTCTCCCAGAGCGATCTCGCGCACCCACGCCGCTTTGCGCTCCGGCGGTTGCTCACCTTCCCACACGCGGGCAAGGTCTCCTTTGCAAGCCGCTTTCCAGAGCGCACCCAGCGCATTGCCCCGAACAGTCACCACGCCTGAGCTAAAGGTGAACGCGAGCTCACCGCTGCCATCGAAGTCCAGAGCAGATAGAAAGGCGTAAGGAACAAAGCGCCTGGTGCCGTCTTGCTTCTCGAAGGTGATGCCGAAGGCGGGATTTGGCGCTTCGTCGTAGCAGGTGGGAGTGGGTGATGTGCTTTTGCGTTCAGATGTTTTGAGCATGACGGGAAAAAGTGATGTTTCAGCCGCTCAGGGTGCGTGAACTCGGGTGGAAGATTGCGCTCGGCTCGGAGCAATCTGCTTGTGCTAGCTGACCAAAGCTCGGCGTTCCTCCCAGCGCCGCACCGTCTGCCGGGTATGCTCCAGCCGCTGTTTGAGCGAAGCGCCTGATTTCCGAACCCGCTGCACAACCACTGCCGGCAGCCGCACCCATGCTTGCAGCCTTGCCACAAGGGAGCGAGAAGCTGGCACCTGCAGGGTCGCTTGAGCTTGAGTGAGCGCGTCGAGCGCTGCCCGGCGGCTGCGCTCGGGCAGTCGCGCCAGCAAGCGCTCTTTGTCGGGCGTATGAACCACGCACGAGCTTCTCCCGCGCGAGCAGGCGACGTAGGCAGCCTTGGCATCGAGTCGCTCTGCAGCGACGACAACGTGCTCGCAGGTGCGGCCCTGTGCCTTGTGGGAGGTGACCACATAGCCGTGGCACCACTGGCGAAAGCCCGCGGGAATGGTGATGCCTTCGCATGTGGTGATACTCCGGTCTCCCGCGATCCGCTCGACGGTGAGCACCTGACCATTCACAAGCCCCAGGCGCTTGTCGTTCGCGCGCACGAGTAGCTTATCGCCCGTGGCGACCTCGACCCGACGCGGCAGACCCACGTCGAACGACTCGGCAGCGCGGAGCGGCAGCATGCACGTGGCATCGTCCACCGGCGAAAGCGTCACTTTGCCAGCGGGATCAACACTGCGGACCTCCGCACATTGGCCTGCTTTCCAAGTGCCCGTGGCGCGCGTGAAGACCACCATTCGCCCGGCCTGGTAGTTGCGGGCATTGCGTTTCTGCTGCGCGGTCCACTGGAGCGAGTCATGCACGGTGAACGTAGCGCCATCATTGCGTTCAAGAAGTCCTCGGGCTTGGAGACCGGAGCGGATCGCCTCAGTCAACCGGTGGTTCTCTGCCCAAGTGGGCGCAACGGCGAGGCAGCGCTCTAGATCAGTGCCGCCTTGGGTCAGCCGCAGGTAATTTTCCGCAGCCCGCTGCAGGTAATCGGCTTGGCTCTCCTGTAGCCAGCCGAGCGCATCCAGCGCAGCAAGCCCGCCGCGAGCGTCACCAGCCGCCATCTTCTCCACCGCCGCTTTGTAAGCCGGTGCGTCCTGCTGCCGACGTATCTCGCCAACCTCACAGCGCCCGAGCTGGCTGTGCGCCTCAAGCACCCGCAGGAAGTCGCCAGCCTCGACGCTCACGTGCTGGCGCACGTCGCCCACCAGCAGCCCGCGCTGGTGAGCCAAACGCAGGAGCGCCGCGCCTTGGCGGTTACTCTTTAGCCCTGCTTCATCGCAGACGACCACAGCACCTCGAAGCGACTCGCGCTGGGCGACGTTCTGCAGGAAGTCCTCCACCGTGGTCGCGCTGGCGAAGCCCTCCTGCTGGAGCACCTTCGCGGCGGCTGCCGTAGGAGCGATGTAGAGCGCCCGGTGCCCGGCTTCGGCAAGCCCACGATGCACCTCGCGCAGAGTGGTCGTCTTTCCAGCGCCGGCGATCCCGCGGAAGCTGAAGACTTGATCGCATGTGGAGAGGATCGCCCGCACTGCCTCCTGCTGCTCAGACGAGAGCTGGCCGGCGGGGACAAAGCCGACGTGCAGCGGCTGGCAACGTTCCTTGGCAGCGCTAACGAACGCCACGCTCCAGCGCTCCAGCTCCAGCCCGTAGCGAGTGCAGCACTCGGTGAGCAGCGGATTGTCTGCCGAGGGGGGCGAGACGCACGAGGCCGGCTTGTTCCTGCGCGAGCGCCTGCTTGATTTCCGACAGATCCACGCTGCCGAGCGCCTGATTCAGCGCCTCCGCAAGCACCTCGTGAGCAGAGGCCACGCTACGCCGCTCGAACAGGTGCGCGACCGCAGCTTGAAACGCCTGTCGCTCCTCGCCAGCGGGATCGGTCATCAATTGCCGTGTGGCGCGCCGCTGTGCTTCCAGGCGGAGCGCCTGCAAGCATTGCCACTCACTCGGTGAGAGCTGTGCGCGCTGTTGTGAGCGCACCTCTGGGGTGCTCGCCTCAGCGAGCTTCACTTCGCGAGTCTGGCGGCTGATTTGCGCCACTTCCGTGCTCGTCGGCTCGCGTCCGTGCTTTGCCTCGAAAGCGGCGATCTCGCGCTCGATCTCCGCGCGGCGCTTGGAGAAGCGCTGGCAGAGTTCCGGGGAGACGCCGGCGATTTCAAAGCCGGTGACCTGGCGCTTGTGATCGCGCGTTTCGGCAATGTTGTAGCCGAGCCGCTTTACCTCACGAGCGAGTGCGTTCTGATAAACCTTCCCGGCATACCGCACGGCCCGATACATCTGGCACTCCTCCAGCGCATACCACCGGCCCGCCGCGTCGCAGGTGGCATTGGCGATGACAAAGTGACTGTGGAGCTGTGGATCGAGCGCCCTGCTGGCTTCGTGGGTGAAAGCGGCGCCGCAGAGGTTGCCAGTGGTCTCCCAAGCCCGCTGCGTGCGCGTGTTCTTCTGTCGGCAGGCAAATCGCTCCAGCTCCGCAAAGGCGATTGATGCCGCCAGTTCGTGCGCTTTTCTGAGCCGCTCGTCACCCGCAAGCACCGCCATCAGCGACACCGACTTTTGGGCCGAGCACTGAAAGTCGTAGAAAGCGACCCGGTTTGGGAGCGGCTTCATGGCGAGGCGGAAGTTCGCCACTTCCTGATCAGAACCTGTGCGCCCGTGCTGCTTTCGGAACGCCTCCTTGGCTTCCCGCATCGTGGGTTCGCGGGTGTCTTTGGTGGGCGGGGTGAGCCGATTGCCTGCGACAGGATGCCGGTTTTACCGAAGCGCCTCGAACTGTTCTGGACTAACCTCTCCAGCAATCCCGAGCCGGTCGGCTCCTTTGCCAATCCAGCGGCCGACCACCCGCTCTCCTTCTGCATAGTAGTCGTTCGCCGTAAGGTGGTTTTTCAGGTAGCGCTCGCCGCCGTAAATCTTGGCTCGGGTAAACATAAACCCGTAGCTCGTAAGGCAGGGAACGCGCAAAGTTGCTCCAGCCCTGGCGCAACTTTCACGGCATGCACCGCTATCTTCGGGGGCATGAAAGAGCCCGCTGCAGAGCACAGCACATCCAGGAAAACAGGGTGGGAAGGAGGAGACGCAAAACGTCAAAGCTTTGCCTTTGAGGAAGGGACAAGGTGCGAAGGCGCGCAAAAGGCGGCGCACTGTCCCTCCGCGGTTCATTCCCTTTCCCATGCGGGTGCGTGGTGTCCCACCCCCAGCCATCGATGTCCCGCCGTTTGTCCCGCATTTTCGCGCCTTGGTCCGGCACTTCCCATCCGTCGCCATGCCTGATCCAGAGCAAATCCTTGCTGCGGCAGAGAGTGCCGACGCCGATCCCCCACGCTCCAAGCTCGACCCTTTTGCCGAGGCGCTCTGGACCTTGCGCCGCAAGCGCAAGCGGCTGCGCGCCATCACCGCGTTCCTGCGCGAGCACGGAGTGGAGGTGAGCAAAAGCACCGTCTCTCGCTGGCTCAAACGTCACCCACAACCTCGTCCGGCACCAGATGCCAGCACAAACGCAGCTCCCTCCCAGCTCTTAGCGGCAGCTTCGAGAGCTCCCGCTTCATCAGGCGGCCGTCAGCGCGCCAAGACCTTCTTCAACAGCACCTCAGACAACGAACCATTATGAGCAAAACCAAAGACACCACCTCACTCCCAACCTCCACACCAACGCCACCCGAGAACACCGCTCGAAACTCGAGCGCTGCCATCGGAGCGCTGCCATCGCCCACCGGCTCATCTTGCCGATTCAAACCCGGGGCAATCTGGGCAAGAGGACCGAAGCGATTGCCCGTTGCGAATGGATGAACGCTCGCGGCATCCAGTGGCGAGGCTTCGATCTCGATGTTTCCAACCGAACCCTGAGCACCGCACTCCCTGAGCAGGTGCGGTTCGTGGAGCCCATCAGCGAACCGGAGGGGCAGATTGTTCGCATCCTGCGCGGGATCACCAAAGCGGAGGTGACGCTGATCGACCCAAGCGCTCACATGGAGCAGACGATCCTGCGCGCCTTCCGCATGGTGCGCTTTACGGAAATGGCCGCCGCTGCGCAGGCGCGCGCCACAGTGATGGTCTTCCCCGTGGATGAGCTCTCGGACATGGACGACATCGCCCGCACGGTGGACCTGCTCGGAGATACGGTGGACTGGGTCGTCGTGCGCAATCCCGCCCGAGTGCCGACTACTCGTCTTTTCGACCGAAGCCCCTTGGAACAGCAGCTTCGGCAATACGGCGCTGCCAGGCTGGGGATCCCATCGCTTCTCACTGACACGCGTAATCACCTGCGCACGCAGGAAGCGAGGCTGGGGCGGGCGTTCTCTCCGAGCCAAGCGGTCAACGACGCGTCGATCGAGCTCGACCTCGGCCACCAGATGATTCTGGAGGATTGGCTGGAGGACTTTCTTAGCCGCTTCGATGCCATCGCTTCGCATCTGCTCCCAAGCGCCAAGGCGAGCCGCATCAACGCGCCTGTGCCATCGGCGATACCAGCAGCCAGCTATCGCCGCGGCAGTTCCATCAACTTAGACAACGCGGAGGAACCATGAGCGACGACACAAATGGTGTGACGGCGGACGGAGCTTCCCTGGCAGAAGAAAACAACGATCGCCGCTATTGGCGCGCCGCCATCTCGCACTTGAGCAACCCGCAGAAGCGCGACGTTGCGTGGAAGTTCTACCTGCGCAAAATGGAGGGACGCAAGAGCAGCGACACGATCAGCGGCCTAGTGCTCGTCCTGGAGGCAAACAGCATCTTTCTCGAACACCTGCCGGAACGCTGCCAACAGCAGCTGATTGCTCCGTTGAATCGCCAGACTGAAGGCTTACAGCGCCTGTTTGCCACGCGGGAAGAGCGGGAGCGCGCAGCGCTGGCCACTCGGAGGAGATCGCGCGCAGTAACCTCAGCACCACCAACCGCGCCGTCGCTGCCGCGTTGCGCAGTCGAAAAGTTGCGCCGCCCTCGGTGCAAAGGCCGCGCGAAGAACCCCTAAGCTGTGGCGATCTGTGTCACAGGTCTCCCCCCATGCTCCGCCTCGAAATCCCAGACGACATCCTGGTGCGCGCCGTCACTGACGCCGTGGAGCGGCAGCTTGCCCGGGTGAGTGAATACGCAGGCTACGTCGATCTGAAGGGCGCCTGCACGTTCCTCTCTGTGGGCGAGACGCAGTTCAAGGAGTGGGTGCGCCTTGGCTACATTCACCCGCGCAAGGTGAGCACCCACCTTGTGCGCTACCGCATCGATGAACTGCGCGACTTCATGGAGCAGTTCCGGCACAAGCCTCGCTAGGCGGCCTTCTCATCGGAAACCTCGTCCCTGTCCGTTGCACGAGGTCCGCCGCTCTGCGGGAAGCGGGCGAACCATTCCGCCGCTTGCGCTTCGGTGACCAACTCGCGGTAATTGCGGAAGAGCATTGCGGGGGAGTTGCCCATCTCCAAAGCTACCCGGGCAGCGTTCTTGATCTCCGCGAGACGGTAGCTTGCGTAGCTGTGGCGAAGTGCGTTCGGCTTCCAGCGGAATGGCACAGCCTTCCCATCGATCTTGATGCCAGATTTGCAGAATCGCTGGCGGGCTTCCGAGAGCACGTCATTGCGGGTGTAGCCGACCACGTGACCGCTCGGCTTGCGAGCCAAGCCGCGAGCACCGGCAAAAGCGGCACGAGCCGGCGAGATGCCGTCTTTGCTTTGGCCGCTGCGACCTCAATGAAGTTCTGCTCGAAGCGGATGTCTGCCCAATCCAAACGCATGATCTCCTGGCTGCGAAGCCCGGCGAACGCGCCAATGGCAAAGAACGGCAGCAGCCTTTCAGTCGCGTTGGTGAGAAGCAGGCTCAGCTCGGCTGGCGTGTAGATCTCGATGGCTCCCTCGCTGGTCGTTGCAGATGCAACGTCCTCGACCACTGTCGGTTCATTCCTCGGCAGGTATCGCTTGCCGCGGGCGTAGCGGAAGAGTTGGAGGACGGCGTTGCGGTAGTTGTTCCTCGTGCAACCGGAGACGACCAAGCCGTTCATCCAGACCTCTATCTCGTGCGTGGAGATGCGATCAATGCGGCCGGGAAATGCCGTGGCGAACTTCTGCATCCGATACTTGCGATCTTCCAAGTGGAAGACGCTGGCGCCTTCTACCTGCTTGGAGGTGAGAAACTCCTCCATCACCTCGGGCACGGTCTTGCCCATGACCTGCGCGCTCTTGCCCCGACCTGCGATCCACTCCTCGAGTGCGGTGAGCAGCGACACCTTCAAAGGAGCCAAGCGTTCCTTGGCCAGCCGGTAGTCCTCCACCTCGGCCAGCGATAGCGCCTCCTCGTTACGTCGGCCTGCGGCAACCTGCGCGATGACGCGGCGAGCCTCCAACTTCGCCGCTTCCAAAGACGTGCGCGTAATCCGCTTCCGCTTCTCTCCGAGCATCGTATCTACGCAAAACCGGCCATCAGAAAACATGTAGATCGGGACCGTGATGTTGCCCTCCTTGACCTCGATCTTCTTCTTTTTTTACACCCGCAATCCTGCCAGATTTGTCACGTTAAAATCCAGATCGCCCGCAAACCCTGATGGATACTGGTGACCCTAACGGGATTCGAACCCGTGTATCCGCCGTGAAAGGGCGGTGTCCTAACCGCTGGACGATAGGGTCGTTTCAGTTCAGAAACGAGCGCGGGAATATGGGGAAAGGGGGGCGCTGGCGCAAGCAGGTTTTTTCGGCCGCTTCGGGATGGGGCTGGGCTGGCTAAGAAGCGGGGATTCTGCGGGCTATGCTTTGCGAATGTCGGCGCTCGGGGCTCGGATGGGTCTTCGCGGCTGCGAAATGCTTCAGCGCTTGGAGGAGGGGAATGCGCTTCCCAGCGGGTCGTCGCCGAGGATCGCGGCTGTCCGGCGGGTGGCGCCTTGATGGGCGCTGAGGGCATGACGAGCGGAGCGGCCGAGGGCGGCGCGGCGGGGGGCGTCGAAGAGGAGAAGATGCAATTGGGCGTGGAGTTCGGCTCGGCCGGATACTTGGATTGCAGCATTTCGAGCCACGAGGTGCGCGGCGAGGGAGGCGAAGTTTTCCATGTGCGGACCGAAGATCGTGGGCTTCCCGAGGATCGCCGGCTCAGCAGGATTTTGACCGCCGATGGCCGTCAGACTTTTGCCCACAAAGGCGATTGTCGCGAGGGCATACCAGTCGCGTAGTTCGCCTGTCGTATCGACAAGGAAGAGGTCGCACGGGGAGACGGCACCGGAAGGCGGGAGGGCAGTGCGGCGGGCGATGCGCAGGCCGAGCGGGGCGAGCTCGCGCAGGATGCCGGCGGTGCGCTCGACGTGGCGCGGGACGAGGATGAGGAAAAGGTCGGGCACGGTGCGGCGCAGTTCGACGCCGAGGCTCGCGAGGATGGCTTCTTCGCCGTCGTGCGTGCTGCCGGCGACGAGGATGGGTGTCTCGTCGCGAACTCCGAGTGGTGCGAGCAGGGCGCGGAATTCCTGCTCGCGCGAAGTTCCGGCCGAGGCGGAGTCGTCGAATTTGATGCTGCCGGTGACGGTCAGTTTTTCACGCGGCACGCCGAGCGATTCCCACCGCGG
Source organism: uncultured Chthoniobacteraceae bacterium (assembly GCA_964235505.1). Classification (GTDB taxonomy): domain Bacteria; phylum Verrucomicrobiota; class Verrucomicrobiia; order Chthoniobacterales; family Chthoniobacteraceae; genus CAXSDZ01. Next base: position 16,785 of record CAXSDZ010000080.1, read on the forward strand.
CACGTCATCCGGCTCAGGCACGGCGATGCGGTCGAGGAGGCGGAAAATGGGGCCTGTCCATGCCCGGAAACGCCGGAAGCGCCGCTCTGAGCGGGGTGAAAGCCGGGCGTTCGCGAGGGAGATGGGGATGCCGCGGCGGTGGCATTCGGCGAGAAGGTTGGGCCAGGCTTCGCCTTCGATCAGGATCACCCGCGCGGGGCGCAGCACGGCGAGGGCGCGGCGGACGATCGGGAGGAAATCGACCGGGTTGTAGAGTGGCTCCAGCCAGTCGGCGGCAGCGTCACGGGCAAGGCCGAGGCCAGTGGTGGTGGTGACGGAAAGGAGGATGCGCACGCTGGCATCGCGCTCGTGCAGCTCGCGGGCGAGCTTCAGTGCGATGAGGGTTTCGCCGACGCTGATGGAATGAATCCACGTCCAGCGAGCTGTGGCGAAGCGCGCGCGATCTTCCCGGGAGTAGATGCCGAGACGCTGACCGAAGTGCTGGCGATAGTGCCCCCGCCGGAACATGCGCAGGAGGAAGCTGGGAAGCAGCGCGGCGAAGACGAAGGGGAAGAACAGATTGTAGATCCGCAGCGATCGGCGGGCGTCGGCGGGAAGGGCAGGGGAGGACATGGGCAGCGAGGCGTGGAGGGCAAATGCTCGAAATCAGAGGTGCGAAAGTAGGGCGGGTGAGCGCTGGCTCTCGCATGGGAATGGCAGCTTTTTTCGCCGTGCGCCCCTTTGCGAGCGGCAGCGGTTTATGGCCATCCCCGGCGACGCATCAGGCGTTCTCCACCGCAGCATGGAGAAATGCGACCTCCGTCGCGCCGTAGCGCTTTTGCCGGGAGCATCGCCAATATTCGGCAAGCGGGAGGCTCGCATTGGGCAGGTGCTCGAGGATGAAGATGCCATCCGGCGCGAGCACCCGGCGCAGCGATTCGGAAGCGAGCAACTCGGGCGCAAAGTCGCGCTCCCCGCGCGCTTTGGCATACGGCGGATCGGCGAAGATCAAGTCGAAACCAGCGGGCGGTGCGAGGCGGTCTAGGTAGGCGAAAATATCCATGGTGTGGACCGGGCCGCGCAGGCGGGTCTTATCGAAATTCCGCTCAATCGTCGCACACACCCGCCGATTGCTTTCCACAAAGATGGCCGACGCCGCACCCCGGCTGAGAGCCTCCAGGCCGAGTGCGCCGGTGCCGGCGAAAAGGTCGAGCACCCGCGCACCGACGACTTTTTCCGCGAGGGAGGAAAAGATCGCCGCTTTGACCATGTCCATGGTCGGGCGTAGATCGGCGCCATTTGGGAGGAAAAGCGGGATGCCGCCCGCCGTGCCGGCCACGACTCTCATCGCCTGGAAGCGCGTTGCGCTCGGGCTGGGATGGCATTGCCAGCCCAGGCAGGCACTTCCTGAGTGAATGAGGCGGTTCGCTTCGGCAAAGCTCAACTGACCCGCGGCCGGCATGAGCTGT
>CAXSDZ010000081.1:0-6899 GCA_964235505.1 uncultured Chthoniobacteraceae bacterium
CTCGGGTTGCACTTCAACGCCGTGCGCGAGTTCAACGCGCACCACGCCACTTTTGCCGACCGTATCGAGCTGCTGGAAACGCTCGCGCACATCGAGCAGGGGTGGAAGCCGAAGCTCGCGCAGGCGGTGCAAGTCTTGCGCGGCGAGTGGGAATCGCGGCTGGCGGATTGCGCGGAAATCATCGTGGAGGAAATCGCCGCCTGCCTGCGCCACCGCGAATCGGCGACGCTGCCGGAGGGCGCGCTCCCCGCGCGCCGCGCCGCGCTCGGCGAAGAGCTGAAGACGCGCTACACGCGCGACGTCGTGGCGATCGAAGTGCGCGCGCATGGCCGGATCATTGCGCTTTTCGGGCACAATCTCGTGAAGGCGGGCGCGACGGCGGAGCGCCTTTTTTCCAACGACCTTTTCTCCGAGGAGACGTGGAAGATGTTCGGCCTGGAGGAGAAGCAGCTCATCACCGCGGGCGCGGTGACCGGCGCCATCGCAGGCGCGAGCACCGACGTGCTCACCGCCGGCCACACGCTGCTGCTCGGCACGGTCCTCGGCACCGCGATCGGCGCGGGCAGCGCCTTTGTGCTCGGCAAGCGGCGGCCCGAGCTCACCGTGGATGTCCCCGGTGGCGCGCTGCCGCCTGCCCTCAGCCGGCTGCTGCCGGGCAAGCTCCGCGTCGGCGGAGGTGCGCTCGCGGTTGGCCCGTATCGCGCGCTGAACTTCCCCTGGATCCTGCTCGACCGCGCGATCGGCGCCTTTGCCTACGTCATCAACCGCTCCCACGCGCGGCGCGACGCCGTCACGCTCGACGCGCCCACTTTGCGCGCAGCGCTGGAAACCCACGGCCTCACCAGTGCGCGCTGGGACGACCCGAGCCGCAAAGCCTGCGAGCGCCACTTTGCCGCGATCCGCCGCGACAAGCTCGACGGGAGCGGCCGCCTCGCCCTGCGCGAACTCTTCCGCACGCGCCTTGCCGCAGTGAGCGAGACGCGCATCCCGTTCGACGCGCTCACGAAGCGCTGAGCCCGCTACGGCGCGCTGGCGATCATGCCGGTCTGCCGCGCGTAGTTGAAAATGCCGCCGGCATCGATCACCGGGCGCACTTCGCCGAGCGGCTTGAGCTGATAAGTCTTGCCGCCAACCGTGAGCGTGTCGGCATCGAAATCGAGCGTGGCGATGTCGCCCGTCTGGACCGTGTCGCAGAGGCGCTCTTTGGCGTCGTAAGGATACAGCTCGCCGGTGGCCACGCAGTTGCGGAAGAAGATGCGGGCAAAGGAATCTGCGATCACCGCCTGCGCCCCGGCCGCGCCCATGGCGATCGGCGCGTGCTCGCGCGACGAACCGCAGCCGAAGTTCCGGCCCGCGATCACGATCTGATACGGTGTCTTAATCGTGCCCTCCGGCACGAAGCGCGTCGGGTAAAGATGGTCTGGCAGCCCGATCAGCGCGTAGCTGCCGAGCTTCTCGTATTCCTCGGCAATGGTGGGCACGAGCGTGAGATATTGCGCCGGGATGATCTGGTCCGTGTCGATGTTATCCTGCACGACATAGACCGGGCTGGTGAGGGTATTTGGCATAAGCGAAAAGGTCGGAGGAATGGGCGCGGAGTTCCAAGTGCAAACCAACGCTGACGCTCAGAAGCGCATCTTCGGCGCGGGCTTTTCGGGGTCGGTCGGCAGCGGTGGCGAAGGCACATCCGAGAGGTCGAGCTTTGGCTCGGGTAGCGGCTGCGAACGCGTGGCGCCGGAGGAGCGTTTCTTTTGCCCCGCGGCAGCGATCGACATGCTGCGGGCGGGAGCGGGGAAAAGCGCGGGTGAAGCAGTCAGGCGTGGAGTCGGTTCTGGCGGCGCGGGCTTCAAATCTTCGGTGGCGATGTAGCCGCTTTGCCCATTCGCGAGCAGCACACGGCTGAAGCCAAACTCGCGCTGAAGCATCTTCACGCGCTGGCCTTCCGAGAGATTGAAATCCGGCCCGAATGCCTGCGCCGGACCGTATTTAAAGAACTGCGCCGCCGGCACGGCGGACATCCACAGCTCATTTGGCGACTGCGGCCCTGAAGGCGTCGAGCAGCCCGCAAAAACACACAGCGAGAGCGCCACGCACGACGCTGCCCAGCGCGCTGCCCTCCTGTGCGATCCCCGCGCAAACACCCACCGGCGCATGGTGCTCAACTCACAAATTCCCGCGGATCGGTCACGCGGCCCGTGAGCGCGCTCGCCGCCACTGTGTAAGGGCTCGCGAGGAAAACCTGCGACTCCTTGTGGCCCATGCGCCCGGGGAAATTGCGGTTGGTCGCCGAGATGCATTTCATCGGCGTATTCATGCGGCCAAAGGTATCCACCGGCCCGCCGAGGCACGCGGCGCACGAGGCGTTTTCCGTCATCTGCACGCCCGCATTTTCCAGGATGCTCCAGACGCTTTTCCCATCCCATTGCGTGTCCTTCAGCTCCTGCACGACCTTTGTCGTCGCCGGCACGCCGAAGGTATGAATGGCTACGTTCTTGCCATTCACCACCTGCGCAAAGGCCAGGAAATCGCTCGTCTTCCCGCCGGTGCACGAGCCGATGTAGGCGCGGTCGAGCTTCACGTCGCCCATCTCCCGCGCGAGCCGGCGATTGCCCGGGTCCGGGTGGCAGGCGACGGTCGGCTCCAGCTTCGATAGGTCGAACGTTTTGTCGTAGGAAAAGCTCTGCTCCGCATCGAGCTCCACCGGCTCGAAGTCGCTCTTCGTCCCATTCTCCGCCGTGCGTCCGTTGACGTATTCGATCGTCTTCTCGTCGCACGGGAACATCGCGTTCTTGCCGCCCGCCTCGATCGCCATGTTCGCGATCGTCATCCGGTCATCCATGTTCATCGCGTGGACGCCCGGGCCTTCCCACTGCATCGCGCGATAGGTCGCCCCGTCGAAGCCGATGTCGCCGATTACGTGGAGGATCACGTCCTTCGCCATCACGCCCGGCTGCATCTGTCCTTCGAGGAAAAAGCGCATCGTTTCCGGCACCTTGATGAGCAGCTTGCCCGTGCCGAGGATGAACCCCGCGTCCGTGTTTCCGATGCCCGTGGCGAACTGGTTGAAAGCCCCCGCCATGCACGTGTGCGAGTCCGTCCCAAAGAGGATTTCGCCGGGCCGCAGATGTCCTTTCCACGGCAGCGTGGTGTGGCAGACGCCGGTGTATTTCGAGCCGTGCTGGCGGTCGTGCAGCCCCTTGCTGGCGTCGAAATGCCAGTGCCCATTCGGGTCATCGATCACGTCGTAAAAGTAAGGCAGCTCCTGCTCCCGCACGAAGTCGCGCAGGATATCGACGTTGCGGTTGCTCATCGAGTCCGCGGTGAAGATGTAGTGGTCTGGGATGATGACCACCTTGCTCTTGTCCCAGACTTTCGCGCTCTTGCCGAACTCGCGCTTGAAGACCCCGATCGTCCCCGGCCCACAGACGTCGTGAGTCATGAGCACATCCACGTTCACCCACACATTGTCGCCTGGCTGGACGTGCGCCTTGCCGCTGGCGCGCGCGAGGACTTTTTCGGTCAGAGTCATAGGAGTTTTCTTGGAGAAAAGAAGGGCCGAGACTATCCGCGCGCGTTCCGCGGGTGGCAAATGGAATGTCGCCTCTCAGCTCCGCAAGCTACAACCCAGCGTCGGCATAGATCTCCGCGAGCGTTTGTTTGTAGCCAATCTCCGGCACCTCGATCATGTCACCAGCAGCGGTGAATACCGTCTCCGTCCAATCCTGTCGCCTCTCCCCCGTGCGGCACAGATGCGCGATCTCCATCCGGTCCTGCCGCAGCATGAAGTAATGCCGCAGCGTAGGCAGCAGGGTGTAGGCGAGCAGCTTTTCGCGCTGATCCGTCTGCTCACTGCTCTCGGAAAATACTTCCCAAATAGCCAGCGGCTGCTCGCGGAAACGCCGGTCTGGCGGCGGATCGTCGCAAGCCACCACCACGTCGGGGATATAGTGAATCTTGCGGTCGAGAAAAGCGATCCGCACCCGCATATCGCCTTTGAAAGGGCGGCAGCGCCGACCGCGTAGCAGGCTGCCGACCGACAGGAAGATGCTGCCAGAAATTTCCGCGTGCGTGTCCGTCGGCACCGCCATCGCGAAGACCTTTCCATCCACATACTCGTGCCAATCCTCCGTCAGTTCCTCGCCGGCGAGATACTCTTCTTCGGTGATGAAATCGTTTTTCAGCGCAGCTTGGCCCATGGTGCGCGGACGCTATCACCACGTGTCGCGGGGGGCAACGCGGCAAGTCACCGCACATTCGCTTCACTCACGTCACCACCTCGCTCCCACCTCGTTTCCTTCACAGCACAAAGCGTACGTCCGCCTTCCGAGCCAGCCGCTCCTCCGCCGTCGGATACGAGTTTGGAAAAGCGCGCCGCAGCCACGCCATGTGCTCGTAGAAAGCCGCGTGGTCAAAATCCTCCTCCGGCCGCTCCGGCATGTCCGGCGGCATCACCGGCAGCACGAGATCGCCGTAGTCGATCGAGATGTTGCCGTCGGCGTGCTTAATAACCACGCCGGAGCCTTCGATAAGCGTCGGTTCCTCCATGTTTTTCGACGATAGCGCGGAGTTCCGGATCGTCCACGTCCAGCTTGCACACGCGCACGAGGGCGTCGATGTCCAGCCAGTCGCGGCCGCCACGGCGCGGGTTTTGTCTCATCGTGTGGAGCTTCAGCGCGATCAGATGCACGGCGCCGACGACCGGCAGCTCGACCGTTTCCGCCACGCGCCGGACGCTGAGCGCCTTCATCTTCGCAAAGACCGGAGCATCGACGATCATCACATCAAGCGGCAGCTCCCCCGGAGGCGCGTGGAGCTGCATGAAGGCAAACTGATCTACGAACATGCGATAGCCGCGCTGCACCAACCAGGCTCGCCAGGCAGCATGCTGATCGGCGGAGATGAGCAGATCGATGTCGGCGGTGTTTCGGGCAAACCCGTGAGCAATCACCGCGTGTCCGCCGATGAGGAGGTAGTCGAGCCCCGCCGCCGCGGCTTCATCCCGGAGCTGTTCGAAAAGCTTCATCGGGAAAAAAAGGAGCGCTTACTTCGCGCCAGCTCCCAGCAGCCGCTGCTTCGCCTCCGACTTCAGCTGATCGCTCGCCGCGATCCACTGGCGCGCGGCGGCGCTATCGGCGCGCATCCATTGGAAGGCGAGGTTTTCGAGCCGGCTCGCACGCTGGCTGGCGTCGCCTAGCGTGCCTGCCCAGGCGAGCGCGCCTTCGGGATCGGTGCCTACGATGCCTTTGGAAAACTCCTCCACCGCACCATCCCGTGCGGTGCCGGCGGGGAGCTTTTGCAGCCAGCGCGCCGCATCGGCTGGCTCCTGCTCCGCCCAGGTGCGCGCCACATTGCGCATGGCATCGACTCTGGCGCGATCGTCTGCAAGTCCCTCTGCCCATCGCGCTGCGGCATCGGGATCGGTGCGCGCCCAAGTGGTTGAAAGCTGGCCCGTGGCATTCGCCTGCGCCGCAGCCGGGAGCCGAGACGCCAGCAGGCGCGCGGCTTCCGCCGGGTTGTTCTCCGCGATAGCGTTGATCACATTCGCGTTCGCCTGATCGCGGGTTTTGCCTTCCGACAACTGCGAAGTCCAACGCAGCGCAGCCTCGGGATCCTGCGCTGCCCAGCCAGAGGCGATGGAGCCGGCAGTGCCCTCCGTCAGCAGCCCATTTTTTCCAAACCAATCCGCCGCTGCCCGCACATCATTCTGGACCCACTCCTGAGCCATTTTGCCGAGCGCGCGCGTGCGAGGCTCGCCCTCGGGCAGCTTCGCCGTCCACTCCAGCGCGCCGAAAAGGTCCGTCCGTGCCCAGCGCGAAGTCACCCCATTGATTGCCTGGTCGCGCTTCTCGCCGAGCGGCAGATTTAGCGCCAGCGCGCTGGCTGCCGGTGGGTCGATTTCCGCAACATTTGAGATCAAATTGCTGGTCGCATCCGCGCGCATCCCGCTGGGCAACTGCTCTACCAGCGCGAGCGCGCGGGCGGAATCCTGCTGCGAGAGCTGGTTCGCCATGGAGCCGAGCATCGCGTTGCGCTCCGGTCCGCTCGGGAGAGAAAGCACGTAGCTTTGCGCCGCGTCTGGATCAGCGTTGGCCCACACCCTGATCGCCATGTTTTGCGCCTGCCCGCGCTGCCGGCGGTCCGCGATCTTTTCGCTGATTGCGAAGGCAAGCCGCGGGTCGCTTTGCGCCGCAGTGCTGGCGACACTCGACAGCGCGGCATGGCGCATCTGGCGGTCGGGCAACTGCTCTGCCCAGATCACAGCCTGCTGCGGATCGGTTGCCGCGACGGTCGAGGCGATGGCTGTGACCGCCGAAGTGCGCCCGTGTCCCGGGGGCAATGACAGTGCCGCAGTGGCAGCCGCGGTCGGATCGCTCTGCGCCCACGGCGCGAAGACATTGGTGAGTGCCCAGCCATTCTGCATGCTGCTGGGCATGCTCTGGAGCACCTCGATCGCGCGAGCCGGATCGCGCCGGCTGAGGCTGTCCACGATCCCGTTCGCCAGGCTCAGACGTTCCTGAGGGGCCGACACTTTTTTCAGCCACTCAACCGCCGCATCCGGCGCATAAGCTGCCCACGACGCAACGATGTTGTTGAGCAGCCCCTGGCGCATGCTGCGGTTCGCAGGATCGCTCGCAAATGCAATCGCCGCCTGCGGATCGCTCTCGGCCCAACGTCCGCACAGCACGCTCATCACTTCCCAGCGGTCCCGTGGCGCGATCGTTTGCGCGTGTTTGATCGCCGCGCCGAACTCGCCCGGCTCGATCTGCCCCACGAGCTCGGTGAGGCGCAGATAGCGGCGCGAACGGTTCGGCTCCGCGAGAACGGAGCGGAGCGCGCCGTTGAAATCGGTCACCTGTCCCGGCTCGCTTTCCGCGCCGGTGAGAAACGCTGCGCCCGGT
>CAXSDZ010000081.1:6909-7953 GCA_964235505.1 uncultured Chthoniobacteraceae bacterium
CAGGGCTGAGTAGACTGCCCTCAAACAGGAATGAGTCGTCGGCGCCGGCTGCTGTGCGGGAGGTGCCCGCATCGCCACCGGCGGAGTGTCGCGCCGCGAGTGGAGTCCGCGCCGACGGGGCGGCACTCGGCTTCTCCCCCGCGCTACCACCGCCTCTCAGCAAAAAGCCGATGACGCCGCCTGCGAGCACCAGGCCTGCGCTCACGAGCAGCTGCGATCGAGGACGATCATTCCGGGGGAACATAGCGGCGGAAGCGTAGGCGGCGTGCGCGCGGCGCGTCAACGGCAGCAAACCCGCACAGCTCCCGCACTTGGTTGGCGGAGCGGGAAAACGCGGCGCGCTCTTCTCCACCGCCACCGCCTTCCCACCGCCAGGAAAGCGAGGGAGAGGCCAAGGCGGAAAGGAGAGTGACGGATGCCCGAGGCTCCCACGTTCCCCGCTTTACGCTCCCCGCTCCACCCCCGCCCTCACCACCCGCGCGGGATTTCCCGCCACCACCGCGCCCGCGGGCACATCCTTTACGACTACTGCGCCGGCACCAATCACCGCACGATCACCGATCCGCACCGGGCCGAGGATTACCGCGTTTGCGCCCACGTCCACGCCGTCGCCGAGGATCGGAGATGCGCTGTCCGGCCCATCAGCGAGCGTCTTGCTGCCGATCGTGGTGGACTGCCGCAGCGTGCAGTCCGCGCCGAGGATCGTCCCTTCATGCACCACCAGCGCCACGCCGTGGAAGAGCCGCAGCCGCGGGCCGACGCGCGTCTGGTAGCGCAGCTCCACGCCGAGCACCCACACGACCCCGACCTCATAGATGGCGAGCACCGGCGCGCCGAGCAGCCACCAAGGGTGCGGCAGCACCCGCACCGCCTGCGCGAGACGGAACAGCGCGAGGATGAGCTGCCCTTTCGGGTTGCCGCGGTTCGCGCGCCAGTCGCAGAAGACACCGTTCATGTTCTTCTCGAGACACTGCGGCGTTTCGCAAAACGCGCGCTCGCGCGAGGGCTCCTGCCCTCGTGCGTGGAATCGCCGGGCTCCTGCCC
>CAXSDZ010000081.1:7963-17857 GCA_964235505.1 uncultured Chthoniobacteraceae bacterium
ATCGCCGTCCCGGCCGTGCAGTACCCCAACGGCTACCGGGTCCACGTGCACGGCGGCTTCATCACCTCGCGCCCCGGCGCCCGGACCGTGACCGTGGCCCGCCGGCGCCGGGCGCCTGCCCGAGGAACGGCGCTTTTGCTTTCAGCGCCGCGTTCTCGACGGGCATGAGCCCGGCTGCTCGTTGCGCTTGAGGGCAGGAGCCCTCGCGCGAGCGCGCGAAAAGAAGGTTCCCACTTAGAAACAAAGTCATCCGCGCTTCCCTTCCAGATAGCGCAGATAAATCGCTTCCACTTCACGCGTCATGCGTTCTGCAGAATAGCTCGCGCGCACCTTCGCCAGCGCGGAATCGACGCGGCTTTTTGCCATGCCGGGCTGTGTGATGAGCTCGCCGACCCGCGCGGCAAACTGCGCCGCGTCATCCGCCGGCACGAGCGCGGCATCGCAGCCATCCGCGAGCACTTCGGCAATGCCATCGAGCTGCGAGGCGACGATCGGCACGCCTGCGGCCATGGCTTCAAGGATCGTGATCGGCAGCCCTTCGTAACGCGAAGTGAGCAGCAACGCATCGAGGGCGGGATACAGCGCCGCCATCTCGCCGACGTAGCCGAGAAAGCGCACGCGATCCGCGATGCCGAGCCGCCCCGCCTGCTCCCGGAGAGCGGCTTCGTCCTCGCCCGTGCCCACAAGGACGAAGAACGCGTGCGGATGCTCGCGCAGCACTGCCGCGGCCACATCGAGAAACAACGCAAAGTTCTTCTGAAACGTGAGCCGCCCGATTCCGGCGACGACAAACGCATCCGCCGGCAACTGCCAGCGCTCCCGAGCGGCAGCGCGTTGCGCCGGCTGCGGCTGGAAAGCGACGCAATCAATCCCGTTGTGGATCGTCGAAGTGCGCTCGCGGGGCACGCCTTCGTGCCTTTCCACAAAGGCGCGCGTCGATTCCGAAACGGCGATCACGTGCGTGGAAAAGCGATTGGTCCAGCGGTCCGCCGGCAGCGCCCACGGGCGGGGATCTGTCAGCTTGTCGTTGCAGTGGTCGTGATTGATCCGCACCCGCACGCCGCACAGTGCGGCGAGCGGTTTCGCAATCACATTCGCAGCGAGCAGATGGCAATGCACCACATCCGGCCGGCGCGTCAGCAGCAGCCAAAGCAGCCCAAAGACGTAGCTCGGAAAGTAGTGATGAAACGACAGCGAGCGCACCGGCACACCCGTCGCCCGCAGCGCTTTCCAGAACACCCCGCGCCCGTGGATCGCCGCCACCTCGTGCTGAAACCGCGCGCGATCCGCGTGCTGGATGAGGTTCAAAAGCACGACCTGCGCACCGCCGAGATCGAGGCTGTCGATGACATGCAAAATGCGGCTTCGGCGGTTCACAGCGAGATGGGTTTTCTTTTCGGTGCGAAGCGATCATACCAGCGGCGTGCGCGAACTCCCAGCAAGAGAAGCGCAGCGATTCGTGCCCAGGGCAGCGCCAGCACACGCGGTGGCCAGAGGCGAATGGCGCGCGCGATTTCAGGGAAGCCGGAGCCACGCGAAAACGGCAGCAGATTGTAGCCGAGCCGCTCGTGCAGCAGCGCCAGCGTGCGGCAGAAGTCGCCTGTGATCCGCGTCTCTGGCCACGCGGCGTGGTAGGCATCCAGCAGCTCGCGCAGCAGCGCGTGAAAGCGCGCGAGCGCCGCGGGCTCCACGCGCGACCGGAATTGTCCGATCAGCTCCAGCTCTTCCCCGCTGGCCTCGCGCCCGGGAAAAAGCCGGGAAAAATGCGCGGCTTGCACACGCCGGATCAGCTCGGGCTGGCGGTGCGTGCGCGTGACGGAGCTTTCCAAAACGCGCAACGTCACCAGCCGCTCGCGCAGGTTTGCCAGCCCGTGCCGCTCGCCGAGCCGCGACCACAGTTCGTAATCCTGCGACGCGCGAAATGCCTCGTCGTAGCTGCCCACATCCAGCACCGCCGCGCGGCGAAACGTCACCGCGGAGTGCGCCAGCGCGTTGTCGAAAAGATGCGCAAACACGATGCCGCGGTGGCCGAGCGGGAAATCCTTGCGGCCCAGCGAGCGGCCGTGCGCATCGATCAGCCGCGCCTGCGCGCCCACTGCGGCGATGCTTGGATTTGCGTGCAGGAAAGCGACCTGCCGCGCGAGCCGCTCCGGGTGCGAAATGTCGTCCGCGTCCTGCCGCGCGACGAGCTCGCCGCGCGCGAGCTCCAGCCCGCGATTCAGGCTTGCAGTCAGGCCGAGGTTTTCCGCGTTTCGCACCACGCGGATGCGCGGGTCGTGAAAGCTCGCGAGCCGCTGCGGCGTGCCGTCCGTGGAGGCGTCATCGATGATGACGAACTCCCAATCGCGCCACGTCTGCCGCAGCACACTTTCCACCGCCGCGTCCACGAATGGCTCGCCATTGTGCACGGACATGAGGATAGAAAGGAGCGGCGCTGGCATCGCAGGATTTCAGCTCGCCGCGAGCACCCGCTCGAAGATCCGCGCGTGCTCGCGCAGCCACGCCTCCGCACCGAACAAGCGCTCCGCCCGCGCCCGCGCCATCCGGCTACGCTCCGGCCAGGCGATCATGATCCGCGCCACCGCCTCGGCCAGCGCCAGCGGGTGCGGATACTCCGCGCGGTCCCAGCCGAGCGGCACCTCGAGCAGCTCGCCGGCTTCATCCGCCGGGCCGAGCAGCTCCGGCATTCCGCCACTGCGCGAGCCGACCACCGGGACGCCACACGCCAGCGCCTCGAGGACCATCGTGGGACACGGGTCGTGATACTTCGCGTGCAGCAGCACGTGGGAAGCGCGCAGCATTTCCGCCGCTTCACCTTGCGAAAAAGCTGGCCGCAGCTCGACCGCATCCAGGACTCCGCAGCGCGCGATAGCTTCCTTCACGTCGAGCTTTGCGCGCGGCCAGCGCAGCTCGCCGGCAATCGTGAGATGCGCAGGCTGCCGCAGCTTGCGCAGGTGCTTCACGGTCTCGATTGCACCCAGCACTCGGAAGCTCTGGTTGTGCGTGCCCGCGGCGAGGAGCCGGCAGCACTCCAGCCCCGGCGGCTCGGGCGCGGGCGAAAAGGCGGCGAGATCCACAGGATTGAAAAGCACCGCCGATTCGCAGCGCGGTTTTCCGAGAAAGCGGTCCGCGCTTTCGCGGCAAAACGCGCTTTGATAGACGACGAAATCCGCCAGGCGCAGGAGCTGCCGCATGGGCCGGTTCCAGCGCTCCGTCTCGCTCCCCGCCCACGCCGGAAAGCCGACGCCGTTCTGATTCCACACGAACTTTGCGCCGCGTGCCTTCGCCCACCTCACCAGCTCGCACGCGTGCGGCGGGATCGCGCTGGAGACGAAGTAGAGCACGTTGAAGCGCTCCTCATCCCGCGCGAAGCCGCGTGCGAGATGCCCGAGCTTCACCCGCCCGCCATGCACCCGTTCCCCGGCTTTTCCAAACGCCTCGCCAAAGGAAAGGACTGGCTCGCCGACAGGCAGCGAGAACGCCCGCCGCCGCAGTGCCGCGCGGAAGCGCCACCGCGCCGGAAGATCGCGCAGGGAGCGGGCAAAGCCGATGAGCGTCATGGCTGCAAACCAGTTCCCGCAGCCAGCACGCCTTGCACGATCTTGCGATAGCGCAGCCCCATTTCATCCCCCGACGGCGCATCCGCGAGCACCGCGCGGCGCAGCTCCGGGTAGCGCTCGCGCAGCGCGCCGATCGCGCCGCCCACATCGTCGCGGAAGCAGATCCCAAAGCGCTCCGCCACTTCGCAAATGCCGCCGCCGTCCTCGTGGAAAAGCACCGGCAGCCCGCACTGCGCGCCTTCGATGAAATGCATGCCGCCCGGCTCCCACAGCGACGCGGTGAGATACGCGTGGCACTGCCGCAGCAGCCCCGCGAGCGCCTCGCCATTCGCCGGCGGGAAGGTCCGCGCCGCGCGCCACCGGATCTCCGCTGGCCAGCGCCCGATGACCCACAGCTCCACGCCCGGCAGCTCGCCATCCGCGATCATGCGATCCACCTCGGCATACACTTTGAAGCCCTTCAGCCAATTGTCCGACCAGTGATGCGTCACGAGTCGCAGCGGCTCGCCGGGCTGCCACGGCGTGCTCCCGATCGGGTGGAAAGTCGCGGCCTCCGCGCCATTGATCACCACGCTGTGCGGTCGGCCCGCATCGAACCACCGCGCGGCATGATGATCGCGCAGCCAGCGCGAGATGAAGACCGTGTGGTGCGCCAGCGCATCGTATTCCGCGAGGCGCCGATCCATTTCGCCCGTGCCCTTGCGCACGTCATTATCATTCACCCGATGCACCACGCGCACGTGCGGACGGGCGGCGAGATACGCCCTCAGCTCAGGGAGCGAAAAGCTCGTCTTTCCCGTGAGCCCGAAGTGCGTGAGCAGCACCGCATCCACCTCCGCGCGGAGGTCGAAACGCACGGAATATCCGGTGGCCCGAAGGTAGCGCACCGTCTGCGTGAGCCACTGGTTTCCGCCGCCCCAAGACGCATAGACCGGGCGCAGGTTCATCGCGACGCGTGCGACGCCGCGTGGGCTCGTGGCCTGCGAAAGGGTGTCCGCGGCACGGCGGCGGAGATTGGCGAGGATCAATGGGACGTTCGGCACAGGTGGAGTTTTCGGGAGGCGAGGCGGAGCGCGCGGCGCGCAAAGTCCGCGCCTTCTCGCGCGAGCGCCGCGGCGGAGTGGAGCGCGTAGCCGAGCCGCTGCCAACGCGGATTCTGCCGCGCGAGGTAACGCGGGAGGTGAATGCCAAATTCGCGCGGTTGCCAGCGCGTGCCGAGGGTCGCGTTCAAGTGCGCGAGCGCCTCGGAAAACGTGGCGAGATAGAAGAGATACATCTCGGCGCAAGCCGCGCGCGGGCGGTTCCGGGTGAAGCGCCAGCCATCGAGCAGGATCGGTTGCCAGCCCCCTTTGAAATGCAGGAGGTGCGTGTGCGTGGTGATTGGCGCGCAGCGCGTTTCATTCAGCACGGCGCACGGCTCGCCGCGGAAGCGCACGCGCTGCCCGGCGATCTCCACTTCGTAGCGCGTTTCGCCCGCGCGATAACCGAGCATCTCGTGCAGCGCCATCTGGTCTGCCGCGCCGAATGGGAGTCGCGGATCATTCGCCCGCGCAAAGCGCTCGGCATCACGCAGGATCGCGAGTGTCGCCTCACGCCAGCTTTGGAAAAATGCCCGCGACGCCGCATTCAGGCGGCAAAGCAGCACGCCGGTATTCAGCACAAAGCCATCGTCTTTGTAGGTGAAAACCACATCGCACTCCGGGTCTGAGAAATACGGGCGCAGGTCGCGGCAGACCAGCGTATCGACATCCAGAAAACACGCCTCCTCATCGTCTGATTGAGCGAGCGCTGCCTGCTCCCAGGCAAGCGTTTTGGAGGAAATGCGCTGGATGCGGTCGCGGGTGAAATCGAAGTGCGTGGTGAGGAACCGCACGCGCGGATGGGCGCGGACGAGCGCGTCGAGCTGCGCCGCGGGCAGGTCTTGGTGCCGCACTTCGATTGTCGCATCGCGGTGCGTGCGCGCGATGGAATGCAAGTGCGCGAGCAGCATTCCGATGTGTCGCGAGCCGTAGGTGGCGGTGAGGAAGGTCACGGACGTTGCGGACTTCGCAGGCACCTCACCATCAGTGTGCTGGTTTCGTTCGGGCCTTCTCCTGCCGTGCGCGCTCGTGCCGCAAACCGGCCTTTGCAGATTTGAAAGCTAGCATCGCTGCAAGCACCGGAGGCGGCACGTTTAGCCAAGCTGCCAAAAGGTTATGGCCAAAGTATCTTGCGGCAGATGCGACCGCCGCAAACGCAACGGCAAACAGCAGGCAACTAAAAAAGAAGGTGAAGGCGAACGATCCAAGGCAAACGATCGTTTTGAGGGCAGCGCCTTTCCAACCTCCAGCCTTTTCAAATCGCATCACGGCTTCATCACCTTCCACTCCGCGCCGCCTGGCTCCATCACCCGCCAGATCATCGCCAGCGCCCACACCAGCAGGCACGTCCCTTGCACATCGCTCTCCCGCAGTCCGCGCGAGACCGGCACGCCGTAGTAGTTGTTCTGCGCCTTGTCCGCGTGGAAGGAAAAGCCGCCATCGCTTTGCGCGTGCTGCCGGATTTGCCCGAAGACCTGCATGCAAAACTCGCGCGTCGTCGCATCCGCCTCGCGCCCGGCGAGGCACTGGTGCAGCACGTAAATGGCATCCACCAGATGGCAGCCGCGCGGCGACGGCGGCTGGCGCAGGCACGTCGCCATGAGCTGCTGCGGGAAGTGCGGCGCCACCTCCAGCCACTCCAGCGCCATCAGCACTTTCATCGCGCCATTCACCAGTTCGCCATGCTCCGGCTGCGACCGGCTGCGGAAATACGCGCCCGTCTCCGGGTCCGCGATGCTCGCGTAAAAGTCGCGGCAGACCGCGAGCAGCGCCTCCACGTCGGATGCGGCGAGGAACTTCGGCCCCTGCGTTTTGATGAAGACGACGAGCCCCGCGCTCTGCCCGCCCGCGCCCCACGGCCGCGCCCAGTTCTGCGCTTCCAGCCACGCGCGAACCGTTTCCGGCGTGTGGGGAAAACCGGAGAAAACACGGCGCGGCTCCGCGCTCACTTCCGCGAGCGTAGCGATCACCTGCTTTGTCTCCGCGAGCGTAGTGGCGTGCGCGAGCTGCGCCATCTGCCCGCGCCGGAACCAATACCGCAGCCGGTCGCGCCAAGGCAGGTGCGACTCCAGCCACGCCTGCTCCGGCGGATCGACAAACGCCGCCTCGCCGTCGTTCTTTTGAAAGGACTGGAGAAAGCGAACCCACGCCGCGCGCTCGCTGTCCGGCAGCCCTTCCCAGCGGCCCAGCATGTAGTGGAGCTTCAGCGCAAAGCAGCTCCAGCCCAACGCCATCTCGCGCCCGACCAGCGAGGCGCCGCGCTCACACGGCAGATAGCGCCCGACCTGATCGCCCACCCGCAGCCGCGCGAGATACGCTGGCACGGAGTCGCCGAGCTGGCGCAGCCAGGCGGTGTCGAGAGTGGAGGCGAGGCTCACAGGTGGAAAGGGGCGGCGGGCGGCGCGAGGCGCGGTCTTTTGGAGAGCATCGGACATCTAACGCTCAATACCCAACCTGCAACGGAACACGCACACAGCACGGCGTTATTCGAGAAGCGGACAGCCAGCTTTACCGCAGAGGGCGCGGAGGACGCAGAGGGCCGCAGAGAAGGAATGAGGGACGAGGCGGCGGGCTGCATTGAGCGGGTTACACAAAGGCGTAGTTGTTCCGCCCTTCGTCCTTTTCTTCATCTTCATCTCTTTCTCTGATTGGGAGTGAGAAAGAGATGAAGATGAAGAAAGAGACGAAGGAAATTGCGAGCGTCCGCCGTATCTCTGAAACCGCTCCAAAGCGGATGCTCGGATCACTTCTCCAGTCCTCCTCTGCGTCCTCCGCGCGCTCTGCGGTAAAGGAAACCTGCCGTCACTCCACCACGTCTGCGGCGTCCGGCGGAAAGAACGGCACGGCGTCCACTTCCACCAGCGGGCCACGCCGGTATTTCTCCAGCTTGTAGTGCGAAGGCGCAGCCCGTCCGCGCAGCCGCGCCCAGCCGCGCCGCGCCCAGCCGAGCAGGGAATGCCGGCGCCGCTCCGTGATGTTTTCCCGCCCTGTGGCGGCGTTCTCATCGCGCGAAGAGCGCGGCAGAAAGCAGGCGTGCAGGCAGCGAAAACGCGCCTCTTCCCACGCCAGCGTCTTGTAAATTTCCAGCCTGCGGCCCGCATCAAAACCAGGCCGGAACTGCTCGCCCCGCCCCATGAGCCGCTGCGGCGCGCCCACGTCCAGCCGGTCGATCGCCGCGAAGTTGTAGAGCTTCGTCATCGAGCGGCAGGGCGGCGCCAGCCAGCCGCGGGCGACGCCATTTGCCTCATCGAGTTTCGCGCAGTTCAGCACGTTGCCAAAGACCGTCCACCACTCCGCCCACAGCCCGCGCTGGAGATCGGCGCGCACCAGCGCGAGTCCGGCGGGATCGTAGATCTCATCGCCATCCACTCCGAGCACCCACGTCGCCGTGCCGGCAAAAGGCGCGAGCATTTCCTGCGATTCGCGCGGGTCGCGGATGCGGTGCGCCGTGACTTTTTTTGAACCGCGCGCGAGCTCCGCGCAGATCTCCGGTGTCGCATCCTGCGAGCCGTGGTCGGCGATGAGCAGGCGGTCGCAAAAGGGGAGGACATTCCGCGCCGCGCGCGCGAGAAAGCGGTCCTCATTCCGCACGAGCATGATGCCGATGATCTGGGTCATTGCCTTGCAAAGCGCATGGCTGCTAGCTTCCGCGCCCGATGCTTCCACCGGATTTCTTCGTCGTCGGCGCGCCGCGCAGCGGCACCACGGCACTCTGCAACTATCTGCGCGCGCACCCCGAGCTGTTCATTTCCTCGCCGAAAGAGCCGACCTTTTTCGGCCGCGATCTCGTGCCGAAGAAATACGCGACGCTGGAAAGCTACCTCGCGCTTTTCGCTGATCCCGGCGCGGCGCGGCGCGCGGGCGAGGGCTCGGTGGCCTACCTTTGCTCGGAGTGTGCGGCGGAGGAAATCCATGCCTTCAACCCGCACGCGTCCATCCTCATCATTCTGCGTGAGCCGGTGGAAATGATGCACTCGCTGCACCTGAAGCACTTCCACATGGCGATCGAGCCATGCCGCACGCTGGAAGCCGCGCTCGCCGCCGAGCCCGCACGCCTCGCGACTGGTGCGGGCGTGCCGGCGGGCGTGCCGCCGCGCGTCATCGCGCTGCGCCGTCGCGCTTCCTACACGGCGCAGGTGGCGCGGTTCTTCAATGCCTTTGGCCGCGATCAAGTGCGGGTGTTTCTCTTCGATGACTTCCGAGCCGATACCGCGGGTGTCTTTCGCGAGACGTGCCGCTTTCTCGGTGTGCGCGACGACATCACACTGCCGCTGGAGCCGCACAATGTCGGGCGCCAGGTGCGCAGCGCCGGGTGGCACGAGTTCCTCACCCGCGCGCCGGGCTGGGCGCAAAGCCTCGCACGGGTCGCGCTCCCCGCGCCTGCTCTGCGCCGCCGGATTCAGAAGCTGCTGGAACGCCGCAACGAGCGCGCTGGAAAACCCGAGCCGCTCGCCCCTGAGCTGGGCGCGCGGTTGCGCGCAGAGTTTGCGCCTGAAGTTGCCGAGCTTGGGCGTTTGCTGGGACGCGATTTGAGCCATTGGTCGCGGGGGTGATGAAGTTTTGAACTCTGCGCACTGCGAGGGGCACGCTGTAGAGGCGGCTCTGTTCTGCTGTAAGCAGAACGTGCCGCCTTGGGTGTGCATTTTGCGCGCGAAGGCGGCACGTCCGGCTTGAGCGCCGGACAGAGCCGCCTCTACAGCTCTCACCGCCGCCCGGTCAGTCCGCGCACGGCGCGCTGCACTTTCAGCGCGAGCTGGTCGCGCCACGTCCACCGAAACTCGATTTCATCCGCCTTGTAACCCATCCCGAGCAGCAGCTCCCGGCCGCGGTCGTCCGGCGAGATGCCGTGGATGAGATACACCCGCGTGAGGTCCTCGGGCGTGCGCTGGCGGAAGTTGTAATGCACAATCCATGGATCCATCGGCAGCCCGCTTTCGGGAAAGGTTTCCAAGGTCACGCCGAGCAGCTCGGTCCACGCTTTTTCGTCATGGTGCCACTTGTCGTAGAGCAGGCGCAGGAAGCCATCCCAGTCGCAGGCGCGGTCGTAAAACACGACGCCGCAGCCGACCACTTTCTGCTGCGACACATAGCTCGGGATGTGGATGAAGCGCGGGCTGCGCGCGAGCTCGGCCTCCAGCGCGGCATCGATCGGCCGCCGCACGTAGATGTCGAAATCGCAATACAGGACGCGGTCAAACCGATCGACGGCTGCGCGGTCGCTCGCCCCCGCGCCCACGAAGCCGCCAGCCGCGACC
>CAXSDZ010000082.1:0-2901 GCA_964235505.1 uncultured Chthoniobacteraceae bacterium
GCTCTCGACCGTGCCGCCGGCGGCGACGATGGCGCGCAGGGCGTGCTCCAGCCCGCGCCGGTTGCCCGTGCGCCGCCGGATTTCCACGTCCGCGCGGAGACAGAAAAGCGCGCCGCCCCAATACTTGCGGCCCCAGGTGTGCGTCTGATCAAGCCCGCGGTCGCCGCGCTCCGGCTGGCCTTGCGGCAGGCCGCGCACGAGGTCGCCCCATGCCTCTTCCGCGCTGATGAGGCCGGCGCGCGCGCGGGCGATCGGCTCGACATACGTGGAGATTCCTTCCTCGATCCAGTTGTGCCGCTCGGCGACGGAGGGGAAGCCGAGGTGAAGCATCTCGTGCGGCAGGAGCCAGTCGTCGCGGAGGCTTGCGCCCGTCGCCGAACGCCCGAGCGAAAGGGTGATGAGCGCGCCGTCCCAACCATAAGTCGTGCCGTTCTTTGCCTCAGCGCCATTCACCGGTGTGATGCGCAACCGCACGCGCCGCACGGGAAAGGAGCCGCCGAAATACGCCGCCACCGCGCCCGCAGAGTCGGTGATCCATTTTCGCGCGACCACGCGCAGGGCGTCCGGCGCCGCGCTCGTCCAAGTCAGATCGATCCTGCCGCCGGGCACCGCGATTTCCTCCGCCTGCGCCGTCCCGGCGATCCATACCGCCACGCAAAACCAAAGGAGAAGACGCATAAAGCGGAGAGCCGCCACCGTGCGCGCCTATTCCCGGGCATCGCTACAGCGCCGGCTCCCCCAGCGGACGGGCGGCGCACGGCAGATCGGCGCACGGGCGCGCTGGGGATCGCGCACGCGACGCTTCACGGTGCGACGCGCTTGCCGCCGTGCCACACCGCTTCGAGCCGCGTGGTGTGGCGGATGTCGTCGAGTGGATTTGCCGGGAGGACGAGAAAATCGGCGCGCTTGCCGGCTTCCAATGTGCCGCGGTTGCGCTCGTCGCCGAGGGCGCGGGCGCTGCCGCGCGTAGCGCAGACGAGGGCCTCCATCGGCGCGAGGCCAGCGGCGACGAGAAGCTGCAGCTCGCGGTGCTCGGCCCAGCCGGGGATGCGCGCGGGCATCGCGCCGGAATCGGTGCCCATGGCGAGCAGCACGCCGCCGTCGTGGAGCAGTTTCGCGTTTTGCTGGCCGATCGCGGCGGCGGCTTTGTTGCGCGGCGTCTTCGGGTCGGCGCGCATTTTCGCGGCGTATTCGGGCGAGAGCCATTTCTTCAAAACGTCGGGATCGACCGCGCGGGTGAAGAACGGGTCATCCATCCACGCGGGGTGCTCGGCGTAAATGAATTGCGCCTCGTCGAGCGCGAGCGTCGGCACGTAGCAGACCCCTTTTTCCTTCGCCGCGGCGATGAACTCCTCGTCCACGAGCTGGTCGCGAATGCCGTGCGCGATCAGGTCGAGCCCGGTGCCGACGAGCATCTTTGCGTCTTCCAGATAGAAAAGATGCGCCGCCACGCGAAGCCGGTTTTTGTGCGCTTCGTCGATGATCGCCCGGCGGATTTCCGGCGCCATCTTCGGCACCGTGCCGAGGAAATCATCGACCCAGATTTTCAGCACGTCGGGGTGTCGGGAGGCGGTCTCGCGCACGGCTTCGCGCGCTTCGTCGGGCGTCTTTGGGCGATAGACGGGGTTCGAATTTTCGATGGGCGGCCCGCTCTCCGGCACGCCGATGCCGCGGTCGCCGGTGAAGATGTCCGCGCCGGGAAAGTGCCCCGTGCGCTGCTCTTCGCGCCAGGCGTAGAGCTCATCGTGCGCGACGCCGAGCGCGAGCAGGGCGGTGACGCCGTAGCGCTCGAATTGCGTGAGCTGCGCGGCGACGTTTTCGCGGGTGAAATGTTCGTCCGGCGCGACGCTGCCGCCCTTTACCAAACCGAGATGGCTGTGCGCGGAGATGAGGCCGGGGATGATGGTCTTGCCCGCGAGGTCGATCACTTTTGCGCCCGGCGGCGTCGGCACTTTTTCGGCCGGACCCGCGGCGACGATGCGCTCGCCGCGGACGAGGAGCACGGCGTTTTCGATTGGCGCGGCACCGCTGCCATCAATCAAGCGCGCGCCGGTGAACGCGACAGTTTGTTCTTCGCAAAGTGCCGGCGCGGCGAGCAACGCACCGCAAATCAGAAGAGCGAGACGGCGGAGCAATCGTTTCATAGGACGTGCTTCTGTGAGTGCCAAGCAGAGCTGGTATTCCGCGCCCCGATGCAGCGTCGGTTCCTCAGTCGAAGGGTGGCCGTCTTTGCCAAGAAGTTTTCGCATTCTCCCGGCACGCTGAGGACAGCGCACGCTTCCACGCGACCGGGCTGCCGCACCTTTCGGGCGAGAATAAGCCGCGCGGGTCGCGTCTCTCAACCGTGTGCCCGCCCCATCACTAGAACGATTGAAGAGGCGCGTCCGCAACGTAGCGTCGGCTGTCCTCAGCCGATTCTGGGATGCGCCGGAGACGGCCGACGCGACAGCATCTGAGCGCGATCACGGGGAGTCTGCATCCAAGCCGGGTCCGCGCCCCTGCCCGGCCATTTCCAACCTCGACCGACCGATCGAAGAATACGCGCTCATCGGCAACTGCGAGACCGCGGCGCTCATCAATGCCGATGGCGGCATCGACTGGCTTTGCCTGCCGGCGTTCGACGGGCCGTCGCTTTTCGGCGCGCTGCTGGATCGGGAGAAGGGCGGGGAGTTTTCTATCCGCCCGGCGGTGCCGTATCGCACCGAGCGGCGCTACCGCGACGACGACAGCGCGATCTTCGAGACGCGCTTCATCACGGATCGCGGCACGGTGCTGGTCACCGATTTCTTCGTCGCCGCGCGGCGTCGCGGCGTGCGCGGCTACGATTTCACCTCGCTCTACCCGACGCGCTCCGCCGCCGCGGCCACTTCGAGGCGATCCGGCCGGAGCTCGCCGGGCGGC
>CAXSDZ010000082.1:2911-7697 GCA_964235505.1 uncultured Chthoniobacteraceae bacterium
ACCCGACGCGGAAACTGGTGCGTCTCATTGAGCTGGAAAGCGGCGCGCAGGTGCCGATGGAAATGCTCGTGCGCGCGCGTCCAAATTACGGTCGCGACGACGCGGTCTGGACGGGAATCGCCGAGGGCGGCTTCACGTGCGGGCACGCGGCCTTTTTCACCAATACCGGCGCGCGCTGGAGCGGACACGACCTTGCCGCGGAGTGGCCCGCGGCACCCGGGCAATGCGCCTTTGCGGTGCTCGATTACGGCGAAGAGCAGCCGGTGCCCACGGTGGCGGACATTCATCGCTGGCACCGCGTGACGGACACTTTTTGGACGCAGTGGGGCTACTTCAACCACTACCGCGGCCGGCACGCGCGCACCGTGCGGCGCAGCGCGGTGACACTGAAACTTCTCACCCACGCGCCGACGGGCGGCTTCATCGCGGCGCCGACGACCTCCCTCCCCGAGATCCCCGGCGGCGATTCGAACTGGGACTATCGCTTCGTCTGGGTGCGCGACTCTTCGTTCTTCATCAACACGCTTTTCCGCCTCGGCTATTCCGGTGAGGCGACGGCGTTTTTGAACTTCATCGTGGAGCACTCAATGGCGAGCGAGAAGAAGGGCGGCGACGTGCTGCCGGTCATGTTTCCCGTGCAAAAGACGACTTCGTTCGAGGAGCAGGAGCTCACGCATCTGCGCGGCTACCGCGACTCGCGGCCGGTGCGCATCGGCAACCGCGCGGCGGATCAATTTCAGCTCGATGACGCCGCGCACCTCGCCGAGGCGCTCTTCTGCTACACGCACACCGGCGGCCGGCTGGACGCGAAAAAGAAGCACCTCATCCGCACGGTTGCCGAGAACATCTGCCAGCGATGGCGCGAGCCGGACAGCGGGCTCTGGGAGGAACAGGAGCGGAAACTTTACACCTACGGAAAGGTGTCGTCGTGGGCGGCGCTGATGCGCGCCGCGAAGCTCGCGGAGGTGAAAGATCTCAACATCGAAGAGACGTGCGCGGACATTCGCACCGAGGTGCTCGCGCGCGCTTTGCACGGCGAGGGCGACCGGCAGCACATGGTTTCGCGCTTCGATTCGGAAGACCTCGACGCCGCGTGCCTCGTCACGTTCTTGAACGGCTTCTCCGCGCCGCAGCTCGCGGCAAATACGCGCGAGCGCATCGAGAGCGCGCTCGGCGATGGGCCGTTTCTGTTCCGCAATCCCGAGCAGCGGGCGAAAGGCGAGGGCGCCTTTTTCCTCTGCATGTTCTGGCGCATCAGCCATCTCGTGAAGGAAGGCGACATCAACCGCGCGGAGGCGCTGCTGGATGAGGCGGTCGCCATGCAGAGCCCATTCGGCCTGCTCTCGGAGGAGATCGACCCGAAGTCGCGCGCGCTGCTCGGAAACTTTCCGCAGGCTTTCTCCCACCTCGGTCTCATCGGCGCGGTCCTGAACGTCGATCAGGCGCGCCGAAAGCCGGCGATGGCGGGGCTGCCGGACCACGAGAAATTTACCGGAAGCGTCGGCTATACCGTGGGGCTGTGGGCCATCCCGGCGAGCTTCTGGCGCGCGCCGAAGACGATCCGGCTTTTGTTCCGCAGTGGCGGCTCGAAGTGGAAGGAGCCGTCGCCCGAGGCGGGGAATAAAGCGGATGCGGGCGGAGTCACACGCCTCATCATGCCATCAAACTCCTCTCCCGACGCGCAGCACTTCATCTCCTATAAGAAAGCGCTCGTCGCGGGCATCGTTGGCGGGATTGTCGGCACGGGGATCAAGACGCTGTGCGAGCTGGTGAGTCCGCCGCGTGAGCCGGGGCAGGAGTCGCCGCTGGGGAAACTCCTTGGCATGGTGAGCGTGATGATCTCCGGCCACGACATGCCGGACGAGCTGAAGATGATCGCGGAAAAGATGCTGCACTGGGGCTTCGGCATTGGCGCGGGCGTGGTCTATTCGCTCATCGCCGAGCGCTGGGAAAAGGCGCGGATCGGCAAGGGCGCAGGCTTCGGAGTCGCGTTCTGGGTCGGGCTGCACGAGATTTTCCTGCCGCTCATCAAGTGCTCCGCTTCGCCGCTGATGATGACGATGAAAGAGCAGGGCAATGAGCTCGTGTCGCACATCCTCTACGGCATGGGCGTGGAGCTCACGCGGCGCTTCATCCGGCGCCGGTGGTGATGGGGAGCACACGCGCCCTCGCGTGTTCTTCCGGGCGCCCTCGCCCGGAAGCGTCGCACGGCGTGCCATTAGAAAAGAACGCACCGCCACGCCCGATGTGTTCGGCGAGGGCGCCGAACACGACACGCGAGGGCGCGTATGCTCCCCGATCATCCGAGCCGCTCCAGCAGATGATCGCCGACCCGCAACGCGTTGGCCACGATGGTGAGCGAAGGATTTACCGCGCCGGCGGAGGGGAAGAACGAGCCGTCCACGACGTAGAGATTTTCCACCTCGTGGGCGCGGCAGTTCACGTCGAGCACGGAGGTCGCCGCGTCCTCGCCGAAGCGGCAGGTGCCGCACTGGTGGCCCACGCCTTTCACCGGCACGTCGTGGTGCAGGTAGGTGGAAAACGGGAGCAGGCGCGTGCCGCCGTCGAGCTTCTGGAGAATCGCCGTCCAGCGCGCGATGAGCCGGCGGAAATGCTCGTCGTAACGGTCATTGACGTGGAGCTCGACCGAGCCGTCAGCTGCAAGCGCGACGCGGTTTTCCGGGTGCGGGAGGTCTTCCGCGGTGAGCCACCAGTCGATCGAGTGCGAGCCCATTTCCTTGAAGACAAAGCCTGGCGCGGGCAGCGGCGCGTCGGCGGCGATCATATGCCGGTCGGCCTTGCCGAGGAGCTGGATGTGGCCCATCGGGAACGGGAAATCTTCCTCTCCCCAGTAGAAATCGTTCATCGCGAGCGTCTTTTGGAACGTGGTCGGATTGGGCGTCGGCGAAAGGCCAAGCATCGCGCCGTTGATGTGCCGCATGTAGTTGCGGCCGACGAGGCCGGAGGAATTCGCGAGCCCGCCCGGATGCTGCGCCGAAGCGCTCCGCAGCAGCACGACCGCCGAATTGACGGCGCCCGCCGCGAGCACGACGACGTGCCCGCGAAAGGTGCGCCGCTCGCCGGCGATCTCCGCCTCGACGTGCGACACCTCGCGGGCGGAGTGCTCGGTGAGCAGGCGCGTCACTTTCGCGTCGAGCACGAGCGTGACGTTCGCGTTTTCCATCGCCGGCCGCACGCCGTCGAGGTCGGCGTCCGCCTTGGCATCGACGAGGCACGGGAAGCCGTCGCAGGTGCTGCAGCGGATGCATTTGGAATGCACCGGATCACGCTCGTCCAGCTTGATGCAGAGCGGCATGGGAAAAGGCGAGCGGCCCGCGCGCTGGAGGTCGTCGAAGAGCGCCTGGATGCGCGGCTCATGCGAGACGGGCGGGTGCGGATAGTCGCCGCTCGCGGGCGGCTCGGTGGGGTCGCTGCCGCGCTGGCCGTGGACATGAAAGAGCCGCTCGGCCACGCCGTAATACGGCTCGAAATCGCGATACTTTACCGGCCACTCCGGCGAGACGCCGCCCTTGTGCTGCACCGTCTCAAAGTCCCGCTCGCGCAGCCGGAACATCGCGCCGCCATACACCTTCGTGTTGCCGCCGACGTTGTAGCCGACGCCGGGGCGAAACTCCTTCCCGTCCTTATCCCGCCACGTTTCCGGCGCATGATACCGCTCCTCTTGATAGACCGCTTTCGAGCTCCAGTTTTCTTTTTCGCGCGGGAGAAAATGGCCGCGCTCCAGGATGAGGATGCGCTTGCCGGAGGGCGCGAGTTTCCTCGCCAGAGTGCCACCGCCCGCGCCGGTGCCGATGATGATGATGTCGTAGAATTCGCTGTCCATGCGAGGGCTGTGAGCCGCAGCCCGCGAGTGATATTCCCGGGTAGGGTAGGCGTCCCGCCTGCCGAGTTCCGCGTCCCGCGGAACACTCCCGCACGTCGGAGGACACCGATTGCGAAAAGGATGATGCTCGGACGTTCGATGACCCGCGCGGGACGCGCGGATCGGCAGGCGGGACGCCCACCCTACTCGGCGGCAATGCTCCTCTTGGCCGCGCTTTGGCTGCTGCTCGCGAGCGCGGGCGCCGCGACGCACATCACCGCCATCGAGATGACCGTGAGCGACCTCGCTCGCGCGGAGAACTTCTACACCGACGCGCTGCAGTTCACTCCCATCTCGCGCGCCACCAGCGACGGCGCGCAGACCGCCGCGCTGCGCCTCGGCGAGGAGACGCTGCTGCTCACCGATTTCGCGCGCGACGGCCGCCCGATCCCGCCAGCGATGGCCAGTAACGACCGTCGCTTCCAGCACGTCGCCATCGTCGTCTCCGACATCGACGCCGCGCACCGCCGGCTCGCCGAGCGCGGCGTCACGATGATCTCGCCCGCGCCGCAGACGCTGCCACGCTGGAACTTCGACGCCGCCAACATCCGCGCGCTCTACTTCCGCGACCCGGACGGCCACTTTCTCGAGCTGATCCAGTTTCCCCGCGACAAGGGCGAGCCGCGCTGGCACGCGCGAAAGGGTGCGCCGCTTTTCATGGGCATCGACCACACGGCGATCGTCGTCGCCGACACGAAGCGCGCGCGCGATTTCTACCGCGACACGCTCGGTCTGCATGTCTCCGGCCGCTCGCTGAACTACGGCGGCGAGCAGGAGCTGCTGAGCGGCGTCCCCGGCGCGCGCGTGAAGATTTTCAGTCTGCGCGGGGCGCGTGGGCCGGGCGTCGAGGTCATCGAATACGCGCAGCCCGGCATGGCCGACGCGAGCGGCGCTGAGCCCGCG
>CAXSDZ010000082.1:7707-8049 GCA_964235505.1 uncultured Chthoniobacteraceae bacterium
AATCCACCTCGCCGCCGGGCTGCCCGCTGGCTCCGCGCGCGACCCGGACGGCCATGCGCTGCTCCACGTCGCGCCGCCTGCCGACGCCGCGTGGTGGCATCTCGCGTGGAACGCGCTGCGCCGGCACTGGTCCTGGTATCTCATGGAAGCAGCTCAGCTCGGCATCTTCATGGTGATCGCACTTTACTTCACTATCGCCACCGAGCACCCCGCCTCGCCCTTGAGCCGCAAGCCCGCGCTCCTGCGCCGCGCGATCGTCGGCCTCGCGATCGGCATCACCGTCGCGATCCTCGTTTACTGCCGCTGGGGCCGGCAAAGCGGCGCGCAATTCAATCCGTCTGT
>CAXSDZ010000082.1:8088-17845 GCA_964235505.1 uncultured Chthoniobacteraceae bacterium
CATCGAGGCATGGGACGCCGTCTTCTACATCCTCGCGCAATTCCTCGGCGGCTGGCTCGGCGTGGTCATCGCCGCCGCGCTGTGCTGGCGGGCTTCGTCGCACGAGAAAGTAAAATTCGTCGCCACGCAGCCGAAAGAAAAAGGTCCGTGGGTCGCGTTCGCCGCGGAGTTCGCGATCTCCTTCCTACTCTTTTTCGTGCTGCTGCAAGTCACTCATCGCGACGCGCTGCGCCCATTCATCGGCTACGCCGCCGGCTTCCTGCTCATCAACTACATTGCCTTCGAAAGCCCGCTCTCCGGTATGAGCCTGAACCCCGCGCGCACCGTCGCCTCCGCGCTCCCGGCGAAGAGCTGGAAAGCCGCTTGGGTCTATTTCACCGCCCCCGTCTTCGCTATGCTCGCCGCCGCCGCGCTCTGCCGCTGGTGGATCGGGAGCTGAAGCGGCTCTTCTCTGGGTAAGCCAGAGGCGCTGTAGCGAGCGCTGTCCTCAGCGCACCGGAGCGGCTGGGGACAGCCGACGCTACAACGCTTGTCTGATCAGCTCGCGAAGATGGTATCAGCCGCGGCGCGCGTCAGGCTTTCGCCAGCGCGAGCTGGTTCGCCGCCAGCTCTCCGCGCGACCAGTGCTCGCCGATCGCCTGCACGAATTCCGCCCGGACCACTTTGGTTCGCTGCTGCAGCCATCCTTCCGCTTCGCGCCGAAGATACACACCTTCCAGCGGCACCGGGCCATAGGCGGAGTCTTGCGCGAGGAGCGCGCGCACTTCGCCCGCGGCCAATCGCCCCGCCGCGACGCGGCGAATCGCGCAGAGGCCCGCGCGCGCCAGCAGCGCGTCGCGGCGCTCGCTGCTCCAAAAGCGGTCGCTCTTCGCGTCGAGCACGTCGAAGCCGAGGAACCAATCCGGCAGCTGCGCGTAAGCGATGCTGTGCCGCGCGAAACACCATTCGCCGAAAAGCATCACGCCGGGCGGGAGATGCTCCCGCAGCGCCGGCTCGTGCCGCGCCATCCACCCGCGGAGCCCGCCCCATTGGCCCGTCAAGCGGCCGTCCAAAAAGTTGCCGCGGTTTTGCGCGCGGAAGCGGCCGGGAGCGTCGAAGGAGAGGCCGAGGTTCGCGCCGTCCACCTTTTCCTCGGCGACGACCGGCGCGGAAAGAAACGCCTGGGCCTCGGCGGGCGACATCACCTTGTCCTCCCGCGCCGGGGCTGGCGAAAGCCAGAGCAGGTGCGGCGTTTTGGGAAATTTGCGAAGCTCGTCCGGCATGGGGGAGACCGTCAGGCCGGGCTACAAAGCCTTCAACTCTCCGGGGCAAAGATGGACCACCTCCACGCCTTCGCCCATCAGCGCGGCTTCGTGGTGGAGCCAGTCGCTGTCGGTGGCGTTGAAAATCTGCGCCGGTCCGAGGCAGCCGCGGGCGACGCACGCCACCGCGACGTATTTGCGATCCGAACGGTCGAAAGCGGCGAGCGCCGCGCACGCTGGGAACTCCTCGAAGTAGAGCGCATCGGTCGCCTTCGGTGTGATCGGCACGGCTTCGCAGCGGTCCGAGCCCCACTGGTGCTCGTGGATCCATTTCATGAATTCGTCGCCGATCCCGGCTCGCCGGCGAAGCGCAGGTGCGTCATGTATTCGTCCCAAATGCGGTTGAGCGAGTCGATCGCCACCCGCCCGCGGGTCATGATCTCCTGGAGCGCCACCACGCAGGCCAGCTCGCTCGCGGGGCTGACCTCTGCCTGCCCGTTCGCCGCGATGCCCACGTTCACGTCCACCACGCAAAACTCCGGCGGCGTCATCACGGCTTCCCTCCGGCCGGAGCCGCCTCCGCGGTTCGCGCCGCGATCTTCCGCTTCAAGCCGGCCTTCCGCATCTCGGAAATTTCGGTCATTTGGTCGCCGAAAAAGTTCGGCGGCCAGTTCAGGATGTTGCCGTATTCGTCCACTTTGAGCGGCTCGATGGATGAGCCCGTCTCGGTCGAGCCCGGACTGCAAACGTAGGCGGAAAGCTGATCCCCGGGCAGCGTCTCCTCGGCGATGCACCGCTGCAGGCGACGGAGAAAATGCTCGGAGTGGCTTTCGATCAGAAACTGCACGCCGCGCTCGGCGCCGTCTTCCCGGCACCGGATTGCCTCGACGAAAAGATCGGCGAGATCGGCCTGCACCTTCGGATGCAGGTGCAGCTCGGGCTGCTCGATGATGACGGTCGCGCCGGGCGGCGCGCAGTAGGCGGCGACGATGACCGGCAGCACCTGCGAGACGCCGAAGCCCACGTCGTGCAGCGTCACTTCGGTTGGGCGGCCGGCCATTTTCAGTCGGACCTGATACGAGCGGGTCAGCTTCGAGACCTGTTGCAGCCGGAAGCTTTCCACGATGCCGAGCCGCTTCAGCCAGCCCGCCACCATAGTTGCGTTTGCCTTTCGCCTGAAACTTCCGCTCCGCCCCGGCGAGCAAAGCGGCGATCGTGTTCTCGCCCTGAAAGCCGACGTCCCCCGGCGTCTGCCCCGTCCAGTTGTATTCCCGGCGCGGATACTGCCGCAGCGGGCCGAGGTAGTGGAGATTCTTCAACGTTCGCTCCAGATCGAGCTGGAGCTCCGCGAAGTCGGCGACGTTTTGGTAGTAGGCGTAGAGCTCGTCGGGGAAGGCGTAGAATTTCCCCGGCGCCGGCAGCGGCCAGGCGCGCCCGGCATTGCGCACGGCGTCGAAACTTGTCGTCGCGAGCTGATATTTGTCGCTGGTCCCCTTGCGCCCGAGCTCGATCACCGCGCGCGCGCCGTCGGGCGTCGGGTTGATGCGATAGCGCAGGCACTTGCTCACCACGCGGTCGGCATTTCCGTCGTTCAATCCGACGGTCGCGCCAAAGCCAAACGTGCGCGCGTCGAGGTTGCGTTTGTGGAGCGGGTCGGCGATTCGCACCGACTTGAGGCCCGTCCATTCCAGCGCGAAATCGACGTCGAGCTTTTCGTCGTGGTTATGGACGTAGGCGAAGTAGGAGCCGAGATCGACGGGGTTGCGGTCGTCGGTGGTGTGGAAGACGAGGTGGCGATCCGTCTGCTCGACCGTGCGCCGGAGCATGAGCAGGAACTGGCCGAGGCTCGATTTGCCGGGGGAGTTCGTGCCGAAAAATACGGTGATCGGCGCCAGCCGGATCGGCCCCGTGTCCTTCCAGGTTTTGAAATTGCGCAGGCAAAACTGGGTGAGCATCGCGCGAAACTAGCGAGCACAGCGAGGAATGGAAGTGGCACGGAGCTCCGCGCCGCGCTCCCGCCTTTGCCCAGCCGCAAAGAGAGAGGCGGCACTGTCTGCTGCGCAGACAGTGCCGCCTCCACACCCGAAATCAACCGCGACCGGTGCGCGAAGAATCGCGCGCCAATCCGGATCAGTAAGCCGCGAGGCCGGAGGGGCCGTTGGTCGGGATCAACTCGCGAGCGGCGTCGAAAGTTCCGAGATTCGTCAGGCTGCCATTCGTCTCGACGCGATACGCCGCGACGCCGCCCGTGCCGCGGAGCAGGTTGTAGAGAAAGCGGCTGTCCGCGCTGAATGCCAGGTCCGTCACGTTGCTGTCAGGTCCTGTCGAGCCCGCTGCCGCATTGATCAAAGTCGCCGAGCCATCCGCTCCCAGCGCATAGCTGGAGACCGTCCCGTTGATGAAGTTCGCCGTGTAAGCATAGAGTTGATTGTCGGTGATCACGATCCAGCAGCCATCGGTCTGGCCGTTCTTCGCTGAGGAAGTGATGACGCTGAGCGCCCCCGTCGCCGGGTCCATGTTGTAAGTGGAGACACCGGCGTTCCCTGGCGTCGGCAGCCCGGATTCGATCACGGTCATGCGACCGTCATCGCGGAAGTTCAGCGCGAAGGGCCGTGGCCCCGCCGAGGGATACGGTGTCGGCTCACCGGCCAGCCCATCCGCGCCGACGGGGAAGACGTCGAGCATGCTGCCAACCTTGTGCGTCACGACCAGGAATTTGCCGTTCGGGCTGAAGCGCACTTCGCCCGGCACCGCGATCGGCGAGGAAAGCATGCGAAATGAATTCGAGATCGGCGTGAGACGCCCGTCAGCCGCCACGGTGAAGCCGGTGATGCCGTTGCCAGCCACCGAGCTGTCGAGCACGTAGGCGAAGCTGCCGGAAAGCGTGATGCTGGTGGGCTGGTCGCCCGCCGACACGAGCTGAAGGCGCTGGAGCCGATCGCCGCTGACTCGAAAGACGGTCACATTGTCGCTGCCGGGATTGCAGGCGTAGAGGGTGCGATTGTCGCTGCTGAGCGTCAGGCCGCCCTGCGTGTCGAAATCAACGCCCTGCCCGGAGCCGAGCGTCGGGTAGCTGCGGTCGCGCCGCAGCGTGCCGTCTTCCATCCGGCTGAATGCGACCACGCGATTCCCGGCGGCGCGGTTCGTCATGGCGAAGACGGCGCCGACCGGGCGGGAATTGTTTCTTTGGTTGCTGCCGCCTTGTTCTGCACGGGCGGAGGCAAGTGCGGCGACAAGGAGCAGGGCGGAAAGGGCGGTGGCTTTGAAGCGAAGGAGCATAGGGGACAAAGGGTAGAGGAGTTCTGAGGTGGATGGTTTCGGAGTTGGGAGTCCCGGGCCTCGAACGTATTCCCTCGCTCGCTGAAACGAGCCGCAGCCCGCCGGGGCAACGTGCGGCGGACTGCCGAAAAAGCACGCGCGCTCCGGACCGCGCGCGGCGTTTCTTCCGCTGCGTCAGCTCGAATGCCGGGCGGTGCCGATGGCCACGCGGTGCTGATCGCCGGAGTGTTTCTCATCGCAGAGGAGGCGAAACTGCACCGTTGCTCCGGCGTGGAGTTCGCGTGTCGGCAAGTCCGCAAACCAGCAGCCAAACGCGGTCTCGTGCGCCGGGGCGTCGCCCGCCGAGCCGTCGTCGCTTTCCCAATGAATAACCGCCGGGCCGCTCGTGATGAGGCGCAGCGTGCGGCCGGCGGGGATGCTCGCGAGGGGGTGCGTGCAGCTCCACATCTCGTGCGTGCAGGCGGGGCGCGGCTGCGCGACGTAGCGGGCGTGGGCGGGCGCGATACAGTCGAAGGGCGCGCCGTCGGCGGCGCTGCGGACGAGCGTCATGTATTCGGCGTGTGCCCAGCAGAGCGGCATGGCGGAGCCGGTCGGGTGGCCGCGCTTTACGCCGGGGAGATCTTCGCCGCACCAGACCTGCTCAGGTAGCATGCCGCCGGCATTCGAGAAGCGTTCCATCGCCTCGATGAACGGGCGCGGGTCGCGCCCGGCGGCGAGCTCGTAGTGCCCGCGCTCGCCGGTGAGCAGCGGCCAGCCGCCGCCGACGCCGTCGCCGCCTTCCCACGCGGTGCCGTCCGCCTGCTGACCGTAGCGGTCACCGTTGTAGCGGCGCCAGCACGGGCCCTGCGGGAAGTCGTGTTTTAAGACGGCATCGACGACGGCGAGCGAAGCGACGATGAGCGGGTCGTCCGCGGCGCGGAGGCCGAGGCGGACGAGCTGGAGGAAGTCGGGCGAGACGACGTTGCGCGCGGGCACGCTGCCGCCGGCATTCGGCAGCGTGAGCGTGGCGGTGTCCGGCTCGGCGAGCGCGGGTGCGGCGTCCGGGTCGGCGGGCGTGAGGCGGAGGAAATGGCGCGGCCTTTCCGGGAGGAGCTCGCCGCGCGTGGTGGCGCACCATTCCTCCAGATGCGCCGAAAGCCAGTCGGCGTAGGCGAGCGCGAAGTCGGCATCGTCGGCGAGGCCGCGCTCGCGCGCGAACTCCGCGGCGCAGACCAGTGCAGCGATGCACGCGGCGAGCGTTGCGGGCGAGTAGCCGGAAAGCTCTTCCCAGCGTTCCTGCCGCGTCACCGGGCCGTGCAGGATGAGGTAACGCGCGGCGCGCGAGACGAGCGTCCACGGGTCGAAATCCGCGAGTCCGCCGGCCTCGCGCAGGCGCCACGCGAGCAGCACCGGCGCGGCGACTTCATCGAGCTGCAGGCTGCCTTGGAAAGGGGTGCCGTCGATCCAGCTATTCTGCGGGAGCGCGCCGTCGTCTTCCTGCAGGGCGGCGAGCCAGATGAGTGCGCGCCGCGGTGTATCGGCGTGGCCGCAGGCGAGCAGGCCGGTGGCGCTTTGCACGAGGTCGCGCGGCCAGACGAGGTGGTAGCCGCCGATCTCGCCGTCGCCCTTTTTTTCGCCCCAAGGGATGCTCAGCGAGGCGACGATGGCGCCGCAGAAAACCTTGTCTTCGTGCGCGTAAAGCAGGCAGCGCGAGAGGCGGAAGAGCGAGCCGCCGTCGCCGGTGTGCTCGGCGAAATCGGGCTCGGGCGTGGCTTCCTGCCAGGCTTGGACGAACGTCGCGCGGTGCTTTGCGAAAGGCGTCGCGAGCGCCTGGAGCAGCTTAGCGCCGGCGCTCTGCGTGGAGCGGCCGAAGCCGAGCGCGAGCGTCCATTCCCCGCCGCGCGTGAGGTCGCACTCGCCGGTCAGCGCGATGTTGCCGTCCTCGGCGGCGGGAAATTCCCAGTCCATCGTGAAGTCGCGCAGGTCCTGCCAGCCGTCGCTTTTCCCCACGTAACCGCACGAGCGGCGGAGGAAATTGGGCTGCGCGCCGAAGGCCATGTGCAGGTCTTCGTTCGTCGGATCGTCGAGCGCGTCGTGGCGCCAGACGTGGAAGAGCGCGCGCCCGCCCATGTTGCAAAACGCGGCGGAATTGTGCCGACCAGCGCGGTTCAGATGTGGCGCGAGCAGGGCGAAGACGCGCAGCTTTCCGCGCAGCGCCTCGTCGAAAATCTCCAGCCGCGTGTGGATGAGCAACACGGAGTGGTGCGGGTCACACGCGATTTCCTTCACGAGCCGGTAGCGGCCGGCGGGGTCGGAGTTGGTGAGGCGGTAAAGGAGCGCGCGCTTTTCGGGGTAGTCGATGGCGTGGTCGAGGTCGCGCCGTTCCTCATGGATGAAGGATTCGCCGTCGGTGATGAGGTATTGGAGGTCGCGCGTGTTGGGCCGATCGACGTGCGGGTAGAAGACCTCGTTCACGATGCCGTGCGCGAGCGTGAACCAAAGCTGGCAGCTCGTGTGCGCGGCGGTGCCGACGCCTTCCTTGGTGCTCGGCGTCCAGCGCGGCTCGCCGCCCGGCGCGCCGAATGCGCCGCCCGGCGTGCGCCCGCTGACGGCGCGCCAGACGCGAGCGCCGGCACGGTGGAGGAGCGATTCTTTCGCGGGCTCGGGGGCGGAGGTCGAGGCGTCGGGGGGCATCGAGCACTGAGAGACACCGCGCGCGGCGATATTCCCGCGCGACGGGCTGTAGCGTCGGCTGTCCTCAGCCGATCCCCCTGCGCTGGGACAGCGCACGCGACATCGCGTTCGGGGGAAGTGCCTACGTCCCTGGCGGGCGTGAACCGCGTTCTTTCTCGGAATAGGTGGTCGCTCGCGCGGCTCGCACCTTTTCCAAACCAGCAATCCAATCCATGAAAATACTAACCACATCCGTGGCGAGCTTCGCGCTCGCCTTCACCCTCCTGCCCACCTTCTCCCACGCCGCTGCCGATCGTGCGGCGGTGGACAAAGCCATCGCCAGCTGGCCCGAGCGGCCGCGGCTCGGCGCCGAGCAGATGATCGCCAAATACGGCGCGCCGCAGCAGGTCACGCCGGAAAAACTCATCTGGGACAACCCCGGGAAGTTCAAACGAATCACCGTGACGAAGGCGGAGGATCACCACGATTTCCCGCTGCCGCACATGGACTATCTGGAGGTCACGATCGATTACCCGGTCCCGACGGAAAAGGCCGACGAAATCACGAAATTCGACGGCAGCGTCACCTTCGACAAAACGCGCGGCGAGATGTCCGCGCGGTGCGATCTGGAAGGGCACGACATTCTTTCGCTGAACCTCGCGCACGACGTGGCGACGGGGAAAAAGAGCTCGGAGGAAGCGCGCAAAGCCTTCGGCGAAATCGTCGCCGAAGACATGGCGGGCAAGTATCCGCCTTACACGACGGCGCTGCAGTTTGAGACGAAGACGATGGTCGCCAACGCCGACATGACCACGATGCCCGGCGCGCCGAAACGTGCGATGAAGGAGGCCGCCGAAGTGAAGGGCGGCGCGAAGGCGCAGCCCGCGGCCGACGACAAGGCGGCGGCGAAAGCGGGCGGCGATCCCGAGATCCTGTCGCTCATCCTGGCGGTCGATACGAACGAGATCGTCGCCGCGATGGAGGCGGGGAAAAAGAAGCTGCCCGAGCCGGTCGCCGAATACGCGAAGATGCTGCACACCGAGCACGGCAAGAATGCCGCCGACACGATGAAGCTCGCGCAGAAGGCGGACCTCACGCCGGTCGATACCGAGAAGACGAATGCGCTGCGGAAAAAAGGCGCGGGCGAGCTGGCGATGCTCGTGCCGCTGGGCGACGAGGAATTCGCCGGGAAGTATGTGGAAGCGATGATCCAGGGGCACCAGGAAGCGCTGGAAATGCTCGACGGGCCGCTCTCGAAAAATGCCGAGAACGCAGCGGTGAAGAAGCACGTCACCGAGACACGCGAGCACGTGGCGATGCACCTCGACGCGGCGAAGAAGCTGCAGGCGGGGATGAAGAAATGAGGTGAGCCGGCGCACGGAGCACCCTGCCGGGAGGGCCGGCAGGGTGGCCGCTGCCCGCAGAGCATTCTCCGAGTGTGTCGGAACGCGCGGCGGCGTGCCTTTGATCTCGGAAGGCGCGCTGACTGTCCTTAGAGGCTTCCTTTTCGCCAATCTGCCGGTGCCGCGGGATGGCACCCGTTACCGCAGCTCGCGCGCGAGCGCGGCGCGGGCGGCGTGGTGGCCGCACATGCCGTGGACGCCGCCGCCGGGCGGCGTGGAGGAGGAGCAAAGGTAGAGGCCGCGGACGGGCGTGCGGTAGGGCACGGGGCTGAAAGTCGGGCGCGCGACGAGGCTCCAGAGGTCGCTCGCGCCGCCGGAGATGTCGCCGCCGTCGAGGTTGGCGTTTTCTTTCTCCAACGCCGCGGGCGAACTCGCGTGGCGCGCGAGGATGCGGTCGCGGAAGCCGGGGGCGAAGCGCTCGATCTGCGCCTCAATGGCGACCGTCATGTCGAGCGGGCAGCCGCGCGGAATGTGGCAGTAGGCCCATGCGGTGTGCCGGCCGGCGGGAGCGCGCGTGGGGTCTAAAAGGCTGGGCTGCGCGAGGAGGATGAAGGGGCGCTCGGGCGCTTCGCCACGGGCGACCTGGCGCTCGGCTTCGGCGATTTCCGCGAGGGTGCCGCCGACGTGCATGGTGCCGGCGCGCCTGCATTCATCGGCCTTCCACGGGATCGGGGCGTCGAGGGCGTAGTCGAGTTTGAAGATGGACGGGCCGTGCGGGAAGCAGGCGAGCTTTGCGTGGTAGCGCGCCGGAAGGAGGTGCGCGGCGACGCGGGCGGCTTGCCACGCGGAAAGGTCGAGGAAGGTGGCGCGGGCGGGCGGGGCTTCGCGCAGGTCGGCGACGGGGCGGCTCGTTTCTATCTCACCGCCGAGCTCGCGCAGGTGCGCGGCGAGAGCGTCGGAGATGGCTTGCGAACCGCCGCGCGGGAGCGGCCAGCCGACGGCGTGCCCCGCGGCGCCGAGCACGAGGCCGAAGCTCGCGGAGGCCGCGGCTTCCAGCGGGAGAAAGGAATGCGCGCCGATGCCGGCGAAGAGCGCGCGCGCGGCATCGGTGCGGAAAGCCGTGCGCGCAAGGCGGGAAGCGGATTGCAGGGCGAGCAGGCCAAAGCGCGCGAGCAGCAGCGGGTGGCGCGGGAGGTGGAGGATCGGCTGGAGGAACTCGCCGGCGAGGGCATCCCAGCGGCG
>CAXSDZ010000083.1:0-15639 GCA_964235505.1 uncultured Chthoniobacteraceae bacterium
CTGCTCGCGGCTCCACGGCAGCCCGGCGTCTTCCAGCGCGAGCAGCGCGCTGGCCACGGCGAATTGCGCGTAGCGATCGAGCCGCTTCAAGCGATGCGGCGGAAAGAACTGCGCGGGATCCCAATCCCGCACTTCGCCTCCGCAGTGCGCTTTGAAATCGCTCGTGTCGAAGCTCGTGATCCGCCCGATGCCGCTGCGCCCGGCACGGATACTTTCCCAAAACGCATCCCGCCCGATGCCGATGCTGGTGATCGGACCGAGGCCAGTGATGACGACGCGGCGTTTGGAGGGGGTGGGCCGAGGGGCGAGGGTCGAGAGCATGCGGTGCTTCTTCTTACGCTCCACGCTCCACGCCCGACGCTTCACGGCTCTCGATGTGCGCTTTGAAAGTGGCGAGCGTCTGGTTCGCGATGTGGTGGATGAAAAATCGCCCGATGATGAGCTCGGCGAGCCAGCCGAGGCCGGGGATGCGGAACTTCAGATCATGCACGATTTCCACCCGCGTCCCTTCGCGCAGCGGTGTGAGGATCCAGACCACGCGCATCCCTTTCGTCCACGCGCGCAGATGCTGAAAGCGCAGCTCCAGCGTGCGCGCATCCGCCACGTAAGCAGAGACCCACGAGATCGGGATGCCGCTGCGCTCCGCGGCCATGCGGACGATCTGGCCGTCGCCGTCCTTGCCGAGGAACTCGATCGTGCGGTAGTGCGGCAGCACTTCCGGCCAGCGCGCGAGATCGCTCACGGCGGCAAAGATTTGCTCACGCGGAGCGGCGATGGTGATGGTGTTGACGGAATGCACGCGGCGCGAACAGTAGCCGCCGCCTGCCGCGCGTCCAGTGCGGGCGGTCCCGGATTTTGGAGCCGGCTGGCTGGGCCGATTTGCGCTCGCGATGCGCAGTCAATCCGCCGCCGTGCGCGGCGCATCGCGCAGCACGCGGAAGCGTAGAAAACATTCGCCGGCCACCACTTCTACGCTTTCCAGCGCGCACGGGACACTGCGCGGGAGGAAATCGCCGGCGGTGCCCGTGAGCGTCGGCGCGCTCTGGCCGCCGAAGATTCGCGGGCAAAAGGTGACGTGCAGCTCATCCACCAACTCGGCCAGGAGCAACGAGCGGAAGAGCTGGCCGCCGCCTTCCGAATCCACGCGCTGCACGCCGTAGTCCGCGCAGAGTGTCTCCATCGCTGCGCGGAGATCGACCTGCCCGCGATCAGCGGAAAAGTGCAGTTCCGCTTTGCCAGCCAGCGCTTGCCGGGTGCGGGCGGGCATGCGGGCGGTGGTGAAGATGACGACGGGCGAGAAGCGCTTTTCAAAGAGGCGCAGCGCTGGATCGATGTGGCCGGAATTGCTGACCAGCACGCGGAGCGGATACGGCGCCTGTCCGCGAGCTACGCGGGCCGCGCGCAGCTCTTCGCTGGGCATGCCCATCGTCATGTTGTCTGCGGAAACGGTCTCTGATGTCGCGAGCACGGCATCGGCTTGGGCGCGGAGTTCCAGCAGCCGCCGCTTGTCGCCGGGCGAGGAGAAATCCGAGGGCGTGCGGTTGCGCGTGGAAATGCGCCCGTCCCAAGTGAGCGCGAAGTTGGCGCTGAGGTGGGGGAGCTTCATGGGAAAAATGGCACTGTGGCACGCTGAGCATCGCCACGCGGAGCTACCGTTTTTCTTCCAGCGCGATCTCCTCCTCCGCGACGCCGTGCTCAAAGGCAGCGACTTCTTCGGTCATCTCCGCGAGCCTGCGATGCTCGCTCGGCCGGTAGCTCATGTAGATGAGCGCGCCGATCAGCCCCCAGAAAAGCGTGAGCAAATATCCGGTCGAAGAAATGACCACCGCGACCGCTGGCCGAATGCCGGCGAGCTGCCCGAGGAAGAGCTCGAATAGCCCTTCGCGCACGCCCACTCCTCCGACGCTGATCGGCAGACCGACGATGGTATTCACCACGGGCATCACGGTGCAAAGGTCTGCGAAACTCGGCACCCGGGTGGCAGGCGCCTCCAGCGCGCGAGCCGCGCAGTAGAAGGTGAGAAAGGTGCCGAGGTGCGCAATGAACGAGATCGCCAGCGCGGCAAGCGTGGGCCGCCACGCGCGTCCATACAAACCGTAGGCAACCGCCAGCTCCGCGAGCTTGTCGCGCCCGGGCAGGCGCGCGGGCAACCGATGGACGAGGCCGAATGAGGCGAGCGCAAGCGACAGCGCCAGCCCGCACGCGCTGCCGCCGAGCACCAGGAGCGCGATCCAGACAAATTGCGCAGTCGCAGCCGAGCTCGTGAGCCAGCTCCAGCGCAGCGCGACGGCGCAGCCGGCGATGAGGATCAGGGCGAAGAGACCGACCACGCGATCGACCAGTGCCGAGAGCAGTGCGGGCGCGGCGCGGCCGGGCGTTTCCTTCAGCAGGTAGAAGACTTTCACCACGTCGCCACCGGTGCCGCCCGGGATGATGAAGTTGAAAAACACGCCAATCATAAGCAGCTCAAAGATGCGCCGCCACGCAAGCCGGATGCCCTGCACCCGCAGCAGCAATTGCCAGCGCACGCCGGCGCTGAGTTCGACGACGCCGTAGGTGAGAATGCCGAGTAGCAGCCAGCCGGCATCCGCATGCTTCAGCGCGCCCAGCATGTCCGCACGCTTGGCGGGGTCGCGAAAAACGTAGAAGAGAACGGCAAGCGTGACCGCAATCTGGAGCGCGGTGAGGACGGATTTTTTCAAGACTCAGGAGGGGAAGGGCACGATCGAGCGTAGAATGGAGTAATCGATTCGCGGAGGGATGGAAGCGGCGATCTGATGACGGTTGCCGCTTCGTCGCGCGGTCGTTTGCGTTGCTCTTTCTGCTGAGGTCGCGAGTCCCTGCGTTGAGAGGTGTTCATCCGTCGGAGCTGCGTCCAAATGCTGCGCGGAGTTGGCAAGGCGGCGCAGGTGCTTTTTTCCCAAGCTCCCGGCGCTGCACGAGGGCTTGCGCTGGAAATCGAAATCCTGACCCGGCCGCGCAGCCGTAGCCGCGATGGACACGTCGCTTGGACAGGTCTGCACGATCTCGCGGCCACACCTCACACACCGAACTTCGCCAGCCACTTTTCCCGCCCCTCGACGATCTCCTCGCGCGTGCGGCGCGGGCTCATCTCGAAGACAAACAGCGTGTCTGCTTTCTGCGGCAGCAGCGGGATCAGCGCGTCATACGGCACGTCGCCCGTAAAGGGCGGCATGTGGTCGCGGCCGGGCCACTGCGTGTCGTGGAGATGGCAGCCGATGAGCCGATCGGCGACTTGCTCCATCCATTCCACATGGTCCAGAAAGCCGAGGTTGTGCTTCACCTGCACGTGCCCGAAATCGTGCCAGTAGCCGACCTGCGGAACGGCAAACTCATCCAACAGATCGAGCATTTCCTGCTCATTCGGAATCTCTTCCCACGAGTGCCGGCTCTCGATGCCGAGCCGCACGCCGCGCTCCGTTGCGTGCTCGACGATTCGCTTGAGGCACTCCTTTGAGCGCTCCAGGTGCCGACCGATGTTGCCCTCCCGCTTGCGCACCGCCTCGAGCTTCGTCTTCACGTAGCCGCGCGACAGGTGCATGCCGACCTGCGCCATCTTCACGAGCTTTTCCGTGTAGTCCTCGATCGGCACGCGACCCAGATGCAGCACCACATTTGGCGCGCCGAGCCGCGCGGCGAAGTCGATCGTTTGGAAAGTCTGCCGCACCGCGCGGTCGCGTTCGCGCTGGTCTGGAGAGGAAAACTGGTAGCAATCCGGCGACGCGCGCGTGATCTCGATCGGCAGCGGGCAGAAGTTGTGCAGCGAGGAAAACTGCACCTTCCCCTTGTCGAACATCCGCTGCACGCCCTCCATGAGTGAGAGCCTCACGCCATGCCCGAGCTCCACGCGGTCGAAACCGAGATCGAGGATTTCCTGGATCATCGCATCGCCTTCCGTGTGGCGGGCGGAGTTCCAGCAGGTCGAGCAGCTCAGCATAAGGGGTCGTTTAAAGTTCGTCTTCCGAGACGCCGGCAACCTTCATGAAATGCCGAAGCAGACCAATCTTCAGAGTCTGGCTGCCGTGGATTGGCACGGAGATCCGCTCGCGCTCGCCAGTTTTGGCATGGATGTGATGGCTGCCCGTGATCCGCTTCAACTCCCAACCTTTGCGCTGCAGCAGCTTTGCAAAATCCTTGCCGGAGATGCCCTTCAAACCGCGATCTCCATCACCCGCACGCCTTCCGGCAGAAGTCGTTCTTCGACCTCCACCGAAAGGCATCCCTCGACCGCGTCATAGATATTGGCGAGCAATTCCTCGAACGTATCGCCCTGCGTGGCACAACCCGGGATCGCAGGAATCTCGGCCCAAAATCCGCCTTCTTCAGCGGGATGGATGACGGCTTTCAACTTCATGAGCAAACTGTCGCTGCGAGCCGGGCAACTCTCAACCTTCAACACGGAGCCCGCCTACTTCGCCCAGGTAATCAGTCGCAATTCATGCGATTGCGTGGAGTGTGGGTGGGTGGGGATGACGCGGACATTCAGCCCATACGAGCCGCTCTCGCGGGCCGGGATCATGCCGCGGTAAAGGTGCTGCCCAGTCTCCGCTGCGCCGTTCACTTTCGTCAGCATCGCCGTGGCGGGATGGAGGATTTCGTTGTTCTCCGCCTCGCCAAAGTAGGCTTGCACCTGGACGGAATCCGGCGCGGTCGCGCCAAGATGCACGGTGGCGCTGACCTGCAGCTCGTCACCGACTGCGATCTGGCTGCCGGGCAGGTTTTCCACCTTCACATCCGAGATGCGGATTTGCGGCCATTCATTGCGGATCTTCGCCTTCCACGCGCCGAGTTCGACCGCCTTTTTGCCACCGCTCGCGGCTAGCACCGCGTGCGCCTGCGCGGCAGGTTCATAGAGCCGCTCGTTGTATTCCTTCACCATCCGGTGCGTGTTGAAGGCAGGCACGATCGAGCGGATCGATTCGCGCATGAGCTGCAGCCAGGCGAGCGGCAGCTTGCCGTCAGGCTTCGCGTAATAAAGCGGCACGACCTGATTTTCCAGGATCTGGAAAAGACTCGCGACATCGACCTCGCGCTCCAGCGTTTCATCGACTTCCTTGGTGGTCGTCGGCAGCTCCGCGCCGATCGCCCAGCCGCTCTTCTTGTTCTGCTCGTAGGCCTCCACCCACCAGCCATCCAGCACACTGAGATTCAGCCCGCCATTCGGCGGAAGCTTCATGCCGCTCGTGCCGCTCGCCTCCAGCGGGCGGCGCGGATTATTGAGCCAAAGATCGACACCTTGATACAGGCGGCGCCCGACGTGCGTGTCGTAGTCTTCGATGAAAACGATGCGGTTTTCAAACTCTGGCTTGCGCGTGGCGCGATAGACTTCCTGGATGAAGCGCTTGCCCGGCTCGTCCTTCGGATGCGCCTTGCCGGCAAAGACAAATTGCACCGGGAATTCCGCGTTGCTCATCAGCTTCAGCAATCGCGCGGGGTCTGCGAAAAGCAGCGTCGCGCGCTTGTAGGTCGCGAAGCGCCGCGCAAAGCCGATCGTCAGCACGTCGGGGTTCAGCAATCCGCTTGCCGCGCGGATCTTCTCCGGCGCTTCGCCGAGGCGCTCACGCTGCCGGCGCACCCGCTCGCGCGCGAAATCGACGAGCCGGCGTTTGAGCGCCTGGTGCGTGCTCCAGAGCACTTCGTCCGGGATGTTATAGACCTTGGTCCAGTAGTCCGGGTCGGTCAGATGCTCTTCCCAGTCCGGGAGATATTGATCGTAAAGCGCGGCAAATTCCGGCGCCATCCAGGTGCGCGTGTGGATGCCATTGGTGATGCTCGTGATCGGCACTTCGTCTTCCGGCACACCTGGCCACACGGTCTTCCAAAGGCCCTGGCTGACCTTGCCATGCAGCGCGCTCACGCCATTCGCGTGGCGGCTGGTGCGCAGCGCGAGGATCGTCATGGAGAATGGCTCGTTCGGATTGAAGTGCTCATCCATGAGCCGGCCCTCTTGGCCGAGGTTGGCGAGCTTTTCAAACGAGATGCCGAGATCCGCCGGGTAGCCGCCGAAGTAGCGCCGGATGAGCTCCAGCGGAAAGGCGTCGTTCCCCGCCGGCACCGGCGTGTGCGTCGTGAAGATATTGCCCGCTGCGACGACCTGGAGCGCTGAGTAGAAGTCGAGCTTGTGCTCCATCACCTGCCGCCGGATCAGCTCCAGGGAAAGGAAGGCGGAGTGCCCTTCATTCATGTGATACACCGCCGGCTCCACGCCCATCGCGTGCAGCGCATGGACGCCGCCGATGCCGAGCACGATCTCCTGCTTGATCCGCATTTCCAGATCGCCGCCGTAAAGCTGCGCGGTGATGAGGCGATCCTCGTCCGTGTTGTCCGGCAGGTCCGTATCGAGGAGGAAAAGCGTGATCCGGCCGACCTGAAGTTTATGCACTTTCACGCGCACCGCGCGGCCCAGCACTTCCACCTGAATAAAGAGCGGCTTGCCTTCGGCATCGGTGGCGTCCGAGAGAGGCAGATGGGAGAAGTTCTGGT
Organism: uncultured Chthoniobacteraceae bacterium; assembly: GCA_964235505.1. Classification (GTDB taxonomy): domain Bacteria; phylum Verrucomicrobiota; class Verrucomicrobiia; order Chthoniobacterales; family Chthoniobacteraceae; genus CAXSDZ01. The sequence continues at coordinate 6,505 of CAXSDZ010000083.1, forward strand.
TGAGCTGGATGGACTGCTGCGCCCCGTCTTTATCGATCTGCTGCCGGAAGTAGCCGTGCCGATAAAGCAGCGTGAAGGCAATGAAAGGCAGGTCGAGATCGCTCGCGGACTTGCAGTGATCGCCAGATAGAATACCGAGGCCGCCGGAGTAGTTTGGCACCGACTCGTGAAACCCGAACTCCGCGGAGAAGTAAGCGATCGGAGCTTTGGACGAGATAGCCTTTGATCCGAACTGCTTTCCGTAAGTGTCCTGCCGTTTCAGATACGCGCGGAACTTCTTATACACCTCGTGCATTTCACGCAGGAAATCATCGTCTTCCGACACCTCCACGAGCCGCGCCTGCCGGCAAAGCTGGAGCATCCGCACCGGGTTGTGGTTCGTCCGATCCCACAGGTCGATATCGAGGTGGCGGAAAAGCTTTCGCGCGTCCGGCTGCCACGTCCACCAGAGGTTTTGGCTGATTTCGTCGAGCGGCTTCAGCGGTTCGGGAAGCTTCGGAGTGACGTTGTAAGTGTGGATCGGCTGCATGATTTCCCTCGGTGTATTTCCCTGTGGTGGTGGTTTCCGAAAAATCGGACGCGCGAGGCTACCGGGCGCGCAAAGGGTGGCAAGGAAAACGCGCGGCACCGCATCGCGGGCTGAACGTTGAGAGTCGAGAGTCAAACGGTTGCCAGCCCCATGGAGCCCCGCCGCCGCCCGCCTTTGACAAAGCCTGCCGGCGTTTCGATACTCCCGGTCACATGAGTCATGACCTGAACGATCTGTTGCGCGATTGGCCGCACGAGCCGGGGCAGTTGAAGGTGCGGAAAATCAAGGGCAGCGACGGCCGCCAAAAGCTGCAACTGCGCATCGATCTCGGGCTGATGCAGATGGAAACTACCGGCCGTCCTGACGGCGTGCGACCCCACGGGGTGGAGTCGCTGCTGGGCTACCATCAGCGGCGTCTGCGCGAGGCGACCGAGCGTGGCGAGCCTTTCGCGCTTTCAGAAGCCGAAGTGGCGGAGCTGCAACAGGAAGGCATCCAGTATTACCACCGCTACATCGCGTTCTTTCAGTTGAACGACTACGCGGACGTGATCCGCGACACCCAGCGCAACCTCGAGATGTTCACCTTTGTGGCGGAGCATACGGAGCGCGAAGAGCTGGCGGAGGCGGTCGTGCAGTTCACGCCGTATGTGCTCATGATGCATACGCGCGCGCGTGCTTCGGTGGAGATCGAGCGAAGCGATTTCACGGCCGCAATCCGCGAGGTGGAGTCGGGCATGGAGAAGATCCGCAACTTTTACGAAGAGGAAGCCTCCCCTGAAGCAGCGGAGAACAGCCCGGAACTTTCATTTCTAAGCGAGTGGCTGGACGAGATTCGGTCGAAGAAGCCGATCAGCAAACTGGAGCGTCTCCAGCGCGAGATGGATCAGGCCATCGCGTCGGAAGCGTATGAGCGTGCGGCGGAGTTGCGCGACGCGATCCAGGCACAGGGACGGCGCGGGAAGGGGCGGGAAGCCTAGCTTCACGAGCAAAGCGCGCAGGTGCTCTGCATCGGAGCGGTGTGGATGAGAGCTGTCGTTGGCCTTGCAGGTGACGAGCGCAGTTGATTCACAGGAGACGAGCGCGGATAGTGCGCCGCACATGACCTTTCTGCGCGCGCTCACAGCCCTGCACAGCGTCGCGGCGGCGCTGCTGCTGTTGCTCGCTAGTTGCTCAAATGATCCGAATCCCGCGCCGCTCCGCGAGGTGCGCGAGGATGGGACACCATGGCGCGTGCGGTATTGGTATACCCCCGATGAGATCCGCTCCCTCGACCCGCAGGTAAGTTACGATCAAGTAAGCCAGCGCATCATCGAACCGGTGCAGGAAACGCTGCTGGAGTATCATCCTTTCAAGCTCGACCCGTATGAGGTCACGCCGTGCCTGCTGGAGTCAGTGCCGGAGAAGGCGGAAAATGCGGACGGCAGCCTTTCTTATCTTTGCCATCTGAAGCATGGCATCTTCTTTCAGGACGACTCTTGTTTCCCCGGCGGCAAAGGTCGCGAGCTGGTCGCGGAAGATGTGCATTTCGCCTTTCAGCGGTTGAGCGATCCGAAGTTGCAAAGTCCGGTGTTCTCAGCTTTCGCCGACTTCATCGCGGGCATGAGCGAGAGCTTCGCAGCAGCGGAAAAGGCGGGCGCCTTTGACTACAACACGATGCGGATTCCAGGGGTGGAGGTGGTGGACGCGCATACCTTCAAGATCCACTTGAGGAAGCCATATCCGCAGATGGTTTATTGGCTGGCAATACCCTTTTCCGCGCCTGTCGCACGGGAGGCAGTGGAGTATTACGATGGCCGTGAGCACGACGGAAAGCTTCGCGAGCTTTTCAAGTTTCATCCCGTCGGCACCGGGCCGTTCAAGATCGCCGAGTGGGTGCGCAACCAGCGCTGGCGGCTCGTGCGCAATCCCAGCTACCGGACGACAACCTTTCCTACGGAAGGCTGGCCGGCGGAGCGGGACGCCATTTATCGCCCGCTCGCCGGGCATGCTTTGCCGATGGTGGATGAAGTGCAAATCACCATCTTCCGCGAGATGCTGCCGATGTGGTTACTTACTCGCCAGGGCTATCTCGATTCCTTTGGCGTGATGAAGGATGCGGTGAACTCCGCTGTCACTGCGACGGCCGAGCTTGCGCCGAAGTATGCCGCGCGCGGCATGCGGCTCGACAAGCTTCTGGAGGTCAGCACGTTTTACATGATCTTCAACATGCAGGACCCGCTGCTCGGGCAGAACAAGAAGCTGCGGCAGGCGCTCTCGTGTGCTTACGATCCGAAAGGCTACATCGACATGCTCTACGGCGGAGTCGCGCCGGTCGCGCAGCAGCTTCTGCCTCCGGGCATCTTTGGCTACGACAAGGACTTCCGAAATCCATACGGCGCGAACCTTGAGAAAGGAAGGAAACTACTCGATGAGGCAGGTTATCCGGGAGGCATAGATCCCAGCACTGGCCAGCCGCTGGAGATTACCATGGACGTCGTGGCTAGTGGCGGTGAAGAGCGACAACTTGCGGAGTATGAGCAGCGGCAATTCGAGCAACTCGGCATCCGGGTCCGCGTCGTCGAGAATAACTTCGCGCGCATGCTGGAGAAGGAAGACCAAGGTAACTTCCAGATCGCCTCGGGCAGCGGATGGGGCGCTGACTACCCGGATGCGGAGAACTTCCAGTTCCTTTTCTACGGAGGTAACTTTCCGCCGCAAGGCAAGAACGTCGGACGTTACAAAAACGCGGAGTTCGACGCATTGTTCGAGAAGACTTCGACGATGGAGAACACGCCCGAGCGCCTCGCTCTGCTGCGCCAGATGAATGACATCATGATCGAAGACTGCCCGATCCTTCTGAACTTCAACAAAGGCTACTACATTATCGAGCAGCCTTGGGCTCCAGTGATCCAAAAGAACACGCTGATCCAGGGCGGTGGGATAAAATACACAACCGTGAATCCAGAAGTGCGCGCGCAAAAGCGGCGCGAGTGGAATCCGATTTCACGCTGGCCAGCAGCCTTGGCTGCAGGAGTGGTTGCGATCGGCGTTGTCTATGGCGTGCGAGTCAATCGGAGGAAAAATATCTAACGTGCGGCGGACGATGAGTCACCTCAGCCACGAGTCTGCTTCACGGCACAATCTATAACTTGCTTCCTTGGTTTCTCGACCTTCTACCCTCAACTCTGCGAGCCCATGCTGAGTTATCTCCTCCGCCGACTTTTCTATGCGCCGCTGATCATCGTCGGCGTGATGCTGCTCACGTTTGTGATCTTCTTCGTAGTGCAGAAGCCGGAAACGATGGCGCGCAATATCCTCGGGAAGCGCGCAACGCCGGGAACCACTTATGATTGGCTGCACACACGCGGTTACGACAAGCCACTTTTCCTCAACGTCGGGCAGCATCGTGCGGCACCGGACGGGCATCCTTATGCCAGCAACGGACCATTCGACACAGTCTTCTTCAACCAACTCCGGAAGCTTGCCACCTTTGATCTCGGAGTATCCGACGTCACTGGGCGCGAGCTGAAGCAGGTCTTCAAAGAAGGCGCGGTCCCGTCCTTGCTGCTTACCTTGCCCGCGTATGTGGCAGGGTTCTTCATTGCTACTGGCTTTGCGCTGTTTCTTGTCTTCGTCCGAAACTCCGCGCTCGATACCTCTGGCGTCGTGCTTTGCGTGGCGTCGATGAGTATTCCAGCAATGGTCTATATCATCTTCGGGCAGGCGGTCATCGCTCTGGGTCTGAACTACTTCCCCGCCTTCGGCTATGATCCGCACGGCTGGCACACGCTGCGATTTCTTACCCTCCCAGTGGCACTGATCATCGTCATGAACCTCGGGCACGATGTGCGATTGTATCGCGCGGTCTTTCTGGAAGAGATCGCCCAAGACTATGTGCGCACTGCGCAGGCAAAGGGCATTTCCAACCGGCGTCTGCTGCTCGTCCACGTGCTCAAGAACGGCATGATCGCCTTGATCACGATGGTGGTTGCACACCTGCCGCTGCTGATCCTTGGCTCATTGCTGGTGGAGAGTTTCTTCGGGATTCCTGGGCTTGGTAATCTGCTCGTGAGCGCCATCCAAACCAGCGACCTTGCAGTCGTGCGCGCGGTGACTTTCCTCACCTCCATCTTATACATCATCGGCCTCACGCTGACCGATGTCTGCTATGCGCTGGTCGATCCGCGCATCCGCCTGAGCTGATTCATGAACTGGCAACTCTGGCTGCAAGATTTCGGCGTGATCGGGGGACTCGGCTTTGTCGCGTGGATCGTGGTGCATGGCGCGCGGAGCGAGCGCTGGCAGCGCGCGTGGCTGCGGCTGAAACGCGACCGCATCGGCGTTGTTTCGGGCTGTGTCATCGGGCTCTATCTGCTCATCGGCGCGCTGGAGATGATCGAGGTGCCGACCGGTCGCGGAGGCAGTGCGAGCGTTCTCTCGCTGCTCACGCGCGGCATCCCGTCCGAGGCGAGCTACAGCGCGCCCCTCGGCAAAAACATCCTATCCGTCCGCGATCCCGCTCCGCTGAAAGGGACGCACTTGCTTGGCACCGATGCGTTGGGAAAAGATGTCTTTGTGCAAAGCCTCCGCGCTTGTCGCACCGCGCTCATCATCGGCGGACTCACCAGCGCCATCTATATCCCGCTCGGCACGCTCTTTGGCATCTTCGCCGGTTACTTCCGCCGTTGGGTGGATGATCTTATCCAGTATCTCTACACGGTGATCTACTCGATCCCGGACATCCTGTTGCTCATCTCCATCCTGCTCGTGCTGGGAGAGAAAAGCCTGGCTAATATGGCGCTCGCGCTGGCTGTGACGGCGTGGGTGGGTTTGTGCCGGCTGATTCGCGGTGAAACGCTGCGGCAGAACGAGCGCCCTTACATCACCGCGGCGCGCTCCCTGGGCCAGAGCCATTGGAAGATCATCACTAGCCATATCCTGCCAAATGTGATGCACCTGGTCCTCATCCAGCTCGTGCTTGGCTTTTCTAATCTTGTGTTAGCCGAAGCGATGCTTAGTTATCTCGGCGTCGGTTCGCCCATCGGCACGCCGAGCTGGGGCAACATGATCGACAGCGCGCGGGGCGAGCTTTCGCGCGAACCGCTGGTGTGGTGGACCCTCACCAGCGCCACCGCCGCGCTCTTCGGCCTCGTGCTTTCGCTGAACCTTTTCGGCGACGCCCTCCGCCGGGCCTTCGCCCCGCGCTAAAGCGGCTCCATGACGTCGCGAAGAACGCAAAGGATGCTGTCACTGGACTTCCCCGGTTTTGTGCTCTCGTAACTTAGAACTGCCCGCCAGCTATGTCTGACCAACCTCTCCTTGACCTCCGCAACCTCACGATCCACTTCGCCACCGAAACGGGCACGGTGGAGGCGGTGAAAGGCATCTCCATGCAGCTCCAAGCCGGGGAAACTCTCGCCGTCGTAGGCGAGAGCGGGAGCGGGAAAAGTGTCACCGGCCTCGCGCTGACGCGTCTCCTGCCCGAGCCTCCGGCGCTTTACAAATCGGGCGAGATTTTGTTCAAGGGTCGCGACGTGCTGAAGATGAGCCCGCGCGAGCTGCGGGAGCTGCGCGGGGCGCAAATCGCCTACATTTTTCAGGAGCCGAGCACCTCGCTTAATCCGGTGTTTTCCATCCGCAGCCAGATCGCCGAGGCGATCCGGCTACACCGGCCAGAGGTGCAAAACGTCGATGATGAGGTGGCGAAATATCTCGATCTCGTCGGGATCGTCGATGCGCGGAAGCGGATGAACGACTATCCGCACCAGCTCTCCGGCGGCATGCAGCAGCGCGCGATGATCGCGATGGCGCTGAGCTGCGAGCCGGAAATCCTCGTCGCCGATGAGCCCACCACGGCGCTCGACGTCACCATCCAGGCGCAAATCATCGACCAGCTCCGCGACGTAAAGCAGCGGCTCGGAATGGCGATGATCCTCATCACGCACAACTTCGGCATCATCGGCGACATCGCTGATCGAGTGGCGGTGATGTTCCGCGGACGGATCGTGGAGGAAGGCGCGACGCGCGAGGTGCTGGGAAACCCGCAGCATCCTTACACGCAGGCCCTGATCGAGTGCATTCCGCAGCTCGGGCAAAAGCGGAAACGGCTCACGACGATCGACCACGCGGCCTTGGAATCGATGTGAAGCAGGCACCGGAAGAGTGTGGAGAGCCATGACAATCGCGGGAAGCGCAGCAAGATCTCCGGCTGTCGGATTGCAGCGGTTTGCATTCGAGCGTGTCCTTGTTGCGTCGCCCTGGCCTTACCGCAGAGATCGAGGAAAGCGCAGAGGGCCGCAGAGAAAAAACACTCTGCTGCCCCTCTTCCTCTGCGCCTCTCAGTGTTCGCCGCGTCCTCTGCGGTGAACATGCGCGCCTGCTACAGCGCTTCCCGCACAATCCCAAACACGGCTGTGTTATCCAGGATACCCCGCACTTTTTCAGCGCCGATGCCCTGGCCGATCGCGAGCACATCCTCCGCGTTGTGCAGCGCGGAGGGAGTTTGAAACGCGGCGGGTTCGCCTTTCGCCTGTCGTGCCGCGGGCGTCGATCCCTCCGGCGTGCCGGGCAATGTCAGAGTCTGGGGCGAAGCGGGCGCAGGGCCGCTCGGCCCTGTCGCCCAGGTGAGATACGGATAGCCCGCCGCGTTGCTGCCGAGCAGCGCCACGCCGTGATCCTGCCGCAGCGGATAGCCGTTCAGGCTCAGCCCGCCCGTCGAGTGCTTGCCCACCGCGAGGATCAGCGATTTTTCCCCAGCATACCGCTCCGCCACGCCGATCGCCTGGTCAAGCGCGATCGTTTCGGTGATGGCGCGCTCACCTTGGTTGCTCTCCGCAGCCGTGCCGACCAGCGCGGCATCGACGATCAGCAGATAGCCATTTCGATTTTGTTGTAGGAAGCTGATCGCCCTCCGCACCATATCCGCGAGCGAAGGCTGCTGGCTGCCGGATTCGATCTGGTTGCTGAAAGCGAGCGGCCCCGGGCTGAATGCCCCCACGATGCCGGTCGTGCGATACGGCGCGGCATTTTCCAGCTCCGCCTTGGTCGCCACCAGCTCCACGCCGCTCGCGCGCAGCTCGGCCAGCAAGTCCCGCCCGTCTTTGCGCCGGCCGCCGCGGCTTTCCGGCAGGAAATCCGCAGTGCCGCCGCCGAGCGCGACATCCGGCCGCGATGGGCCGAGCAGTTGGAGCGCGATCCCCGCCGTGTCGCGGGCATCCGCCGAGCGCGCATACGCGGTCGCCGCGACGGGTGCGGTGAGCGCGCCATTCGTCACCACTCCGACCGCGCGCCCCTGCGCCCGTGCGAGCGCGGCGAGCGTGGGCAGCGGCTGGCCTGCCGCGCTGAATGCCAGCATGCGATGTCCGACGCGCTCGCCGGTGGCAATGGCGGTGGCGGCGGCGGCGTCATCCGGCACGGCAAAATCGCGCGCGTCATTGCGCAGCAGCGCGAGATTTGGAAACGCCTCAACATTCAGCCGGTGATCGGCGCCGCCTTCGTAAAGCCGGGCCAGCGTGAGGTGCCGCGCCACGAGCCCATCGCTGACGAAGACGATAATTCCAAAGGGCTTTTGCACCACCCACGTCCGCACGTAGAGCGTGCCGAGCGCCACGAATGCGAGCACGCACGCGAGCGCGAGCAGTTGGTTGCGGAGCTTCATTCAGGAGTCGGGCGGTCGCGGATTGAACGGCCCGCCTCCCGGGTTGGCAATGCCATTCGCTTCCGCCTTGCGAGCGCTCCTCAAGCGCACGAATTTGCCGGAAATGTTCCTGCGCTTTCTGTGCGTTCTCGCCGTTGCTGCCCTCGCATTGCACTCACCGGCGCAGGCCCGGGCGCTCGGAAAAATGGCAGGCATTTCGCCGTCGCTCGCAGTGGCCGAAAGGCGGCGACCAGTCTGGATTGCAAGCAACGGATTTCACTCCGCCTTCATCCTGCGCGTCGAGGATCTCAGCCCGGATCTGCGGCTGCGCTTGCGCGATCGGCAGGCGCGCTGGGCCGTGATCGGCTGGGGCGACCGAAACTTTTTCATGGCGAAACCGCCGACGGTCTGGATGGCGGTGGCGGCTGTCTTTTGGCCGACCCAGAGCGCCCTTCACGTGCTGCCGCTGCGCCAGCCGCCCGAGCTGGCACTCGCGCGGAGCGACATCGTCCGCCTCGCCCTGCCCGAGTCTGCGGTCGCAAGGCTGCGGGTGTATGTGGACTCGCAATTCGCGCGGGATGCGAGCGGCAGGCGCGTCTCGCTTGGCACGGGTTTCGTGCCGACGAGCGAGTTCTTCCTCGGGGCGGAGAGCTTCTATTTCCCAAAGATGTGCAACGTCTGGACTGCGCGCGGGCTGCGTCTCGCCGGGGTGCGCGTGGCCTCGCCGCTGGCGATCACGGCGGGCGGGTTGATGTGGCAGCTCACCGGCTCCGGCCAGCGCACCAGCTCACGGCAGCGCCCAGTGGATGCGTTTTGAAGCGCGGCAGAAACTGCGACCCGCGCGACCTTTCGTTCCAGCCTCGACAGGGTATCAGGCGTTCACTTGCCGCCGCCGCCACGCGCGTTCAGCCACGACTCAAACTGCGGCACGAGCCGCGATTTGAATTCCGCTTTGAAGCGAATCGCGTCCGCGGTTTTTGCGACCGCGGTG
>CAXSDZ010000083.1:15649-17618 GCA_964235505.1 uncultured Chthoniobacteraceae bacterium
GTGCCGGCTGCCGCAGGCAGGTGCTGCTTCGCAAAAGCCTCCAGCTCCTCCGCGCGCGCCGCGTCGCTGAAAGGCTCCAGCAGGCTCGGAATGTAGTCATTCGCCTCGATCGCAGAAAGCTTTGCGAGCAGCGCGTCGCGGTGTTTCTGGGCGAAATCCCACGCGCGCTCGGGCTGCTCGCCAGCGTCGCCCACGCGCTCCACGAGGCGGGTCGCATCGCCGGGCGGCAGCTCATCGGCGAGCGCGATGGCGAGCGTGCGCTCGATCAGCTCGGGCTGCTGCGCCTGCGCCAGTGCGCCGTAGAGATTGCGCTTTTGCTCGGAGGAAACCTCCTGCCGGGCGAGCGCGTAGAGCTGCTCGTAAGTCTTCGCATCCGCGCTGCGCCCGGCGAGGGCGAGCACCGTCCGGCGCAGGTCGCCCGGCAGCGACGCCGGCTCGGCGAGGAACTTCGCGAACCGCGCCTCTGCTTCCTGCTGCACCTCCGCGTCGCCCCACCTGCCGAGCGACCAGAGCACTTGCGAGCGCAGCATCCCATCGAGCTTCGACTCGCCCGCTTTCGCCTCCCAGCCGAGCCGCGCGAGCTGCGGGCGCAGAAGGTCGCGCGCCCACGCGCGGAAGCGATCCCGCCCCGGTGTGCCGCGATGGAGCCGGTCCGCAAATTCCAGCGCACTGATGATCTGATCCCAAATCGGCAACGCCTTTTCCTCCGGCGCAATCTTCGCGACCAAGTCGAGATACTGTGCCACGTCCGAGCGCCCGGCTTGCGCCAGCGCCCACGTGTCGAAAAGCAGCATGAGGCGGTCGGCGTCCTGCAATCGCGGGGCGCTCTCGGTCAGCCGAGCGAAAGTGTCAGCGTCATATTCAACGCGGAAATATCCCGCCCCGCCCGCGTTCGCGATCACCGGCTGCCGCCATCCGCCAGCGATTGAAACAGCCATCGCGGCGGTGACGCTGTTGCCGAGAAGAACGGACTGGCGAACCGTGGGTTTTTCCGCTGGCGCGATGACGACCACCGGGATGTGCCAAGCAAGCGGCTGCGGCTTGCGCTGATGAAGCGTGAAACGCTCCTGCTGGAAATCCATCTGCTTGCCAGTCGCTTCGACCTTCACCTTCACCACCGGGAATCCCGGCTGCTCCGTCCACCCGGCTGCGATCTCCGCTACCGGCTTTCCTGAAACCTCGCCCAGCGCCTTCCAGAGGTCCGCCGTCGTCGTGTTCCCAAGTGCGTGCCTCGCCATGTAGCCGCGGATGCCGTCGCGGAAAACCGTGGCTCCAAGATAGCTCTCCAGCATCTGCAAAAACGCCTGCCCTTTCTGATACGTGATCTCGTCGAAGGCATCGCTCGCCTCACTCTCATCCCGCACCGGCTGCTGGATCGGGTGCGTCGTCGCGCGGGCGTCCAGCGCCATCGCGTATTCCTTCTCGCTGGCCGAGCGCAGCATCGTCTGCCACTCGGGATTGAAGTGATCGGTGGCCTTGTTTTCCATCCACGACGCGAAGCCCTCGTTCAGCCAGAGATTGTCCCACCAGCCCATCGTGACCAGATCGCCGAACCACTGGTGCGCGATCTCGTGCGCGACGACCTGGAAGACGCGCTCCTTTGTCCCCTGCGAGCTTTTTGCCGGATCGAAAAGCACCGCCGTGTCGTTGTAAATGATCGCGCCCCAGTTCTCCATTCCCGACGCGCCCGTGCTGGGCAGCGCGACTTGGTCGAGCTTCGGCAGCGGATACTTTGCGCCGAAGTATTCGTTGTAAAAAGGGAGCACCTGTTTCGTCACCTCCATGGCGTAGCGGCCCTGCTCGCGCTTGCCCGCGGTGGTGAGGATGCGGAGCTGCACACCATCGATTTCATCCTTCAGCTCCTCCAGCTCGCCCGCGCAAAACGCCACGAGATAGCTGGCCATGGCTGGCGTCGGCGCAAAGGCGATTTCCTTCCGTCCGCCCTCCAGCGCCTGCTCGCGCTCGGTGG
>CAXSDZ010000084.1:0-17601 GCA_964235505.1 uncultured Chthoniobacteraceae bacterium
ACCGCGTAATCGAGCCGCTTCGCGCCCATCCAGCGCACCATCGTGGAGGCGATCACCTCAGCCGCGCCGGACTCGGCGAGCAGCTTTCCGAGGATCGTGCCGAGGCCGATGATCATGCCGAGGAAGCCGAGCGTCTTGCCGACGCCGCCCTCGAAGCTCGTCACGATTCCGGGCACCGGCATGCCCGAGCCGAGGCCGATCGCGATCGACGCGAGCATCAGCGCGACGAAGGCGTTCAGCTTGAACTTCGCGATGAGCACGACGAGCCCGATGATGACGCTCAGCGCAAGGAGCAGGAGGAATTGGGAGGAGGCAACGGGGAGCGGTGGCATGAGGGGGAGCTTGGAATCGCGTGGAATCAGCGCATCGGAAAATCGGGGGTGCGGCGGCGAATCAAATCTCGCTCGTTTTCACCATCCGTGTCTCTCCCGGCAAGCGCAGGAGGATGCAGATGGCGAGGGGGAAAGCGACGACGAGGCCGAGCGGAAATCCGGTGCGTTTTTCACTCAAAGGCATACCAGTAGAAGCCCTCGCGCAGGCGTTCAAAGTGGGCTCGGCGGCTGGCGGCGGGCGCATGCTCCATACCGGCCGGAACGATGTAAAGGCCGGACTCCGTCGCGGCCGTGCTCACGAGCGTGAGGGCAAATCCGTCGCGGTGCGCGACGATCCGCAGCGGCTGAAACTGGCGAAACGACGGCGGGAACTTCGTGAGCGGCAGTGGGATGAAACCCGAGCCGCTGGCGGCGAAAAGGTCTTTGTAAGTGAGCGCCGCCTCGCGCCGCACCCGCGCGAGATCCGCACGGCCGAGCTGCGTCTGCATGCGTTGGCGTGGCGTTTCATCGCAGCCGCCCAGCGCCAGGAGCACCGCGGCCATCGGCACCCATGCGGCGCGCCGCATGGCCTGCGCATTCACGCCCGGGCCGCGCCGAACGCCTCGCGCAGCATCGCCAGAGCCTTCGGCACCGCCACGTCCGGCTCCGCCTTTCCCTCGAACTCCAGCGACACGTAGCCGGTGTATTTTGCCTCGGCGAGAAGGCGCGCGATGCGTGGATAGTCGAGGTCCAGCGTGTAGAACTCGCCGCCGCCTTCATACGTTTTCGCCTGCACAAAAACGGTGCGCGGCGCGATCCGCGCGAGCTTCTCATACGGATCTTCGAGGAAGTTGCCCGTATCCATCAGCGCGCCGAACCACGGCGACTTCACCCCATCCAAAATGCGCGTCATCCCTTCGACCGTGCGCGACAGGCCCCAGTGGTTTTCCAGCGCCAGGATCACCCCGCGCCGCTCGGCGGATTCCATGCACTTCGTGAGCGCCTCGATCGTCCACTTGTAGCCGTCGTCCTCCGTGAGCCCTTTTGGAATCGGCTCCACCCCGCGCGCTTTCATCAGCGCGTCGAAATCGGGAATCGTGTTCCAGCTTCCCGCATTCACCCGCAGGCAAGGCACGCCGAGCGCGTAGGCGATCTCGATACACTTCTCCGTGTGATTGATCCACTTCTGCCGCTCCGCCGGATTGGCGGAGACGAAGTTCTGATGCGTGGAAAGGCAGATCAAATCGATGCCCGCACGAAACGCGTGGCGCTTGAGCTTCGTGCAATAGGTGTGCAGCTCGGGCGAAAGCGGCGCGAGCTCTTCGGTCTCCATCTGCCGGTGGAGAATATCGACGCCATCCGCGCCGAGCGCCGCTGCTTTGTCGATGACGGTCTCGATCGGCACGCGCGGTCCTTGGAAGTGCCAGTAGGAGTAACTCGAAATCCCGAACCGCACGCGCGGCGCGGGCAGCGGCGGGGCTTTCGGAATGACGCGCGCGGTGATCGGCGGCGCGCTTTGCGCGGAAGCAGCGGCGGCTCCCGCGGCGAGGGCGGTGGTGGCAAGAAAGGCGCGACGGTTCAGCATGGCAGGAGGAAGAAAGGGGTCAGTGCTCAGTCAAAAGTTTTTTTTCGGCGACAAAGGTGGACTCGCCATTGGCCGCTCGCTCACTCGCCCAGCCGCAGCCGCGCATCCTCTGCCAGCAGCTCCTCCAGCGGCGGCCAGCCGGTGTCGTCCAGCGCCTGGAAGGCATGCAGATAAACGGCGACGACGCCGGGAGCATGGCCTTTGTCGTAAAGCGCTTGCACCGCGCGCTGGAGCTCCTCCTTCGGCGGAGAGGGCGGCAGCGCTTCCAGCGTGCCGTTTTCATCGTGCGCGATGCCGAGCGCATCGAGGAAATCGATGAGCACGCCTTTGTGCGCCGCGACGAGCCAGATTTGCAGCAGGTGCGCGGCAATGCCTTCGCTGCTCTTCTTGCCGAGGATTTCCTTCAGCCACGCGTGGCGCTCCTCCCGCGGCTTTCGCTCGACGAAGATCGGCCGCAGTTTCCGCTGCTTCGCCAGCGAGTCGATCGTGGCTTTGTAGAGCCCCTTTTCCTTGTCGTGGATGAAAGTGAAAAGCTGCGCCGCGGTGTCGGCAGGCATGCGGGCGAAAATTTCGTGCGGCTTGAGCATAGGCGAGGGTAGGGGAGGGGCGGGAGGAATGTCGAATGACGAATGACGAAGGCTGGCGCCAGCGTGCGTCGTGCGCCGTCCAGGGATGCGGGATCCGGCATTCCCTGCTCTTGGCGGTGGCGCGCTTGTGGGTGAAAGTGCGCGTCATGTCTGCCGCCACCGCCACTCGCACGCCGGTTCATTCGCTCACGCTCGCGGAGCTCGACGCGCGGCTTTCCGCGCTGGGCCAGCCTGCATTCCGCGCGCAGCAGGTGGCCGAGTGGCTTTACAGCAAACGCGCGAAATCCTTTGCGGCGATGACGAATCTCCCTGCCGCGTTGCGGGCGCAGTTGGAGGCGGAGTTCGCCTTTGAGTCGCTGGAAACCGTCCGGGTGCTCGGTGCGGCGGACACGACGCGCAAGTTTCTCTTCCGCCTCGCCGATGGGAACCTCATCGAATCGGTGCTGATCCCTGCCTCACCCGCGCTTTACGGCGAGCCGAGCGACCGCCGCACGCTCTGCATTTCCACGCAGGTCGGCTGCGCGTATGGGTGCAAGTTTTGCGCGAGCGGGCTGGATGGCTGGAGCCGCAATCTGCACGCGGGTGAGATCGTCGGGCAGATCCTGCGGGTCGAGGAGGCGAGCGGCGAGGTGATCAACAACCTCGTCTTCATGGGCATGGGCGAGCCGCTGGCAAACTTCGCGAATCTGATGCAGGCGATCACGATCCTGAACGCGCCGTGGGGCGTCGGCATCGGCGCGCGGCACATCACCATTTCCACCAGCGGGCTCGCCCCGCAGATTCGCGCGCTGGCGGATCAGCCGCTGCAGGTGCGCCTCGCGATCTCGCTGCACGGCGCGACGGATGAAGTGCGCGAGCAGATCATGCCGGTGAACCGCAAATACCCGCTCGCGACCCTGCTCGAGGCGTGTGCCTACTACACCGAGCGCAAGAAGCAGCGGATCACGTTTGAATACATCCTGATCGAAGGGGTGAACGACCGGGTGGAAGACGCCGCCGCCCTGGTCCGCGTGGTGCGGCGGGTGAAAGCGAAGGTCAACTGCATCCCTTACAACACCGTCGAAGGCCTCGCGTGGACCCGCCCGAGTGATGCGCAGCAGGATGCCTTCATGGCGGTGCTGGAAAGCGCGGGAGTCGCTGCGACGCTCCGCCGTGAGAAGGGCCACGACATCGCCGCCGCGTGCGGGCAGCTCCGCCGGCAGACGATGCCGACCGTGCAGCCGACGTAGCAGCCGACGTGAGCCTTGCGCGGAGGGACGCGCGGGAGCGCGTCCCCTTCTCTCGCCAAGCGTGGGACGCGCGAGAGTGCGGCCCTCCGCGCAAATTGCTCTTGAGGTCCGCTTTTCACGGCTAAATCGCCGCCGTCAAGGAACAAATTCCCCTCCCACCCGTCGCCCCCGGCGCTCGGAACCTCGACGGCGACCCTCCCAACCTCGACGGCGACGGTCCAACGGCCGGACTCGGCGTCCGAAGCGTCGCGCCCGACCTGCGACACGAGAAAAAACCCATCGCGGAGGAGAAAAAACACCTCGCGGACGTGTTTTTTGTGGTGGAGAACGAGATTCCCGCGCCCCCCCAACCTTCTTCCGCTGAGTAGCTTGCGCCTGCTTCCCATGCCTCTTGCCCGCGTTTGAAGGCTTTCCTCCCTTCGCTGATCCCACAGGCAGGCCACGGAAACGGCCTTCCGCAGTTCGTTGCCCGCCTGCACCCCGAAAGCTCGCGCTTCGCTGCCTCGCGTAGAAAAGCGCTCCCACTTCGCGCAGACCTGGAGAAGAGTCGGCGCATGCCCTTTGCTAAGCGCTGCCTCACTCGCCTGCTGCCCGCGCTTCTCGCCGCCGGTGCCCTTTCGCTCGCGCGCGGCGCGTCGGCGGCAGACTTGCTCGGCGTGGATGATCCTCTGCACGGCTACTTTTCGCAGGCTCCGACGGATCGCTTTTCCCGGTTGCGAGCAGAGTGGGAAGACGGGCGGCGCGCGCTCGACCCGAGCGGGGAGCTGCCCTTTCTGCGGAGCCTGCTCCGCGAGCTGGAGGTGCCGGTTTCCTCGCAGATGCTGGTGTATTCCGTCACGAGTCTCCAGAAGCGGCTCATCTCGCCGCGACGTCCGAGAGCGCTCTTTTTCAACGACGACACCTACGTCGGCTATGTGCCGGGCGGGCAGATCGAAGTCGTCTCGCTCGACCCTGCGCTGGGCGGAATCTTCTACATTTTCGACCGCCTGCAGCCTGGCCAGCCGCCGCGGGTGGGCCGCTCCGATGAGTGCATGACCTGCCACGCCACGCGGCACATGGAGGAAATCCCCGGGCTCGTGATCGAGTCGGTCGTCCCTGGGATCACTGGCGGCGGCGAGAAGGCCTTTCGCCGGGAGCAAAGCGGCCACGGGATCCCGCTCGCGCTGCGGTTCGGCGGCTGGCACGTCACCGGGACGGCGGCGGACTTTCCGCGGCACTGGGGCAACCTGCTCATCGAGCGGGCTGCGGGCGAAGTGCACGAGCGCCCGATCCAGCCGGGCGAGCTTTTCGACTGGGCGCGCTACCCCGCCGCGACGAGCGACATCCTTCCCCAGCTCCTGCACGAGCATCAGGTCGGCTTCGTGAATCGCGCGATACACGCGACCTACCGCACCCGCACGCTGCTGGCTGCGCACGGTGGCCGCGCGCAGGAGTGCGGCCCCGAGCTGGACGCGATGGCGCGCGCGCTCGTGCGGTATCTTCTTTTCGCGGATGAAGTGCCGCTGCCGCCGTGCGGGGTAGAGGGCGACCGCGACTTCAAGAGCGCCTTCGCCACGGCGGCGCGGAAAACGTCGGGTGGCGCGTCGCTCCGCGATCTCGATCTGCGCACGCGGCTGCTGCGGCACCGCTGCTCCTACATGATCTACTCGCCCACTTTTGCGGGGCTGCCGCCGCCGGTGAAGGAGCGCGTGTGCGCGGTGCTGGAGCAGGCGCTCAGCGACGCGCCGGATGCGGAAGAAGGAGCGCATCTCCCGCCCGAAGAGCGACAAGCGATCCGCACGATCTTGAAGGAAACGCTGCCGGAGCTACCGGGCGGCTGGGGCGAAAGCTAAGGCGCCTTCCGGGTGGATAAGCTCTGTTTCCACGGGGTGTCACCCCGACTGGAGCTCCGGCCGAGCGGCGTTGCCTAGAGCGGTTTTCGCTTGCGTGAGCCTCCCGCGGAGGGACGCGCTCCCGCGCGTCCCCATTCTCTCGCCAAGCGTGGGACGCGCAGGAGCGCATCCCTCCGCGCACACCCAAACGCAAATGGCTCCAGCAAAAGGAGCTGGCCCGAAGCGGGAGGGATCGGGGCGAAGGCGACCTCGCGAAAGAACCGCGGCACTTCACCGCACCGCGACCGCTTCCTCCGAAGCGTCGGCGAGCGCATCCAATCCCGAGAACAGGATGCTCCCCTTCATCGCCTGCAAGGGATCACTGCTTCCATGTGCCGGCGCAGCGCTCAGGAGGGGAGGCGCTTTGGTTTTCCCCACCGCGATCGAGGCGATGGGGTGGATCGGCTCCGCCTCCGCATGGCTCGCGATCATCGGAAGCTGGCGCGGGTCGAACCGTGGCACGCGCGGCAGCCGCTCCGCGAGGATCGTCACCGGCGTGCCCACCGGCAGCTCATCGAAAAGCGCGAGCACATCGCGCGAGCGCATGCGGATGCAGCCCCAGCTCACAGGGTCGCCGATGCGCTCTTCCTCCGGCGTGCCGTGGATGTAGATGGCGCGGCTGCGCGCGTTGCGATTCTGCTCTTCCATCCCCTCAAGCCACAGGATGCGCGTGACGATCGGGTCGCGACCGGGCGCATTCACCGGGATGATTTCGCCCGTGGCAGCGCGCCCTTTCATCACTGCGCCGGAGGCAAACCCGTCGCCGATCTTCTCGCACACGCGCATCCGCCCCAGCGGAGTCTTGTAGCTGCCAAATGCGTCGCCGGTGCCGAACTTGGAGGTTGAAACGGGATACTTCGCCACCCAGCCACCGCTGCATAACACGACGAGACGCTGCTCTGGCACGCTGATGACGACCTCCAGGGCAGGTGCGATCTGCGCGCACGCGAAACGACCGGCGAGCAGGAGCGCGAGCAGCGCGAGGCGGAGTGGAAAAGCGTGAGAAATCCCGGGCACGGGCGCGAGTCTGTATGGGAACGGTGCCCGCACTTCAACCCCGGAAACGCTGCGAGAGAGGTTGCTCACGCGGTGCTCGGGGCAGCGGCTGACCGGCCACAGCTCCCCGGCTCAGCGAAGATGGGCTGTGTTTCCATCTCTCGCTCCGGCGATGTGAAAGCCGTCCAGAGCCTCAGCGCTTCGGTGCATTCCAGTTTCCCAGCCGCGCGCCGGAAAGGAGACGCTTCCTTCCTTGCTCATGAAAAAACCTCAAAACAACCTCCCCTCTCTTGCGCTGCTCGCCTTGATGGCCTGCGGCAATCCTTTCGCGCTTGGCCAAAGGGAAAAGGCGACGATCGAGGAAGTCGCGTCCTTCCCTACCCAACAAGTGACTGGAGTGGCCGTGACGCCAGATGGGCGAGTCTTTGTGAACTTTCCATATTGGTCGGAAGAGCACACCGTTTCTGTCGCGGAGGTCATGAAAGACGGCTCGATGAGGCCTTTTCCTGATGAAGCTTGGAACAAGAAGGAAGGCGATCCCGCAAAGCGCTGGGTCTGTGTGCAAAGCGTCTATGTGGACGACACCGGCGCGCTGTGGGTGCTCGATCCGGCTGCGCCGATGCTGGAGGCGGTCGTAAAAGGCGGTCCGAAGCTGGTGAAGTTCGATCCGGCGACCGGCCAGGCGACGCAGACGATCGCGTTTCCTGAAGCGATTGCGCCGGAACGCTCCTATCTTAACGATGTGCGCGTGGACACCAAGACGGGTCATGCTTACCTCACGGAGTCTGGCCTCGGTGCATTAGTCATCGTGGACCTTAATTCCGGCAAGATGCGCCGCGTGCTTGCCGATCATAAATCGACCAAAGCCGAGCCGGACGTGGAGCTGAAGATCGATGGGATCAAGCCGCTCGATCCGAAGAGCGGCAAGACGCCGGTGTTTCACGCCGACGGCATCGCGCTGGATATGGAGAACGGCTATCTCTACTGGCATGCGTTGACGGGTTACACGCTCTACCGCGCCAAAACCGAAGATCTCCGGGACGAAGCACTCAACGACGAGCAACTCGCCGCGAAGGTGGAAGTGGTGGCAAAGACGCCTGCACCAGACGGCATGCTGGCTGGAAAAGGTGGCACAATCTATCTCACCGCAATCGAGAAAAACGGGATCGTCCGCTACGATGCAGGCACTAAGAAGACTACGACAGTCCTCGAAGACAAACGGCTGCAATGGCCGGACTCAATGAGCTGGGGCCCGGGCGGAATGCTTTATGTCACTACTTCGCAGATCCATCGGACGCCGAAGTATAACGGAGGCGAAAGCAAGCAGCAGGAACCTTTCCGGGTTTATCGCCTGAAGCTACCCTGAGCTAGGGCGACCGACCTGATCTGCCGATACTTACAATCGCAAACTAATAACCATGAGAAATCCAGTCCCTAATATCCTCACCCTGGCAAGTTGTGCCTTTGCACTTTCAACCGCTGCCTGGGCACAATCCACGCCGGCAAAGCCTGACCCGCAGATGCAAGCTGTGCTCGACGCGCACGCTTCACTCGGGCCGAAGCCGATCGAGACTCTATCGCCGGAAGAGGCACGCAAGCAGCCATCGGTGGCAGATGCTGTCAAAAAGCTAATGAACGAAAAGGGGATGAAGCCGGAAGAAGTCGGCGACATCAACGATACGCGTGACGTGGAGCTTTCCGGCGGACGAGTGCTGGATGCACGAACCTACACGCCGAAGGGCGACGGACCTTTCCCGGTCATCCTTTACATCCACGGAGGTGGCTGGGTCATTGCGGACCTCGATACCTATGATGCCTCCCCGCGCGCTCTCTGCAATGGCGCGAACGCGGTGGTAGTCTCGGTGCATTACCGCCAAGCGCCCGAGCATCCGTTTCCCGCCGCCCACGAGGACGTGTTTGGCGCCTATCAATGGTTGCTTCAAAATGCGGGACGGATCAAAGGCGACTCCAAGCGCATCGCAGTGGTAGGGGAAAGCGCAGGTGGCAACATGGCCGCGGCGATCTGCATGATGGCGAAGGAGAAGGGTATTCAGATGCCGGTGCATCAAGTGCTCGTCTATCCAGTGGTAGACATGACTGGCACACCGACACCGTCGAAAGAGGAGAATGCCAAGGCGAAGCCGCTGAACACCGCAATGCTCGATTGGTTTGGGAAGCATCTGCTGGCAAAGCCGGACGACGCGAAGAACCCGCGCTTATCGCTGCTGATGGCTGGCGAAGAGCTGAAAGGGCTGCCGCCTGCGACGATCATCCTGGCGCAGATCGATCCGTTGCGGAGCGAAGGCGAGTCACTCGCGAAAGCGCTCCAAGATGCTGGCGTGAAGGTGAACGTGAAGCTCTTCGAGGGTGTGACGCACGAGTTCTTCGGCATGGCCGCAGTCGTCAACAAAGCGAAAGAGGCGCAGCAACTTGCGACTGGCGATTTGAAAGCGGCGTTTGGGAAGTGATGTGATAGCTAATTGAAAGCGGTGGGGTAGCTCAAACAGAACAGAGTCCACTCCCTATCTTGCACTTGTCGTCGCGGCGCAGAGCTTTTCGAAGCTTGCGCCGCGAATGCGTAGAGCCCCAGATGCGAGTGGTGTAATTGGAAGTCATCGGTGCGCCATAGACAACAGGAGAGTAGCAACGCAAAGCAATCAACAGCGATCCGTGACGCCGGACTTGCCCTGTGCGGCGTGCGTTTCTAGCGTGGGCGTTCCTCCCGATGTCTTCCCTCATCCGCTTGTTGTTCACGTTATCGATATCTCTTGCTGTTGTTTGGAGGGCGAGTTCGATCGACGACGATATCGCTTCCACCGCACGCAAAGCAGCCGGTGTTCAAGCTCCGGCCCGCGGAACAGAAATGCAGTATGGTCCGGTGCTAAGTTGCAGCGTTGAATTGCCACCGCCACCTTTCGAGGCGGATAACAGCAAGGCTAAAACTGCCGTGCGCCCTGCGGGTCCGCTGATTGCGGCCAAGGCGCTCGTAATCAAGTTCAGCGACGGAAGCGCCACGGGCGCGACGTGCTTCGATACTGAGCTGCTGCGAATGGCAGCAGGCTGGACCAATGGGTTTCTGGACCTAAAGAAGACCAACATCGGAAGCTACAAAGGCACGGACACAGGTGCAGCGGTGGTCGCCGGTGACGTGATGTTTTCCACGAAGCCGGAGCCAGCCTGGCGCGTGGCGGGAGAACTCGCGCAGGCTGCGGGGCACTACAGTGGCTTCTACCTGCATGGTGAACGCGTGATTCTCTCCTATCAGGTGGACGGCTGCGAAGTGCTGGAATCACCCGAACTCCTTTGCGCTGGGAGCGAACGCGTGCTGCTGCGGCGCTTCACCATGGGGCTCTCGAAGAAGGCGCTCCAGCTCGTGATCGCAAATGTTGAGCAACGCACCGGCGGAACACAAAGCGCCCGGCGAACATTTGCGCAGTCCGAGCCAAAGCCACAGGCTGGCTATCATGGTTACATGATGGGTGACGGCAGCCAGCGTTTGGCGGTAGCGGTCGCTGGAGAGGCCACCCCGAAGAGCGAACCTGCCGCGGAAGAAACGAGCGCGCTGCCTATTGAAATAGGGGAGAGTGATGAAAATGCACTCTTCATCTCAATTCCAGCACTTACGACACCGACTAGTTTCACCGTCGCGATTTGGAAAGGTGCTGAATCGAGCTTCCCCGCAGAGTCTGTCTTCACGCCGCGCGATACGATCGACCTGCGCAAGTTCTGCAAGGGTGGCGAGATGCGCTGGCCGCAGGCGATCACTGAGGCGGGTGTGCGGGGAAAGGACGATGCAGCCTATGTCATCGACACGCTTCCCGTGCCGGAAGATAACCCATGGAAGTCTTGGATGCGCATTTCCGCGTTCGACTTCTTCCCGGATGGACGAGCTGCTGTGGCGACGTTGAATGGCGATGTCTGGATCATTTCCGGCCTAGATGAAAAGCTCGAACTAGTAGCTTGGAAGCGGTTTGCAGTCGGCCTATACGAGCCGCTTGGGTTGAAAATCGTGGATGGCAGAATCCTCGTGCATGGCCGCGACGGGATCACACGTTTGCACGATCTGAACGGTGACGGTGAGGCGGATTTCTATGAAGCATTCAACCGCGATCGACCGATGTTTCCGAGCTACCATGCTTTCGCATTTGACCTCGATTCAGATCGCGCTGGGAATCTCTACTACGTGGTCGGCGGCAACTGGATGGGTAAAGATCCCGCGTGGGGTTCGTGCGTGGTCCAGGTGAGCGCGGATGGAAAGAAGTTGGAGGTCGTGGCGACTGGCTTTCGTGCGCCGAATGGACTGGCAGTTGGTCCCAACGACGAGATCGTAGTCAGCGATAACCAAGGAAGCTGGGTGCCTGCATCGAAGATCAGCATCATCCGTCCGGGAGGGTTTTACGGTCATGTCGCTGATCCTCGTGTCGAGCCGAGAGCCGTCGCGCCGCCGGGTTTCGATGCGCCCATCTGCTACATCCCGATGGCGCTCGATAACTCCAGCGGCGGTGCAGTGTGGGTCCGCGGTGGCAAGTGGGGACCATTTGAAGGCCATCTCCTGCACACCTCCTATGGTTCAGCTTCGCTTTTCGCGGTAATGCAGGATCGCGTCGGCGAAGTTGTGCAAGGCGGCGCGGTGAAGTTCCCACTCAAGTTCGCGTCCGGTATCATGCGCGCACGCTTCAACCCGCAGGATGGGCAACTCTATGTTGCCGGTTTGAAAGGCTGGCAAACCAGCGCGGCAAAGGACGGCTGCTTCCAGCGCGTGCGCTATACCGGAGAGCCGCTGCGCATGCCGACTGCGCTGCGTGTCGGCAAAGACTCGCTTTCGATTGAGTTCCCCATCGCGCTCGACCCAGCCACCGCGAACGACCCACAAAGCTACGGAATCGAGCAATGGAACTATCAATGGTGGAGCACCTACGGCTCACCGGACTTATCCGTAGCTGATCCCACACGAAAAGGCCGCGATCCGGTGGAAGTAACTGCCGCCAAGCTATCCGACGATGGCAGAATCATCACACTCACAATCCCCGGTCTCCAGCCTGTGATGCAGATGGACATCAAGCTCCAACTCAAGTCCGCAGAAGGCGCAGAGATTCGGACGGAAATCGCGAACACCATTCACCGCGTGCCGGAGTAAGGCTTGGAGCTAGTCAAGTCCGGCGCTTTCCGAGCACGATCATGATTACTTCCGCGATTGCCGGAATATAAGGAGTCATGCCTTCAAATGCCTGTTTTACGAAGTCGCTGATGGCGGCCCAAAACCCGCGTTTTGCCTCACGTCTGGCGATGTCGGAGACGACTTCATCCAACACCGCGTTGAGAAAAGTGAGTTTCTTTTCGTTTGGCAGCGCAAAGACGATCGACTCTACGAGGCCGGGTATATTGTAGCGCTCCATCGCGGATACCGGGATGATCTGTTCGGGCGAGAGTTGGAAAGCCGCGCTGAGCGACGCAATCTTCGCGGCAATAGATTGCTGTTGAGCAGGGCCCGGCGAGTTACCTTTGGTATCCCACTCCCGGATCGGGTTCAGCTTATCTACTTGGTTCAGGACAATGAACACCGGGCATCCCGCTGCGATGAAGGCATGCACCGACGTATTCCAAACCTGCTCATCCACGGAAAGCGCCCGGTCGTCGCTTTTCACCACCCACAGCAGCAGATCGATGTGCGGCAGCAGGGATGTGTAGAGTTCGGAATACTCTTCATCCCGAGCTTCGCTCTCGCCAATCCCAGGAACATCTAGCAGGACGATCGACTTGGTCTCGGAAAGGCGCAGAAGATACTCCTGCGGCTCCCGGGTGCAGGCGTCAGTGTCACTGACGGGTGCAACGTCCTGCCCGAAGATGGAGTTACAAAGGGAGGACTTGCCCGAGCCCGTTTTTCCGAAGACCGCGACACGTGGCTGATAGTTCTGAATCTCTTCCACCTTGCGCGCGATCCGCTCCGTCTGATCGCGTGAGATATGAATGTTCTTTGTCCTGAATAGCTCCAGCAGTTCCGGGATGATCTCCGAGAAGATGTCCTTCTGAAGGATGTTCTTGTCCGCTGCAGATTTCGGATTCGGCATAGAATAGGTTCCGGTCGGCGGGATTGGAGTAACCTATCTTACTTGTTCCCTACCGTTCGCAGATACTGCCAGATCGCCTCGAACTGCTCGCTGGCCTTGCCTCCGAAAAAGTCGGTGAGCGGAGTCTTGCCTTCATCATCGGCAAAGCGTGGCATCTTGGTGTCGGGATCGATGCGGAGCGGGTGGAGCACCCAGCGATGATAGTAGCCTTTCCGCAGGCGCTCGGTGGCGTAGGCAAGGTTGATGCCGGGCGCCTCGAAGACTGCGGTCGCGGCCCGCTCGCCGACGCCGTGGCAAGTGGTGCAGTTGAAGCCGCCGTTTTCGCTGATGAGTGTTTCGCCGGCCTTCGCCTTTTCCAGATCGACGGCGGCTTCTGGTTCGCGAGCGATAGAGAAGCCGTGATCGAGCGCGAGACCGTGGGCGAGGCCCTCGGAACGAACGCCGAAGCCGGGCATGCGCGCGATGAGCCACGGGCGCGGCTTGTAGGAGATGCCGCCCGCGATGAACTTCGCGGCCCAATCGGCTTGCAGCTTTTCGCCAAACCACGTGAGCACCGGCGCGGTCGTGCCGGCGATGGCCATCCCTTCCCCCTCCGGCGTCGGTGCGCCAGCCTGCAGCACCGCCATGTCGCCTTCGAGTTGCGACCAGGTGCTCGGCGCGCCGTCGCGGGAGTGGCACGCCGTGCAGCCGAGATTCGTGATCTGCCGCTGCGCAAACTCGGCCGCGTTGTCCTGCTTCAGCGAGTCGAAGCCATTCGCCGCGAAAGCGAGGAGCGCGCCGCGTTGCTCTGCGGTGAGCGCGAAGTCCGGCGCGGTGCCGCGCGACGCGTCATCCGGCGCAAGACACCCGCGGGTCCAGCCCCCTTTGAGCGTGTCGGCGAGCTTCGGTTGCGTGGTGGGCGGCAGACCGGCGTGGCAGTTCAGGCAGCCAGCGGTGACGACAATCTGCCCGCCCTTTGCAGGATCACCTTTCAAGTCCGAGGCAAACTCGCGCTGATTCCCCGAAAGCAGAAATGCCGCGAGGCGGTTCGCTTCCTCGTCGCTCAGGCGGAAGTTCGGCATCCGCGTCCACTTGTAGAGCGCTTGCGGATCTTTCAGGTAGGCGATCAGCGCGGGCGTCTGCCACTTGGCGCGGACGTGCGCGAGCGGCACGCGATTGTGCTCGTCCTGACCCTCATATTCCGGCGGCGTGTGGCAGGCGATGCAGCCGAGATTTGCGAAGAGCGCACCACCCAGCGGCACGTCCGCCTCCGCCGGCTTCGCATCACTTTTCACCCCGAGTGACGCCAGATATGCGGCGAGGTCGGCCGCGCGTGGATCCACCTTGTTGCCTTCCGGGTGTCCGAAGACGGCGGGCATGAGTGAGCGCGGCCGGATGGTGTGCGGATTGGAAATCCATTGCGCCATCCACGTTTCATTGTAGCGCGAGCCGAACTCCCCAAACGCGGGCGCATCCTGCGCGAGCTCGGGCATGGCAGCGCTCTCTACGCCGGCGACAGGTTTCGGCGGCACAAGCCCCGCGCCATCATGGCAGGCGATGCAGTTGTATTGGGCGAAAAGCAGGCGGCCTTCGCGGATGCGGTTGCCCCCGCGCAGAGCGTCGCTTGCGACATCGTGGCTGAAAACCATCGGCGGCACGGGTTCGGTCGGGAACTCCTTTGAACTCCAGAGAAGCCGCACCAGCGCATCGCCCTGTGCTGGGCTCGTGTATGCGACGACGAGCTTGTTCGCGCCCTTGTTCAGCTTCACGCCCCTCGCTTGGAAGCGCTCTTCCTTCCGTCCATCGCCGCGCTTCACCGCTGCGCTGAGGAGCGGCTCGCCGTTCAGTGAAATCTGAAGCGTGCCAAGGTAGTCCGCTTCCAAGGTCACCTCTGCGCGCAGGGCGGAGACGATGTTGCCTTCCCATTGCGCCTTGAACGGGCCGGCGGGCAGAAAGGGCGTCGGTGGCTCGCCAGCGGGGACATAAAGCGCGACGAGCCGCGCGTCGCGCGTGTCGGTCTTGTCTCCGGCTGTGAAGGTGAGCGTGAGCCCCGGCTGGAATTGCGCCTTCGTCGCGGGCAGCGGCGGAGCGGCGATGGATGCTGTTTGCGCCGGCGCGATGGCCGGGACGAGCAGAGCGAGAGCGGAGAAAAGCGCGAGCGTGGCTTTCATGAGGATAAAGGTCGTAGGCGTTGAGAAAGGCGAGGGGCTGCAGACAAGAACGTTGCCAGTCGAAGGCACGTGTAGCTTTCCACGATTCGGGTCGTCAATGTAGCGCCGAATCATTGGTGCACTGAGTTCGATCTGGAAGCTAGGAACCGCGATGCGGGCTGTCCTTTCGCGGCGTTTGGGACTCCTGATACAAACCCAACCGCAGCGGGAAATGCGAAAAGGCCGCGCCTCGCAGCGCGGCCTTTTCCTCAGGGTTGTCCGCTATGGAAGGCCACCTACCGCGCCACGGTCGCGCCCGCTTCCTTGCCGACCACGTTGATCGTGTTCGTGATTTTGTCCGGCAGAGCAGTGCCGTTTTCAGCTTTGATGTTCATCTTGACCTGCATCTGCATCACCGGCTGCAGGCCGGGGACTTCGAGGAAGACGCTCTTGCGATCCTCCGCGAGCTTCACGCTTTTGATCTCTACCGCGTCGCGTCCCTTCACCTTTGGATCGCTCACCTTGAAGTCCGGCGAGCCGTATTCCTTGGTCCACGCGTAGTTCCACTGCTCGATCGAGTAGTTCTGCGCATCGCCCGCAGTCGCCGCCTCCAGCGCGCCGGTGAAGCCGAGATGAATTCCTTTGTCGGTGACGCGCATCGTCTCGGGAAGCGTGGCCGGCTGGCCGGTGTAGCGCACGCGGTGAAAGGCCCCGTCTTTTGCGCCGTTTGTCTGCCAGCCTTTGAGGCCGCACACGTAGAGCTGCCCGTCTTTCGGATTGAAGCGCGCGCGGGAAATACCCGTGTCAAACTTGACCGGCATGCGGAAGGCGCCGCCTTGCAGCGTGCCGTTGACGTTCTCGATCATTGTGCCGAGCAGCGAGCTTTTGCCGTAGGAAAGGTGGAGCAACCGGCCCTTCATCGAGCCCCATTTATCGCTCGTCACCCACACCTGTGCGCCGCCGGAGTTATCCACATCCATCGGAAGAAAGCAGATGTGCGGCGCAAAGCTCGTCGGCAGCGGATCGCGATGCGCGAGGTCCACCACGCCGATGAATTCGCCCGGCTTGCTCATGTGCAGATAGCACGCCGGCACCCACGTGCCTTGATTGTCGCCGTTCGTGATTTCGCCATTCGGGCCGACACACATGCCGTTCGGCGCGCGCACTCCGGTGGCGATGACTTCCAGCTTCGAGCCGTCTTTCGAGACCTTGAAAACGCAGCCGTTGTGGTCCGAAAGCGGACCCCAGCCGCGACCACCTGGATTCACCGGACCGCCCTTGGCAAAGTAGAAATTCCCCTGCGGATCGGTGTGCAGATCGAGCGCGAACTCGTGGAAGCCCGGTGTGACCTGCACGTCGTTGTTGAAGCACTCGTAAAGGTCCGCCTCGCCGTCTTTGTTCAGGTCGTGCAAGCGCGTGATCTGGTCGCGACCGAGCACATAGACTTTGTCATCCACCACCTTCAAGCCGAGCGCATGGAAGAGGCCCGTCGCGTAGCGCTTCCACTCGATCTTTTCGAGTTTGTCGTCGATGCCGGAGACGATCCAGACGTCGCCGCTCCACGTGCAAACTGCGGCGCGTCCGTCGGAGAAAAAGTCGAACCCGGTCGTGCGCATCCACGACTTGTAGGGATTCTCCAGCGGCACGGTGACGTTATCGACCACGTAGGAGGTGCCTTCCTCTTGCTTGCCGAGTTCGCCTTTGGTTGTGACGGGTTGCGTCCATTGCGCGGGGCCGCCGTTCGTCAGTGGCCGGAGATCGGCCACTTGGCTCGCGGTCTTTGCTGCGCCGGCGAACTTCGGCAGGCCGGCGACGGTGCCTTTCCAGTAGATCACCTTGAAAGCCTCGCCGCCCGCGAAGGCTGGCAGCTTCAGCACCACACGCGCGCCGGGCAGCGCTTCGAGCTTCGCACCTGCGGGCGCGCCAGCCACGGCGATGACGAGCCGGGAGTCGGGATTTTGCGGATTGTCCTGCACGATTGCCGTGCCGTTTTCGATCGTCACATTTGCCTGCTCCAGGCCGTCGGCGAGCAGCAGATTCGACGCGGCGCCTTTGCCGAGGACGTTGAAAGTCCGCGTGAGCAGCGTTGCATCGCCCGCTGTTTCGAGGCCGGGAGCTTCCAGCAATTGCGCGGTGCCGACGGTGTAGGCGAGCACGGTCTGATCGCCGCTGCGATACAGCCCTTTGTATTTCGCCCACTCGCGCGGCAGCGGTCCGAACGGCACGTTTGCAGCACCGGGTCCCGTCGGGAGTTTGCGTGGATCTTTGAAGGCCTCGCCCTTGCTCCAGCCCGGTCCCGGATTTGTCTGGAAGACGATGTTCGCCTTTTCCGCAGGTTGCGGATTCGGACCGTGGCCGCCATCGAACACGACGCCTTTCAGCTTCACAAAGCCGCCGGTCCAGCCGCCGGACATCCGCAGCAGATCGGTATCGAAGAGCATCGCCGCGTCGCCTTCTTTGCCGAGCTTGATGGCGATGCCTTTGTTCGTCGCGCAGCCTTGATTCGTCTGCAGCGTGTTCTTCCCTTCGACGTTGTTGAAGGTGTGGGAAAGGAAACGGCCGTAGTCCATTTCCTCCCACTTGTTTGCGGCGAACGCGGTCGCCGCGGTGAGGCCCAGAAGAGCGGTGGCTGAAAAGGTGCGTAGGAATTTGGTCATGAGGTTCGACAGAGGCTGAATCCGAGGGCTCGCGGGAATGCGCGGGAGCCGTGTTGGTAGAACAACTACAACCGGACGGCCAAAGAAAAATTGGCAGGATTTTCCCCGGGTGGGCTGGGCGGCGCGGTGTTCGCCGCGCGCCAGGCAGGGTCTGGCGGGGCACGCTGA
>CAXSDZ010000085.1:0-17499 GCA_964235505.1 uncultured Chthoniobacteraceae bacterium
GGCTTTGGACTTCGCTCACCGTCACGTCGTTCGTGCCGCTGGGGAGCAGCTCGAAGCGCTGGCCGTTGGCAATCTTGTCGAGCGCCAGCTTCGTGCCGCCGCTTTGAAAGGCGCCGATCTGCTGGGCGACGAAACCGAAATGGTCCGTGCTGATTCCCTCCGTGCCGGCGACTGCACCGCCGATTTTGATCGAGGCAATGCGCGAGATGATTTTGTCGGTGGCCGTGCGGATGCGCTGGTCGTCGGAATCGCCGAAGCCGCTGCCACCGCCATCCACCACGCCCGCGACGATGCTGCTGGCCGTCCAATCGTGCCCCACCGCGACGCTGCCGATCTGCGCGCCGGCATTTACAGCGCTCGTCAGCGAAGTGTAACCGGCGAGGATTTTCGACCCAGACACGCTGCCGCCGATGGCGATTTTGCCAATCGCGAGATCGCTGGTTTTGCCGTGCGCCGCCTGCCCGCGGGCGACGATGTTCACATTCTCCAGATCGCCGCTCACCGCGAGCGAGCTGAGATTATCCGCCACGGAAACACTCGTATTCATCAGCCCTGCCGCGGACAGAGTGCCGAGCCGGCCGCCGATGTGCAGCGTGCCCGAGTCCGAGCCCAGACCGGCTGCGCCCGTGTAGCCCGCGATCGTCCCCGCGCCGAGCGCGATCTTTGTCACATTGCCCGGCGCGACCTGCCCGCCGCCGGTGAAGACCGAGCCACTGTGCGCACCCGCGCCACCGTGGATCGAGCCGAGTTCGATGACGGTGAGCCCGCCATCCGACCACAAGGCACCGGAGTAAGCGCCCGCCCCGCCGAGGAAGCTAGCACCTGTCACTTTGCCGATCGCACCCGCGACATCCGCATTTCCGCCGAGAGAATCCAGTGCGCGCACGCTGCCGCTCCATGCGCCGCCGCCGCCGGCAAAGACGCCACCATCGATCCCGGCGATGCGGCCGTGCGCCGTCACCGAGCCGGAGAAATCGCCTGCTCCACCCAGCGCCGCGCCGACCGAAAGTGAACCGATCGCGTCCTCGCTGAAGATCGCGCCCGAGTAGTCGCCGCCGCCGCCCAGCAGCGGGAGGGAAGCGCTGTCGGGGTCGGTCGCGACAAATGGCCCGGCAAAGGTGTCGCCTTTGTAAGTGCCGAGCTTCACCGCGCCGATCGCGCCGCCAGAAGAAATGACGCCAGAGAAATCGCCCGCGCCGCCGACCACCGCGCGGCCTGCCGGAGCCGGCTGATCGCCCGCCGTGAGCGTCGCCACACCGTCGATCGTGACCACGCCGATGTCGCCGCCGGAGAAGGGATTTGTGCCGCCAAAGATCGAGCCGCTTTGCAGCCCGCTACCGCCCTGCAGCTTGCCGCCGATGAAGACGCTCGCGAGATCGCCGCCGCTCAGAACCGTGCCGGACTTCGTTCCTGCGCCGCCGAGCACGCTGCCGGAGATTGTCACCGGCCCGACGTCGCCGCTGCCTTCCACAAAGCCGCTTTCAAAGATGCCGCCGCCGATGATCGAACCATCGATCGTGACGCTCGCGAGCTTGCCGCCTGCGGAAATGCCGGCGGAGTTCGAGCCTACGGAGACGGGGTTGCCGCCCAGTGTGGCGGGAGGAAGTGCAGACGCGTCGAGGTTGCCATGGATCGTCACCCGGCCCATCGCGCCGCCGGAGGAGACGACCGCCGATGCGCTCCCCGCGCCCGCGCGAAGATTGCCGAACACCGTCACATCGCCGAGCGAGCCGCCCACGCGCAAAGAGCCGGAGCCGACGCCTTCGCTGCCTTCCAGGCCGCCGCCGAGCATCGCGGAATGGACATTGCCGGGCACCAAGATGGAGCCGCTCGTCGCGCCGAGTCCGCCAGCAAGTTTGCCGCCGACGCTGATGCTGCCGATCTCGCCGCCCACGACGACCGAGCCGGAATTTGCGCCAAAGCCGCCTGCCAGCCCGCCGCCGATCGAGACCGAGCCAATGTCGCTCGCCACGTCGATCGAGCCTGCGTTTGCCGCTGTCGTCGCGGCAGTTCCGAGCGAGCCGCCGATGCGCAGCGCGCCGATCTTTCCGACTGCGGGCGACGCGCCGAGAAAGGCCGTGCCATTCACCACATGGAGGTAACCCTCCGCGCCGACATCGCCCTGCACGCTGAACGAGCCGAGAGCGCCGATGATCCGGCTCTCCAGGCGTGCCGCGACAGCCACCTGGGTTTCCGCGGCACTTGGGTTGGTCGAAGTGCTGCTGCCCGTCGCCACCAGCGCGCCCTGCGTGCCGGTCGCCACCCCGAACGAGCCGAGAGCGAGCGATTTCAACGCCACCGCGGCGTTGTTGCTGCCGACGTCGATTTGCCCGAGATCGCCTTCGATGGTGATCGATCCGAGCGTGAGCCCATTTGCATTGATCGCGCCGACGTTCACCTTTCCATCGCCTTCGAGAACGCCATCCAAATCGTTATCCGTGGGCTCCGCCGTGATCGTGAACGACACTCCTTCCGCGAGGTTGATGTTGTTGAAGTCGGACTTCACTTTCGTGAGGTCGATCAGCTCGAGCTGCTGCGGCACGAGCTGACCGCTGAGCCCGTCGCCGATGGAGAACTTGAATACGTCGTTCACGCGGTTGGTCGTGGACGCAAACACGTTGCCCGAAAACTTGATCGTCACGTGGTCGCCATCCGTGTCGCGATACTCGAGCGTCGTGAAAGTGGAGCCCGTGAGCGACGCGGGCGCGATGCGGCCTTCCAGCGGCTCGATGCCCGCGCGGTCGCGGCGGGCGGCGGCCTGCGCGCGCGCCTTCACGTCTGCCGCCGTGAGACGCACCGGCTGAGCCGCGGCGCTCAGGTCACCGCGGAAGAGCTTCCGCCAAAAGCGGGCCAGCAGAGGCTTGCGAGGAGTGGACATGGGAAGAAAGGCAGGCACGGCTGGGAGGGCTACGGTTGCGGCGCGGTGTAGTCCTTGTTGGTCACCGTGATCGGGTGCGGGATGGCGCCTTGGAATTGCGCATCCTCCGTCTCGACCGTGGCCGTGATGGTGTAGGTCGTCGCCGTGCCCGGAGTGGTGGTGCGGTCGTCGGCATCGTCCAGCGCCGTCACCGTGACCGCCTGCGCGGCGAGGCCATTTGCCTGGTTGAAAGTGAGCGTCCTGGTCGCCACCGCAGGCGCATCCGCCGCTCCGAAAGTGCCTTCCGTTGGGTCGCTGATGGTCAGCGTCACCTTCACGTCCTTGGTCACCGTGGGAGCTTTCGCGAGCCGCACGTTGAAGGTCGCGGTGTGTTGCGCAGACGACGGTTTTTCATCGGTGGCAAGCGTCAGTTTGTCGATGTTCACCAGCGCATCCTTGTTCGTCACCGAGACTGTCGGGCCGGGGTAGTTGAAGAGCGCATCGCCACTCGCAAGCACGGTCGTCACCGAAAAGGCTGAGTCGCCATCCACCGCCGTATCCGGCTTGCTTTGCACTTCCACCGCCTGGTCCTGATTCCAGTTCTGCGGCGTGAAGGTGAGCTTGAGCGCCGGACTGTCACTCCTATCTGCATTGGTCGGCGGCTTCGCCGTGAAGAACCCTTCGGACGCGTCGGAGATGTTCAGAGTCACCTCCACATCCGCCGCCGGCAGCTTGTCGAGCCGCAGGGTGAAGATGCCGGTCGTGCGCCGGCTCGGGCCTGCTTCCTCGGAGATCAGCAACACGGGTGCAGGGTTGAATTCGCCATTCACCAGCACGCCGTTGATTGGCCCCTCTGCCACTGCGTGCGCGATCGGCTCCTGCTCCGCCAGCGGATCGTTGTAGTCGAGCGCGGCGAGCAGCGTGTAGCCGGAGCCCGTCTCACCTTTTGGCAGCACGATGCGGTAGTCACCGAGCGTGGATTTCTCAAAGAAGAACGGCCGGCTCGCCCGCTGCCCGGGCTGGAGCATCGGGAGCTGCACCTCCGTGAATTTCCCAATGCGCAGCAGGGTATCCGCCGGAGCCACGCCAGTGATCCCCTCGGTGTTCAAAGTTTTGTCCAGAGAAAGGTAGAAGCGCACCTTTGCCGGACCGGACGCCTTGTTGCCGGCATTCAGGACGTTGAGCTGATAGGAAAGATAGGTCTGCGCCTCCGGGCCGACATTGCCAACGGTTGTTTTGGTTACCTTGGTGCCCAGCCGCGGATCAGCTTTGTCCACCAGCACCGGGCTGAGCTCGCCAACGAGATGCGCCTGTGGAAAAGGCGGCAAATGCTGCTGCGCGCCTTTGAAATCAAGTGTCGCCGATGTCCACGCGATTGCCTCCGGCAACGCTGCATCGCCGGTGCGCGGTTCACGCGTGACCCGCACGGAAATTGGGAACGTCTCGGGATCAGAATACGTATGTGTGCCGAGCACGGAAAACTCGCCGTTCGGCGTCGCGCGCACTTTGCCGGGCGTGACCCGCCCATCGCCCCAGTCCACCGTCGCAGTGTAATCATCCACGGAGCCCGCGCCCGCATCGTCGCTGAACGTGGCGACAAGGTCATTCGTGAGCGCGCGTCCTTTCACCTGCATCGTCTGACCGACCGCGCGCAGCGGCCCCCTGGAGATCACTGCCATGCTGCGGATGGTTTCGCGCAGTCCCTTCGAGCTGGAAAGCGTCGTCGTCACCACGTAAATGCCGGGCTTCGGATAGGAGTGTGAGCCGTTCACCTGAAAGCCGGTGGCGCGCGGGCGGCTCGTGTCGGCAGTGATCGTCGCGTTGCTCACGATCGGAGTGCCGTCGCCCCAGTTGATCTGCGCCGTCACATCGCTCGCCTGTGCGCGCACGTCGGAATCTGTCCAAGTGGCCACCGGGATGGAAAGCAGCGCCGTCCCGGGCACTCCTTCGATCACCACCGGCTCCACGCGCAGCGGCGACTCGCCGACCGCGATGGTCGAGAGCACCGTATCATCGCCCGTGAATTGTCCAGTGCTTGGATTCACTCCGCGCGTCGGCCCATCAATCAGGCCGCGGTAATCCATGTCGAACTGCGTGAGCGAAAGCTTGAGATTGAGCGGGCCGGTATAGGTGTTGTTTCCGATCACCGCAGCCATGTCGGCCGCGATGACTCCGCTCGCGCCGTTGGGGTTGCTGGAGGAGCCGTTTGAGGTGAGCTCGTCGTCCACGGTCGTGAAGTCGAACTCCAAGTCCTGCTTGGCGAAAGGGATGTTGCGTTGCTTTCCTTTCGGGGTCGTGAAGTTTCCCAGCGGAGCGGCGAAAAAGGGCGGCGAGTTGTCGGTGTCGCGCTTGGCGACGACTTGAAACTGCTGCGTCGCCACCCCGCCACGTCCGTCCTCTGCCCGCACCGTGATGGTCGCCACGCCCGCAGAAATTGCGGAAAGCACAAGCACTCCATCCGTGTAGGTCTTCACCGTCGTGGTGCCGCCGCTGGATTCCGTCACCGAGTAATTCGGGATCACCCCGGCAGAGGCGATCGTGACCGCTTTCGCAGGCTTGTCGCTGGTGCCACGCGCGGTCGTTCTCAACTTGGCGAGCACTTCCCAGCCGTGCGTGAGCTGCGCGAAGACGGTGTGGTTGAAGTCCAGGTGACGCGGACGTCCGTCCACCTGCTTGCCCTGCGCATCGTAGGAAAGCGCGCCGTCGGTGATGAAGAACTGCGAGCCATTCGTCGCCTTGTAGGAAAAGTCGTAGCCCGAGTTCGCCATCGCGAGCTGGCCGCGTCCGGTAAAAGGGAGAAGCGCATTGAATTCGTTCTCAAACTTGAACGCCGTGCTCGAGTTCCCGCCAGTCATGCCCGGCCCACCGACGCCAGTCCCGAGCGGATCGCCGCCTTGAAAAATGAAGCTCGACGGCCGGCCCGCGACCTCGCCGCTCAGATCTGCCAGGCGATGAAAGATCGTGCCATCGTAAAACCCCGCCTGCGCAAAGCCCGCGATGAAGCCTGCCGTGACCGGTGTGAGGTCACGGAAAAGCTGGAAGATCAAGTCGCCCGAATACGCCGGGTCGTCTGTCCCGCCCGCCTCATGGCGGACCGTCATCCTCAGCAGCGGATTGCCCGTGCGCACCCGCGCAAAGACTTTCGGATTGCTGCTCGTAACCGACAAGCTGACCGGATCACCGTCGGTATCAAAAGCTGTGAGCGGCAGCAGCACCGCTTTCCCAACCGGCACAAAGCCCGGCACTTTCATCGGCTCCGTCCCTTCGGACACGACCTTCTCGATAACCGGCGGCGCAGCCACTGCCGACCCGACCGAAACCAATCCGGCGAGCAAAACTGACGCGAGTTTTCGAGAAGAAAAAAGGGAAGTCATGAGGAGGTGCGGACGGCGGAAAATGGTCGGCAATATGGCAGCGCAAAGCCGTCCAGCAAGGGATTTCGATAAATTTATCAGCGAAATGGAAGAGTGCAACTTTGGAGCGGACCACCGACACGGTTCTGCTCCATTTTCAGCGTTGGAATGCCGAAGAACCGGCGCGGCCAAATTCAAGAAACTCCCAAGTGTCTGCTCCACAGCTGCCGTCTCATGCCTCCTGCTGAATGCCACATTGCTTCCGTGCTTAAACGTGGCACGCGTGCGCTGGCAACTGAGCGAGGCGGACGCACTGCCTCTTGTTTTTCCACCCGTATCCTCCGCGTCATTTGTGGTTCTTCTTCCTCAAAGCAAAAAAAACGCCGAGGTCCGAAGACCCCGGCGTTTGAATTATTTGGTTGCGAAGCTTCAGCCTCGCGTCGGCTTAGAACACCACGCGGATGCCTGCGCGACCCATCAGGTTGTTCTGGTCGCCCTGGCCGTAGCGGTCACCGAAATAGGTGAAGCGCGCATCGGCAAAGATGCCGATTTTGTTCGGCACGATGCGATACTCGAGGCCGAGACCGGCATGGGCGCTCGCCCACTGGTCGCCGTCCACGTGGAACCCGCCGCCGATGAAGGCGTAAGGCGCGAGGCAGGTCTGGTCGCTCGGAAAGCGGAAGATCAAGCTGCCCGAGAAGTTATGGATGACCGTGTTGTCATTCGCGCTGCCGAGGTGTTCGCTGTTCGCGTCAGCATAAAGCCAGGTCGCGTCCACACCGACACCCAGCATGCGGGTGAAGAAGTAGTTGATTCCGATGCCGCCACCGTAGCCGTGCTCACGGATAGCGCCAGCGTGCGGGCGATTGCCGTCGGCATACGCGCCGAACAAATCGACCTGCAGCTCCTTATCGAGGAAGCAGGTCTCCGGCGGGACGATCGTCTTCTTGCTGTCCTTGCCCGAATACGCGACGACCTCGTGGCCAGCAAAGCTGGTGCCGACGAGCGCAAACGCTGCGAGCAGGCTGAATGTAAGTTTCTTCATGTTGTTTCCTTGGTTGGTTTGGTTTGTCAGGGTGAGCGAGGTTTGGGCTCGCTCGGCGCGCAGAGGTAGGGGATGAGCAAAAGCGACGCAAGCACTTTTTCCCACCCGCAGGGCGATTCGGGCAAACCCTAGAAGGCGCTCATCGCGGGTGGATATTTATCCGCTGGCACGATGTCTTCCGCGGTGCCATCCATGGTAAAAATGCACGTTGCAGCACATCCAGCGTCCTACAAACGTCGCAACGTTTAACAGCGACTACGCGTGACTGGGCCGTCACGTCCCCGTTCGCACTCACCCACGTTATCACCCGCTCCCCGGTGCCATCCGGGTGGCTCGGAAACCCTGTCCAGTCCCGTCGCGCTGCCACCGCGATTTTCCGTTTGTGTTTCAAAAGCGCCACCCTAGAGTCGCCCTCCCTTTTTTCCGAATGCTCCGCCACTTCAGTGAGATGAAGATTTTCTCCGGCTCCGCTCACCGCGAGCTGGCGCAGCGCATTTGCGACAACGTCGGCGTGCCGCTGGGCGATGCGACGGTGGACTCATTTCCCGACGGCGAGACCTACGTCAAAATCAACGAGAACATCCGCGGCCGGGACATCTTCATCGTCCAGCCGACCTGCCCGCCGACGAACCAGAACCTGATGGAGTTGCTCATCATGGTCGATGCGGCGAGGCGAGCGAGCGCGGCGCGCATCACGGCGGTCATTCCCTTCTTTGGTTACGCGCGGCAGGATCGCAAGGACCAGCCTCGCGTGCCGATCACGGCCAAGCTCGTCGCCAATCTGCTCACCGCTGCGGGCGTGAATCGCGTGCTGACGATGGACCTGCACGCCCAGCAGATCGCCGGCTTTTTCGATATCCCGGTGGATCACCTCTACGCAGCGCCGGTGATCATTCGCTATCTTCGGTCGAAGGGCTTGAAGGATCCCGTGATCGTGGCACCGGACGTGGGCGGGGTAAAGATGGCGTCGGCTTACTCCGAAGCGTTGCGGGCAAGCCTCGCGATCGTAGCGAAGCGACGCAAGACGCCTACAGAAACCGAGGCGCTGAACGTGATCGGCGATGTGGAAGGCCGGCCGGTCATCATCTGCGACGACCTCACTGAGACGGCTGGAACGCTGACCAGCGCGGCGAAGATTTTGAAAGAGCGTGGTGCGACAGACATCATCGCCGGTGTGTCGCATGCCGTGCTTTCGGATCTCGGAATCGAGCGCTTGAAGAATTCACCGATTCAGGAGTTGATCACCACCAACAGCGTCCCGTTGCCAGTCGCGGACGGGCTGCCGATCACCCCGCTCTGCATCGCCGAGCTGATGGCCGAAGGCATCAAGCGCATCCACGAAAACGAATCCGTTTCCTCACTTTTTGAGATCGGCAAAAACGAGAAAGTCTAAGCGACCGAGCTGCGACGTTCCACCCTTCAAGCAGAAGCCCGTCTTCACTCGTCAGACATCCAGCCGCTTTTTGAACACTGGTGCCTGAACTCAGCCAATCTTTTCCCAGCACGATCCCACATCTTTCTTCACCTCTACCCAACGACTCATATGGCCAAGCAAATCCAACTCGCAGCGCAGGTGCGGCCCCACGTGGGCCGCACGGCGGTCAAAAAAATCAAAAAGCTAGGCTTCGTGCCCGCGGTTATTTACGGCGCGCACCAGCAGACGCAACACCTGCAGCTTCCCGCCCGGGCGATCTCCGACGTGCTGAGCCGCGCGACAGGCGAGCACCTCGTGGTGGAGCTCACGATCGGCGAAGGCGCAGATGTAGCCACCCAACTCGCCATCATTCAGGAAGTGCAGCATCATCCGCTGCGCCGCAACGTGCTCCACGTGGATTTCCACGCCATCTCGGCGGATGAAAAGATCCATGCCGAAGTGCCGATCGAGGCAATTGGCGAGGCGATCGGCGTGAAGAGCTATGGTGGCATTCTCGATGTGCCGCTGCATTCCCTTGAGGTCGAAGCCCTCCCGAAAGATCTGCCGGAAATCATCCGCATCGACGTTTCGCACTTGAACCTGAATGACGCCATCCACGTGCGCGACGTGAAGCTGCCGGAAGGCGTTTCTGCGTTTGGCGATCTGGATCTCACCGTCGTCCGCGTCGCACCGCCGACCGTGGCAGAAGTCGAGGCGCCTGCCGCCGCGACCACCGCAGCCCAGCCGGAAGTGATCAAAGAAAAGAAGGCGGACGAAACGAAGTAACGAGTGGATCGATGGGAAGGCGGCTGACAACATCTGCGCCTTGGCGCTTCCTATCAACTCTCGACCATCACTCATCCGCTCTCCGGCGTGATCGTTGTTGGAAAGCCGTCGATTGCGCCTGCACGACCGTGGCCTCCATCGACTTTCAGCCGCCAGCCATTCACGCGCCTCCCTTCCGCCTCATTGTCGGGCTCGGCAATCCGGGCCGGGAATACCACGACACGCGGCATAACGTCGGATTCATGGTTGCGGATGGGTTGGCTGCGGAGGCGCGCACCCGCTTTTGCTCGGAGAAAGCTTGGCGGGCGGAAGTGGCCAAAGCTGGCTCCGTGCTGCTGTGCAAGCCGCAGACTTTTATGAATCTCAGCGGACAATCCGTGAAGCCGTTGAGCCAGTTCTACAAGATCGCGCCGGAACAAATCCTCGTGGTGCTCGACGACATGGCGCTGCCGCTTGGCCGGCTGCGACTGCGCGAAACCGGCTCCGGCGGCGGGCACAATGGGCTGCGCTCCATCTTGGAATGCCTCGGCACCCAGGCCGTGCCACGGCTGCGAATCGGCATCGGCGACCAAGACACCCCGGGCGGCGCAGTCGGCCATGTGCTCGGACGCTTCGAGCCCGCAGAGCGCACCGCTTTGGATGAAAGTCTGTC
Organism: uncultured Chthoniobacteraceae bacterium; assembly: GCA_964235505.1. Classification (GTDB taxonomy): domain Bacteria; phylum Verrucomicrobiota; class Verrucomicrobiia; order Chthoniobacterales; family Chthoniobacteraceae; genus CAXSDZ01. Next base: position 10,108 of record CAXSDZ010000085.1, read on the forward strand.
GCGCGCGCTCGAAGGAATCCGCTGCGCCCAAGAACGCGGGTTTGCGGCTGCGATGAATGCTTTCAATTAAAGAAAGAATCTCCTTCTTCTTCGCTCGGTCCTGCGGCTTCATACCCACGGGATTTCTGGAAGGAGACGGACCGGTTTTCACCCCTCAACTCCCAGCTTTTCACGCTCAATCCACATACTCCCAATCATGAAAAACCGCTACGAAGGACTAATGGTCCTCAATGTCAAAGGCAACGAAGAAGGCGCCAAGGAAATCGTCGAGAAGCTCGAAGGCGAATTCAAAAAACAAGGCGCAGAAGTCGAGCAGGTGCAGAAAATGGGCACCCGTCAGTTTTCCTACGCCGCAGGCGATCTCTCGAACGGCTTCTACGTGAACTTTGTGTTCCAGGCTGAGCCGACGGTCATCGAGCAGCTCAAGGCGCAGTTCAAGCACAACACTGATGTGTATCGACAGCACTACCAGCGGCTGCCCGCAAACAAGGCGGTCGCTAAGACCGCGTAAGCGGTTGTGACTTCAGTTTCCCGTTCTGCCCAAAGCGAAAAGCGCCGCCGCGACCACCATGCCAAATTTCAATAAGGTTATGCTCATGGGGAACCTCACGCGGGATCCCGCAATCAAATATACACCTAAGGGCACGGCGGTGGCCGAGATCGGGCTGGCGATCAATCGAGTGTATTCGAGCGATTCGGGCGAGAAGCGTGAGGAAACGACCTTCGTGGATGTGACGCTTTGGGGACGTCAGGCCGAGATCGCCGGCGAGTATCTGAAGAAAGGACGCCCCGTTTTTGTCGAAGGACGACTACAACTCGACACGTGGGATGATAAGCAAAGCGGTCAAAAGCGCTCGAAACTAAAAGTGGTAGGCGAGTTGATTCAGTTACTTGGAAGCCGTGACGGCGGCGGCGAGCCACCAGAAGGCGGCAACAGCAGCAAACCGTCCTCTTCTGGCGCAGCGCAGCGGCCCGTGAGCCGCCCACCCGCAAAGCCTGCCGCGCCTCCGCGCCCGCCGGCAGATCCAGACCTCGATGTCGTCGAGGAAGACGACATTCCGTTTTGAAGTGAGGCCGGCTCGTGCGGGACAGATCCCGTTTGAATCCTGATCGTGGTTGAAACGTATCTGACAAGCGTGGTGTCTGCAGTTCCTCACACCTCGTAGGCGTGCAAATCCCGTCCGTCTGCGACGCCGATGCCGCGTGTTGAGCCAAGCGCATAGGCCTCCCCAACCGCAAACGTGTCCGTTTTCGCTCCAACCTTGAGCGGAATCACCGAGGCACCACCGAGCTTCAAACTGCTAAGCTGCTCGGCCCCGATGCCGCCGCGGAAAGCGTCATCGCTCTCGAGCGTGCCCTGCGCGCGGCCACCAATCACGATCGCACCGATCTTCGACATGATACCCGTGCGGTCACGCACACCATTAATCTTGGTGTCGGTCGCGTCACCGAAATACCCTTCGCTGCCCGGTGCCAGACCAGCAATCACGCTGCTCGCAATCAGGTCGCCGCCGATCGTGACGGTGCCGATCTGCGCATCGGCATTCACCGGGCGACCGAGATAGCTCGCGCTCACGTCCAGCGAATAACCGGCGAGGATCGCCGCGTTGAAGGTCCGCCCGCCCACCATCAGCGAGCGAATCGCGACATCCGTCACTCCCGGTGCCTCCATGCCGCCGGCACTGATGATCACTGGATGGGTGTTGCTCCCTTCCAGATTGCCACGCACCACGACGGAGGCGAGGTCGAACTCCGCCCGGATCGCTCCGCTGCTGAGCAAAATCCCGCCTGCGGCCGCGTCGCCGATACTGCCCGCAAAGACGGACCCGCCCACAAAGACGCTGCCGATCCGGCGCGCCTGCACGGTGCCGCTGTCTTGGAGCAGGGTATTTTCCGTGCTGCCGCCGACGATGCTCCCGCCGATCTTCACCGCTACGAGTGTCTCGCCGGCGCGGATCATTCCCGCACCGGAGGCGGAGCCTCCAAACACCGAACTCACGATCGACACCGACCGGATGGAGCCGTCGGTGAAGATCTCGCCGCTCTCAACTCCAGAGCCGCCTTGCAGATAGCCGCCGATCGCGATCACAGAGAAATCCGCGCCGGTCTGTGAAAAGATCGCGCCTGATTTTAATCCCGCGCCTCCGATCATCGCGCCGCCCACCGTGATCGCGCCGGGCGAACCGCCTGCCCGCACTGAACCGCTGCCAATGCCCGCACCACCGATCAGTGCGCCACTGATCGACAACCCGGCGAGCCGCACGGCGCCATAGACACCGCCGGAAAGATCGCCCTCGCCACCAAAAACCGAGCCGGCAATCCTCACCAATCCGACGATCGGACTGGCAATCGCCCCACTGAAATCCCCAACACCGCCAGACAATGCGCCACCGACTGCGACCGAAGCGATCGACGTTGCCGCGTTGATTGTCGCGGAGTTGCCACCTTCAGAGCCAAGGATCGATCCGCCTATCATCACAGCGCCGAGTGTGCCCGCGCCGGGGAAACTCCCCGATCCAGCCGTGATGCTGCCGCTGTTTTCCGCAGAAAGCGTCACATCCACCGGATCGCCCCCGGATATCGAGCCGCTGATCCGCACCGGGCCGATCTTCTGCGCTGCGATCCGGCCGGAACTCACGCCGGAACCTCCGAGCAGCGATCCATCCACCACAATGCTGGCAACCGCATCGCGCGCGAAAATGCCACCGCTCAGCGTGCCACTTCCACCGAGGATCGAACCGCTGACAGCGACCGCGCCAAACTTCGCCGCCTGCACGGTGCCCGAAGACTCGCCGACTCCGCCGAAAATGCTCCCGCCAATCTTCGCCTTGCCCAGCGTGCCCTGCACAAAAATCTCGCCCGTATTTGCGTCCGCACCGCCGAAAATGGAGCCGCCGATCGAAAGCGAGCGCAGGGTCGCAAACTGGTCGCCGCCGAGGATGGCAATGCTCGCCGCGGAGACATCGCCGGCCACCTTGATGGTGCCGACGGGTCCAAGCAGATCGCTGCTCAAATTCGGCGCGCCAGTTGCGAGCCCTTCGCGCCCGAGCGACTGCACAGAGAGGGAGGCGAGCGCAGGATCGCTGATTTCGTCTCCGGCATCAATCGCGCCGAGATCGCCGCGCACCACGACCGCGCCGAGATCAACTCCAGTCGCATTGATGTAGCCGACGTTCACCACCCCATCGCCTTGACGACGGCCATCACCATTCGGGTCGGAAGGTGTCGCGACGATCGACAATCCCGCCCGGTCGAACGCCGATTGGTGGCTGAGGTTGAGAACCTCAAGCTGCTCGCCAACGCCGGTTGGAGTCGGTCCAAACACAAACTGCGTCTGACCTGCCGCGCTGGGATTTTGGAAAGCGCCTTTGGTGATCCGAATCGTGACCAGATCACCGTCTTCATCCAGATACGTTACCGCTTTACCGCCGGGTAAAAGCGTGGCTGGAGCGATGCGGGCTTCGAGAAGTTCGGGAGCGGCGAGGCGGTGGTGACGACGCATGGTTTTCGGGAGTAGAAATGGGGGCACGCCCATAGACCACACCGATTGCGGCTGCAACCGCGGCGGAGACTTTTCGTGCAAGAACCACTCTTGCCTTTGAGAGGCGAGCACTTCGGCTCAGAGCGTTCCTTTCACCCGCACTCCACTACACGATCCCTCAACCCAACCCCAGCTTCCGAAACGTCTCGTCCACATGCTGGAAATGCACATCCAGCGAGCAAAGCCGCGCGATATCCTCGCTCGAAAGATGAGCCGTGATTTCCGCTTCCGCAGCGAGATTTTCCGCGAGCGGCCGATCACCTTGCCACGTCTGCAGCGCCGCGCGTTGCACGGCTTCATACGCAGTTTTGCGCTCCATGCCGCGACGGGTGAGCTCGAGCAGGATGCTCTGGGAGAAATACAGCCCTTTTGTGATGCGGAGATTGCGCTCCATGTGCTCGGGATAAACAAGCAGCCGGTCCACGAGTTTCCGCAACGAGACGAGCATGTAATCCACCAGGATGCACGAGTCCGGCATGATGATCCGTTCCACCGAGGAGTGCGAAATGTCGCGTTCGTGCCAGAGCGGCACATTCTCCAATGCCGCCATGGCATTGCCGCGCACGACGCGCGCGAGGCCGGAGAGCTTCTCACCCGTGATCGGATTGCGCTTGTGAGGCATTGCCGAACTACCCTTTTGGCCTGCGGAAAAGTATTCTTCTACTTCCAACACTTCTGTCCTTTGCAAGTGGCGGAACTCAGTAGCCCAGCGATCAACGCTCGATGCGATTAAGGCCAGCACAGTTTGGAATTCCGCGTGCCGGTCGCGTTGAATGATTTGAGTGCTCAATGCGGCGGGCTGAAGGCCAAGCCGCTGACACACCGCTTCCTCAACTCGTGGGTCTAGATGAGCATGCGTGCCCACGGCACCGCTCAATTTACCAACCCGGATACGCGGTTGGACTTGCCGGAGCCGATCCTCGGCGCGCCCAAATTCATCCCACATCAGCGCCAACTTCAGCCCGAAAGTGATTGGCTCCGCATGAATTCCATGCGAGCGGCCGATCATTGGCGTCGCTTTGAATTCCTGCGCCCGTCGCGCAATCACGCCACGCAATTCAGTTAGATCTTCAAGTAAAACATCGGAAGCCTCCGACATCTGCACCGCTAAAGTAGTATCCAGCACGTCCGAAGACGTAAGACCTTGATGCATCCATCGAGCCGCTGGCCCCACATACCCCGCGACATTCTCCAGAAACGCAATCACATCGTGATTGGTCCTCAGCTCAATCTCAGCAATCTCTGCAACGTTGAACTTTGCTTTCTCCCGGATCGCAACTGCGTCCCCCAATGGGATCACACCAATCTTCGCCATCGCTTCACAAGCGAGAGTCTCGATCTCTAACCAAACTTCATATTTGCGCTGCTCCGACCAGAGCCCGCGCATTTTAGGTAACGTATATCTTTCGATCACAGACGGCGGACGCTAGCCGCTATCGCCGCTTCGCCCCAAGCGAAAACGATCGCTATGAGCACCACTTTAGAGCCTTCAACCCCGGCTCTCAACGTCTTCGCAAGCAGTGCTGGAAATTAATAAACGCGCGCGCGCACTTTGCGACCACCAGCGTTGATTTTCACACGTCCGCTATCGAGCAGGTCGGCCACAGCAGCGACGGTTTCACGGTTGTTCTTGGAATAAGAACTAACAGCCATGATGAGGTCTCCGAGGCTGAATTGAGGGGCGCGCTCGCTCTTTTTGAGGTTCGTTTTCATTTGATGTTTTGGGTTTTGCTGGGTTTCAGGAAAGTGATAAAGCAGCCGCGATGCCACGGACGGAAATGGAACGTTTTCTCGGAGCAGATAGACGCGTGCCGGTGCAAAAAGTTCAAAAGTTCTGCACCACGACACGACAGGAGTGTCCAAAGCTCGACAGACAAACAGATTGGAAACTTTGCTCGGCATGAGAGCGATGTGGTTGGGGAATCGAGAGCTTCACCCGGCCGTTTCATCAGCTCCATCGGTTCTTCACGACCGAGTTCTTGAACTCGGCAGCATCGGGTGCCGGATTCGAGCACGAGAGCGGAAGTGAGACTTGTCGCTTCCCCTGCCAACAACGAGGCTCGGGGCCGCCGAATGCCGACCGAACCCGAACCAGACGCCGGCCTCCTCCCGCCGACGGCGCATGATCCCTACTCGGCATTTCGCTACCGCGATTATCGGCTCTACTCCATCGGGAACTTCATTGCGGTGCTCGGGCGGCAAATGCTCGGCGTGGCGATCGGCTACGAAGTTTTTCAGCGCACGCACTCGGGCACCGCGCTTGGCCTGATCGGGCTTGCAGGCGCGTTGCCGGTCATCTTTCTCGCGCTGCCAGCCGGCCAGGTCGCCGACCGGTTTCAGCGGCGCGGCGTCATCATCTGCATGCAGGTGCTCAGCGCGCTGACTTCGCTGCTGCTGGCTGCGCTGGCGCTTCATTTTCAAGCGGTGCCGCATTCTGCTTCGTTGGAGGTGGCAAGCGGCTGGCTGCGCGAGCTTGCGATTGCTTTCGGGGAAAAGCAGGCGGTGGCGTTTGGTCCTGAGATTCCGCTGATTTTTGCCCTGCTGCTGGTGAATGGCGTCGCGCGCACCTTCGGCTGGGCGGCGCGCGCGCCCTTTGTCGCGAATCTCGTTCCTCGCGCTGCTCTCGCCAATGCCGTGACCTGGGGCAGCAGCCTTTTTGAAATCGGATGCGTCACCGGACCGACGATCGGCGGGCTTCTGATCGCGGCGTTTGGCTTTCCAGTCGTGTATGCGCTGGATGCGGCCTGCTCACTGGTGTTTGTCGGTTTTCTGCTGCCGGTGCGGGACCGGCAGGAGCGCTACGCGCCACAGGGGCACCCTTGGCATGAACTCGTCTCCGGCTTGCGGTTCGTCGCGCGGACGCAGGCGATCCTGGCCACGATCACACTGGATCTTTTCGCCGTGCTGCTGGGCGGGGCCACGGTGCTGCTGCCGATGTTTGCGGATCAAATCCTGCACGTCGGCGCCGCGGGCCTGGGCTGGCTCCGCTCGGCGCAGTCACTCGGTGCGGTGAGCATGGCGCTCGCCCTGGCGCACCGGCCCCCATTGCGCCGGGCAGGGTTCACTCTGCTGATCGCTGTCGCGGGCTTTGGTGCGGCGACGATCGTGTTTGGGTTGTCGCGTTCGTTCTGGCTTTCCTTCGCCGCGCTGGCCGTCGCCGGGGCTTTTGACAACATCAGCGTCGTGGTGCGCCACACGCTCGTGCAGCTTCTGACCCCAGACGCCATGCGCGGAAGGGTGGCAGCGGTGAACAACATTTTCATTGGCTCTTCCAACGAGCTCGGCGCATTCGAGTCCGGCGTCACTGCCGCCGCTTTTGGCCCCGTGCTTTCGGTCGTCGGGGGCGGGATCGGCACGATCGTGGTTGTCTTCCTCACGGCACTCGCCTGGCCGGAAGTGCGGAGGATCGGGAAGCTGGCTACAATCGGGGAAGCGGCGACAGCAGGCGATTCGCAGCCGCAGTGACCGGGTGTCGGCAGCGCGTTATCTCCCCAGCTCGCACGGCAAAACCGCCCGCAACGTCTCCCAAACTGCATCCACAGGCAGCTTCGAAAGGTCGCCGTCCGGCGCTGCCAGCACCCGCACATTTGCGTTTGCCGGAGCCCACACTTGTGTATCGGTCGGACCGAAAAGCAGCAGGCTGGGTGTGCCCACGGCCGCCGCGAGATGGGAGATGCCGCTGTCGTGCCCAAGGAAAAAGGCGCACTGCTCCAGCACGGCTGCGAGCTTTGGGAGCGGCAGGTTGCGAGCGATGCGGATGGGAAGATCGCGCCAAAGGTCCGCCTCAGTCAGCGCGTCCAACTGCGCCTCATCCGCCTTGTGGAGGCCGGTATTCCAGTCGAAATCGAGAT
>CAXSDZ010000086.1:0-15168 GCA_964235505.1 uncultured Chthoniobacteraceae bacterium
CATCCGCCTCGCCTCCGATCAGCAGGAGACACGCTCCCGGACATCCCGCGGCAAGTTTTCCGACCACCTCCATCCAGGCTCCCAGCGGCCAGTTTTTGCGCGCACTTCCGCTGCCGGGATGCAGCGCGATCCACGCTCCGTCCGCATTGCTCCCGAGAAATTCCGCGGCGCATTCACGGTCGTCCGCCGTCGGGTAAATCTCCGCACCCGGGGCCTCCAAATACAGCGCGAGCTTTTCCAGAGGGCGCGCGAGCTGTTTCGCGGCGTGATCGGAATCATCCAGCATCCGAAACGCCGGCAGGATGTTTTTCGCGCCCGCACGTTGGAGGTTCGCCTCGAAGAAGCCGTCCGGGTCGAAGAGATAGGAAACGATCTGCTGAAAGCTGGCGAAGTATTCCACCAAGTCCGGTGCCAGCGTGCTGTTCGGGACGAAGAAACCGGACATCGCACCGTATTCGATGGAGCGTGTCGCATTCGCGTAATACCGGCCCGCCGCAAGCGCGACGATGTGCTGGTAGCCGAGCAGCTCCAGATGAGCGCTGGGAAAAGCGTCCCGCAGCAGCTTGATCGCTGGCAGCGTGAGGATGAAGTCGCCGATCGCTCCGCCACGAATGACCAGGATGCGCGGCTTCATAGACGGCGGTCAGTAAGCAGTTATCAGTTATCAGTGAGTGCGCTCACACAGTCCGTTCACTGAGCACTAAGCCCTGAGCACTCGCTTCTAGCCCGACCTCTACCGACCTTGATTGAATCCGCCCAGCGGCCCCTGCCCTTCCCACTTTTCTGGCCGGTTCCACGGGATCGTGCTGACGCGATCCAGGTCTTCCGCTTCGCGTGAAGAGGCACAGCCGCTGGCGAGCACCACAGCGAAGCCGAGGAGCAGCAAAAAGAAAAGGCGCATGGAGCTTCGCAACGTGGGGGGTTGGTAGAAAAAGCGACGCCGCTCGTGGAAAATCACGAGCGGCGTCGCATCGACAAATTGAGACGAACCTAGCCCTGCTGCGGCGTCGCAGGCTGTGCGGCGGGCTGGCCACCAGCTGGCGCGGGCGGCAATTGATTCGGAACCTCGGGATTCGTCGGCGCACCAGCAAGGTCGCGCCGACGCGCGCCCCCTGGCGATCACCGAAATCCAGCACCACAAAATTCCAGCCCTGCTGCACGGAGAGCACCCGGCCCCGCAGATTGGAAGTGACGATATTTTCCCGGTAGCTTTTGACCGTGCTGTTCAGTTGCGCCACTTGTGAGCGGGCCTCTTCCGCCTGACGGGCTGCGGCCTCCTGGAGAGTGCGAGCTTCGATGACATCGGCCTGTGCTTTGCCGAGTTGCTCTTTCATCGCTGCAATCTCCTCACCCATCTTTGCGGGATCAGTTCCGGGCGTCATCGATACCTTGATTTTCTCCAACTCAGCCGTGAGTTCCGCAACTCTCTGCTCGCGCACGGTCACCTCACCAGCTGCCTTGTCCGCCGCGTCTTTTGCCGCCTGCGCCGCACTTTGCGCAGCCGTGACCTGCGACTTCTGATCTTCGACCATCTTGTTCGCCGCAGTCAGCGAATCCTTGGTGGTCGTCAGATCGCCCTGCGCTTTCGCCAGGGTGCTCTTCGCGCTGCCAAGTTCGTTCTTGGTCGATTTCAGCGATGATTGCAGGGCATCGACTTTGCTTTTGGTCAGAAAGCCAAGCCCGGCAGTCACCAGTGTGATCATGATGGAGATGACGAGTGAAATTTTTGCCATAAAAGAAGGGTAGAGGGGGTAAGGGACGTTCGGGAGGCGCGGTTGTTTCTGGGGTCCATCCCGGCTCGGCGGGTAGTCTTAAAGCTGTGAACATCGGGCATTGCAAGCGGTTTGGGCAAATTTTTTAAGCGCGAAAATCCGTTGTGTTTTCGGGGGCGAAAGCCATAGTCCGCACGCCCGTCAGGGACTATGGATTGAAGGCGCACAAACCCCGCCAGGGCCGGAAGGCAGCAACGGTAGTCCGACCTTCTCTGTTGTAGCTCTCTGGCGGGTTTTTTCGCGCCGTGGAGCGCCCGTGCCGCGACGCTCGACAGCCGCTCCCGCACTCCACGATTTCCGTTGGCTCCCCACCTGTTTTCCCTTTAATCCGCGCGCATGTTCAAAACCGGCGCTCAAATGCTCCTCCTTGTCGTCCTCGTCGGGGCGCTGCTGGGACGCGAGTCGCGGCAAAAGCCGGCGCGCACGATCGATGAAGGATTTGCCGACTGCGTCGCCGTGGCCGACGGCGCGGCGCGCGATTGGCTGATCCGGCGCGGCTGGCACGCGGCACCCGCGGTCGCACCGGTCACGCTCATCGCAATCGACGACAGCAGCCTCGCCACCCATGCGTGGCCCTGGACACCGCTGGACTACTCGCTGCATCTGCAAGCGCTGCTGCCCTTCCAGCCGGGCGTCGTCGCTCTGGAGGAAGTGCTCGATTGGGAACGCGCCGCGCTTTCCCCTGCCGACCGCCAAAAGCTGCCACAATACGAGCGCATCCTGCACGATGGGCTGCGGCGGACGCCGAAGGTGGTGCTCGGTGCGGAACTCGGCTGGCCCGAAGACCCGCAAGCGCTGCCGCCACTCCAGGAAACGCCGCTCTTGCGCAAGGTTCAGGGCGACGGGCGCGAAATCCCGGAGTGGACCGCGATCGAGCGCCAGCCGGTGGAGGAGTATCGCCTTTCCAGCCTGCCCGGCTTTGCGAATCTGCCCGCCGGCCAGGGCGCGCTCCGCGCTGTGCCGCTGGTGCTGCGCTACCGCGGCCAGGTGGTGCCGACGCTGGCGCTCCAGGCGGCGATGCTGTGGCACGGCCTCAGCGCAGACGAGGTAAGCGTCGCGCTCGGCTCGCACATTGCGCTCGGCGACAAGGCACGAATCCCGATCGATGCGCGAGGCGAGATGCGGGTGAACTTCGGCGTGCCGCGCACAGTCATCGGCTTCGATGACCTGTTGCTTTCAGCCGAGCAGCTCGCTGCGAAGCAAAAGCCAGCCGCCCCCGTGGAGCGCATCGCCGGCAGCATCGCGCTGCTCGCCCGGACCGATCGCGACTCGCACACGCTGCGGCTCGGCACGGGGAAAATGGGAGCTCCCGGCGAGCTCTGGGCGGCGGCGATTGCGACCATCCAGAGCGGCGCTTTCCTCCAGCGCGTGGGCGTGTGGTTCGACTTCGCGGTGGTCGCCGCGGCCGCGGCTTTCGCGTGGTGGGTGCCGCGGCTCGCGCGGAAAACGGTGGCGATTGCGGCGGGAGCGGCACTCCTCTGCCACCTCGCCGCTGCGCTGATCGCATTTGCGGCCGCGCGCCTCTCCCTGCCGATCCTCCTGCCGGCGGGGCTCGCCGCCTTCGTGGTGCTGTATCGGCTGGCGACTCGCGACGACTCCATGGACCAGGAAGCACGCGAAACTCTGCTGCGTCTGGAGGAGGCACTCGGGGCCGGCAAACCGGCGGACGAAGTGCCCGCGCCACAGCCGGAGGTTAAAACGCCCGCGCCGAGCATTGCTTCCGCAGGCTCGCCCGCACTTCCCACACCTGCTGCGGCGAGCAGGCCTGACGCTGGGGCGGAAAAGCCACGCCTGACACCTCCGAAGCCGAAGCTTTAGCCGATCGGCTGGAGGGCAAGGAAAGCAGCTGCGCAGGGTCGGTCGCAGGGAATGGCGCTGCCGCACTTGGAGGATCGGCAGGTGCCAGCTTGCTGTGTTCCTGAGCTGGTGCGGGACGTTTTCACCCGGCACCGGGGTTTTCCCTGCGGGCTCTCCCCCCCCGCGGCACTCGCCCTGCTTTTCTCATCTGGAATTCCACGCCTCATCACCCGCCTGCGCGCTTCCCGCGCTTCGGCTGCGGGGAGCGGTGTCCAAATCGATTTACCCGACGATCAGCCGCCCTCCACGACCATGAAACCTGGCCTCCCACGCCGATGATTTCCAAGCTTCCCAGCCACGCTGATTCCACGCAGCTCCAGAATAATCGCCTCTTCGCTGGCATCTCCGCCGAGCTGCTCACCGAGATCGGCTCCGACATGGATCTGCTGCGGTTCGATGCGGACGACGTGATCTTCCAGGAGGGCGAGCCCGGCGACTGCCTGTATCTGGTGGTGGAAGGAAGCGTCCGCATTTCCAAAGAAGGACGCGGCGCGAAGCAAGAAACGCTCGGCTTCATCCAACCCGGAAACTTCTTCGGCGAGATGGCGCTGATCGACGGCCAGCCGCGCTCCGCGCAAGCCACCGCCGCTGAGGCGACTGTGCTCGGCAAGGTCGATCACGCCACCTTCGAGCGCATTCTGGAGCGCGCGCCGCGCGACCTGCACATGAACTTTCTGCGCTCCGTCGTCGAGCGGCTCCGCGGGGTGAACACGCACTACATCACCGAGCTCATGCGCGCCGAGCGCCTCTCGCTCGTTGGCACGATGGCGAATTCGATCATCCACGATCTCAAAAATCCGATCCACGTCGTCCGCTCCTGCGTCGAGATTCTCAGCAGCAAAATGCCGGACGCTTCGCTCAAGGATTTCCTGCTCATCATCAACAAAGCGACCGACTCGATGCTCGACATGACGCAGGAGCTGCTCGATTTCGCGCGCGGCAAGTCGAGCATCCAGATGGAGCGCCAGCCTGCGAGCGCCGTGCTCGCCGAACTCGATACGCAGCTCACGCGCTTCATCCCGGACAGCATCCACGTGATGCGCGAAGTGGAGTGCGCGGGCGACATCTTGGTCGATGCGGGCCGCTTCGCGCGGGTGCTGATGAACCTCATCAAGAACTCCGTGGAAGCGATGCCGCAGGGCGGCATCCTGTGGGTGAAGCTGCGCGAAGAGGGGGACCGCATCGTCTTCCGCGTGGCCGATACCGGCAGCGGCATCACGCCGGAATTGCAGGCAAAAATCTTCGAGCCCTTCGTGACGTTTGGGAAAAGCAAAGGCACAGGCCTCGGCATGGCTATCGCGAAAAGCGTGGTCGAATCGCACGGCGGCACCATTTCGCTGAACAGCACCGTGGGCATCGGCACATCGGTGGAAATTTCGCTGCCGCGGGCGGCGTAGGCTTTCTCCGCGCGGTCCGGTTGAAGCCGGCGCATTCACCTCGCACGCCTCACCTCTCGACCACGCGATCGAGCAGGAAATCGGAAGTCTCCTGCCACCACGACTCAGCCGGATCAAACGGCAGTCCGTTGTGGCTGGCCCCGGCAATAACCCACCGGCGCTTCGGCTCGTGCGCCTCTTCAAACAAGTGCTGGCCTTGCGCGACCGGGATCACCTCGTCTTCGCCGGCGAGCAGCACGCCGACGCGACCGTGATAGCCGCGCAGCGCCGCCGCATTGTCCCAGCGGTCGCGCAGCAGCCACCGCACCGGCACCCACGGGTAGTGAAAGCCGGCGACCTCCGGGAGGCTGGCGTATGGCGTGATCAGCAGCACCCCGGCGATATCCGCGCTCCGCGCACGCGCCGTCGCGCACGCGGGTCCGCTGCCGAGCGATTCGCCGAGCACAAAGATCGGTCGCGGATCAGCCGCCTTCAACTCTGCGATTGCTCGTGCGCCCGCCTCAGTAATGGCGCGCTCGCTGATCGCGCCCGGTCGCGCGCCAAATCCCGGATATTCGAAAAGGCAGACCTCCCAAAGCTGCCGCCCGCCGAGGCGCTCGAAGCCATCGATGTAATGCGTGCGCTGCAAGGCGTAACCCGTGTTGCCGTGGAAAACGACGAGCCGGTTCGCCGCGTTTCTCTGCGCGCGGCCCGCATGTTTCCAGCCGATGATCTGCCCGCCGCTGTCGCGCCACGGCTCCACCCCTTTGCGCGCCGCCTCGGCGAGCAGCTCCGCTTCCGGCGCGTGGCTGGGAAAGTAAATCAACGTCCGCTGAAGCAAGGCGAGCAGCACGAGGAGCCCGAGATAAACCGCCGCGCCCACCCGGAGCAAGCGCCAGCCGAGCTTCCCCAGATTGAGCAAGGAAATCATGCGCCGGCCTTCATGCCTGCCGCGCAATGGCGTTGGCAAGAAGCGCGGCCCGGTGTTTTCCTTCTCCCATGCCGACCCTCCGCCGTTTCCTCATCTGGATCGCCCTCGCACTCCCCGTCCTCGCAGCCGACCCGCGACACTACGAGATGCGCGAAGAGCACAGCCGCGACGGCATCGGCAAATTTTACATGGGCCGCGAGATCGCCCACGTCATGGGGCACCAGGCCGCGGGATGGCTGGAGCGGCCCGAGCGCGAGGAGGAAGAGCGCACCGATCTGCTCATCGACGCGCTGAAGCTCCAGCCCGGAGAAGCCGTCGCCGACATCGGCGCCGGCACCGGCTACATCAGCGAGCGCATGGCGCGGCGCGTCGGCGAAAAAGGCGTCGTCTATGCCGTCGATATCCAGCAGGAAATGCTCACGCTGCTCGCGAAGAAGATGCGCATGCGCCGGATCGAAAACGTAAAGGGAATCCTCGGCACGGAGACCGATCCGAAGCTGCCTGCGGCCACGGTGGACACGATCCTGATGGTCGATGTCTATCACGAGTTCGATCACCCTTTTGAGATGACCGAAGCGATGGTGCGCGCGCTGCGGCCCGGCGGCAGGATCGTGTTTGTGGAGTTCCGCGGCGAGGATCCGAGCGTGCCCATCAAGGAGCTGCACAAGCTCACCGAAGCGCAGGTAAAAAAGGAGATGTCGGCATTTCCACAGCTCGCCTGGGCGGAAACGCTGTCGATGCTGCCGCAGCAGCACATCATCACTTTCCGCAAGAAAGATGACGCCGCCGCGAAGTAAGCTCGGGCGTGAAAAGGCAACGCTCGCGAAGCGTGCGGTGAGCGGTGCCGCGAAGCCTCGGTCGCGCACCGCCGCAGGCGCCAAAGCGCAGCCTCCCCTCGCCGCCCAGCGCTATTCCTGGCGCAAGCTGAGCGCCGCGAAGTGGGGCGACTCGTGGCTGGAGCGCCTCGCCTTTCTCGGGCCCGGCCGGGCGATGCTGATCGAGTTTCCAAATGCGCCGAAAGTGCGCGTGGAAGGCCATGGGCTGACCCGCAAAGAAGCTGATGATCTGGTGAAAATGTTCGGTGGCCAGGTGTCGGAATCGAAGTGGCTCACCGCGGTCGATCCTCCGCTGCGCCCGCCCATCCGCATCCGCGAAAAGCTGCTCATCGTTTCCACCCAGCGCGAGCGGGATGATGCCGCCGCGCGAGGCGAGCGCCGCGGCGTGGTGTGGATCCCCGCCGGCATGGCCTTTGGCACCGGCGAACACGACACCACCGTCACCTGCCTGCGGCTGCTCGCCGACCGGTGCGCGGAGCTTCCGCGCGACTCGTGGGAGCATCTCGATCTCGGCACCGGCTCCGGCATTCTCGCCCTCGCTGGCCGCAGGCTCGGCGCGCGCCGGGCGGAGGCTGGCGACTTCGATCCGCACGCCGTCCGCACCGCGAAAGAAAACGTCCGCACCAACGCGGTGAAGGGCGTGCGCGTCCGCCGGATGGACGTGCGCCAGTGGCAGCCGGAGCGGACGTGGGAAGTGGTGACCGCAAACCTTTTCAGCGGCCTGCTCATCGAAGTCGCGCCGAAGATCGCCGCCGCGGTCGCACCCGGCGGCGCGCTCATTTTTTCCGGCGTCCTGCGCGAGCAGGAGACGGAAGTGGCCGCCGCATTCCAGGGGTGCGGCCTGGAAATCGTGCGCATCGTGCGCAAGGGCAAGTGGATCGCCGGCCTCGCGTCCCAGCCGTAGCGCGGGCTCCGCGCTCACCACTTCCCCACCTGCTCCGGGAAGCGGCAGAGGGCGCAGTCGCTGGCGTCCTGCATGCAGAAATCCTCATACACTTGCAGCAGCCCCTGCTGCATTGCGGCGCTCCGCAGCAGCGCGGCGCGGGCGGGATTTTCTGGTCCGAAAAGCCGCGTCGCAGCGATCTCGACGCGGCGGTTGGAAAGCGGCGCGCGCAGCGTTCCCAGAGCCGCCGGCGCAGCGCTGTCGCCACTCGTGGAGGCGAGCGGAAGGAAGACGTTCACCAGTATTTCCACCGCGCGCGATTCGCCGATCAGCGCCATCGGCTTCGCCGAAGCTTTGGAGGAAACGGTGTAGTGATGATCCCAATACGGATCGTGCAGGCCTGCGAAGAACCCGGTGATCGCGCCCGGCTCGCATCGCTCGCGCAGCGCCCGCACTTTCGGCCAGTGCCGCACGATCGCGGCCAGCGCGGCCAGCCGGCGCTGCGGATGATTTGCCGGCCGCTGCCCGCCGAGCTGCCACGCCTCCGGCGCGAGCGCCACGCGCGCAAACTCCGCGCGGCGCGGCCACCACTTTTCCCACAGCTCGCGCAGATACTCGCGCGTCGGCGCATCGAACGCGCCGAGATCGCTCGTCGGCAAAAAGCCGCTCACGCCGAAAAGCAGCGCCTCCACATCGTCTCGCGTTTTCAGCAGCCCTCGCAGCGGGAGACGCTGCGCGAGGAGGGTAAAAGGGAGTTTGTTGCCTTTGTAGCCGAGCGCGGCGGCGAGCGCCTGGAAGAGCGCTTCATCTGGCCCGTGCAGCTCACTGAGCCGCGCGAGCGCCGCCGCTTTGCGCCGCAGCCGATGCCCCGCCGCACCGAGCAGCACTTCGCGCACGGTCGCCTCCGGCAGCTCCCGCAGCGGAGCGCAGCAGCGTCCGAGCTTCGCCTCCGGCAGCGGATTTGGCGTGTCGCCCGTGAGCCTTTCAAGATCGAGCAACACCTGCGGCACGTTGCGATGCGCGGCCGTGCGCGTGAAAAACTCCGCCGGCCCGGCCTGCGGAAAAACGTGAAGCACCACCGCTTCGTAATCAGGATTGCTCGCGTGCCCGTGCCGCTCCCAATCGCGCACGTCGGGATCGAACTCGATCGCGCCGCGCACCGGCTCGCCGCCTCCAAACGCAACGGCCGCTTCCGCAAAATCCGGTCCGGCTTCGCGGTTCCAAACGCCGAACTGCACCACCCGCACCGGCCCGCCCGTGGTAGTGAGAAATTCCCGCCCGAAGTCCCCTGCGAACCAATGCGCCTGCAACTCCAGCTCGGTCCATTTGCGCGGCACACGCAACAGCGGAGGCGTCTCGCGGATGCGCGCCGGCACCAGCGCGGCGTAGCGATCGGCAGCCGGGTTCATCGTTTCTGGCATGTGCGCAAAACTACGGTCAGCAGAAGCGCGAAGATCTTCCGCTCAGCGCACGGGCGCGGGAGGCGGGACGGGAGGTGGCGGAGGCGGAGGCGCCACCAGCATGCGCAGCACCTCGGCGCCGGAGAGCTGGGGAAAAGCCGTGATCTGCTTTTGCGCAACGGCAACCGCGTCGGCGGGGCGGTTCATTGCTTTCAGCAGGATCACCTCGTGGATCGCCACCCGCAGGATGTCGTTCGCATTGCGATACGCCTTTCGCGCTTCCTCGAAACTCGCCAGCGCCGCGGGTTGCGCACTCGCGCGGAGTTGCAGCAGCGCGAGCCCTTCCCACACGACGCCGCTGCGCAGCTTCTTGCCTGCGTCGCGCAGTGCGGCCTCGCTTGCGGCGCGATCTTCCTCCCAGCGCACTGCACCGCGCCGATATGCCTCCCACTCGTCATTCGCCGCGGGCGGCACGGCGGGTGTCGTCGGGAACGGCCGATACAGTGGATCGCCGACAAACGTCGTCATCCAGCTCAGGACTTTCTGCGACATGTAAGCGCTCTCTGCGAAAGTGAATCCCGCGCGCAGGCGTTCATGAAACACATCGAGGTGCGGCGTGAGATCGAGATAAGGCTCATACACGTTCCCCATCGTTGCGGCAGCGCCGGCGGCGAGCAGCGGACCGACCCAGTTTTGCCCCGGATCGCGCACCGTCACGCCGGAAAAGGAATGGATGTGGCAGGCCACCGCACCCGTGGGAAAGCTCCATTCTTTGCGGGTGAAAGGGCCGGTCGCCGCTTCCGCATACCAGCCGAAATAAAGCGCCGCGTGGCTCATGGGATACGCGGTCGGGAAGAGCGCGTCGGTGTTGTCGAAGATCACGGGCATCCCGCGCCGCTGCGCTTGCGTGGCGACTTTGAAAAGCCACTCGTCGCCTTCGCCTAATCCTTCCTTCGTGCCGAGGCCGCGCGCGTCGATGTAGGCAAATCCGCGCAGCCCTTTCTGCTCCGTCGCGAGGCTGTCGGTGATCATGCGGCGCACGACCACGGCCG
Source organism: uncultured Chthoniobacteraceae bacterium (assembly GCA_964235505.1). GTDB lineage: Bacteria > Verrucomicrobiota > Verrucomicrobiia > Chthoniobacterales > Chthoniobacteraceae > CAXSDZ01. The sequence goes on from CAXSDZ010000086.1 coordinate 10,108, forward strand.
ATGGTCCATCGAGCCGGCAGACCAGCAGCAGCTCCGGGCGGCGAGCATCGGCGGAAGGCGTGAACGAGCGGTAATACGGGTTGTTCAGCGCGCCAAAAGGCGTGGACTTGCTCAAAGCGAGCACTGCCAGCTCTGAATCGACGGACGCCTCATTGCGATCGGCGATCACGGCAGGGCCGCCGACTTTTTCGCGGGGAAGATTCGGCGCCGGCGCGATCTTCAGCGGCATCCCGCGCATCAGCACGACGAAGCGGATGCGGCTCGATTCCACCGGCCCGAGCGGGCTGTCCGGGTCGCGCAGCTTCCACAGAAAATTTGCCGTGAACGCCTTGCGCAGCGGCTCCGCGATGCGCGTGTTGTATTCCTCGCGAGTGATCTCTTCCGTCGTCGCGCACGCGATGCCGAGCACCTGCGCCTTCGGGATCCCGCGCTTCTCCGCGTAAAAGCGCGCGAGGTCTTCGGAATCGGGATCGTTGGGATTGAAAACGACGAGCGTCGCGTCTGCGTCGGGATTCGCGGAGCGTGGCGCGGAAAGCGCGGAGCGATCCGCAAAAGCATCGCCCAACGACTGCGCGCGCGCCGTTGGGAGCAGGCATGCGCTTCCAAGCAGCACGCCGCCCGCAAGCACGCTCCACGCTCCACGCTGCACGCTCCACGGCTTGGTCTTCATATCGTCAGGGTCAATCCATCAAACGCCACACGCACTTCGGGCGGCAGTTCCGCCTCCAGCTCCGCGTGCGGCACGTCGTGGCAGAGATGCGTGAACCACGTGTGCGCCGGCCGCACGCGCGCCGCGACCGCCAGCGCTTCGCCGATGCTCAGATGCGTGGGATGCGGCTTGCGGCGCAGGGCGTCGATGATGAGATGCCGCACGCCAGCGATCTGCTCTGCGACCGCGTCCGGCACCGCCTTGCAATCGCTGAGATACGCCACCAGCGGCTCGCCCGCGCGGCGCAGCAAGTAGCCGAAAACCGTGGCGCGCCCGTGCGGCACCCGCAGTGGCGTGAGCTCCGTCGCGCCGAGTGTGAAAGGGCCATCGACGATGTGCGGCACGGGGTGCATGTAGCCGGGGAAACGGTTCTCGCCGTTGAACGCAAACTCAAACACCCGGCGCAGATCGTGCATCGTTTCCGCCGACGCGTAGATCGGCAGCTCGCGCCCTCCCGGGCAGAAAGGCCGCAGATCGTCGAAGCCCATGATGTGGTCCGTGTGCGCGTGCGTATAAACCACCGCATCCAGCGCGCGAACCCCGTGGCGCAGGCACTGCGAGCGGAAGTCCGGCCCGGTATCGACGACCCACGACGCTTCCGGCGTTTGCACATAAACCGACGAGCGCATCCGCTGATCGCGCGGGTCCCGCGAGCGGCAGACGCGGCAATCGCACCCGATCATCGGCACGCCCTGCGAAGTCCCGGTGCCGAGAAAAGTGAGGGTGAGCATGAGTGGAATGGCCAATGACGAATGACGGAATGACGAATGCCTGAGCGAGGGCGAAGCGCCAATGGCAAACGAGTAAAGCAGCGCGCCGCATTCGTCATTCGTCATTCGTGCCGCCTTCGTCATTCGACATTCGGCATTCGTCATTCTTAAGTAGCCGCCCACTCATGCTCGCCACGCTTTCCAGCCTCCGCATCCGCAACCTCGCGCTCGTCGAGGAGCTCGCGTGGCGGGTCGGGCCGGGGTTCACCGCCATCACCGGCGAGACCGGCTCGGGCAAGTCCATCATCGTCGGCGCGCTCAAGCTCATCCTCGGCGAGCGTGCGGATAAAACGCTGCTGCGCACCGGCGCGGAGAGCTGCACCGTGGAGGCGGTTTTTGAAGTCTGCGAAGGCAGACAGGTGGACGCGCAGCTCGAGGAAAGCGGCGTGGAGCCATGCGAAGACGGGCAGCTTCTCGTGAAGCGCGTCTTCACCGCGGCAGGCGCGAACCGGCAGTTCATCAACGGCAGCCCAACCACGCTCGCGGTCCTGAAAACACTCGGCGACGCGCTCGTCGATTTGCACGGACCGCACGATCACCAGTCGCTCCTTTCCGGCGACAAACAGCTCGCGCTGCTCGATGCCTTTGCCGGCGCCGATGCGCTGCGTGGCGAGTGCGAACGGCACGTCCGCCGCCTGCACGATGTCGCCGCCGAGCACCGCGCGCTTTCCACAAATGAATCCGCCCTTGAGCGCGAGCTCGACCTGCTCCGCCACCAGGTGCGCGAGATCGAGGCGGCGCATTTACTGCCGGGGGAGGAAGAGGATCTCACCGCCCGCTACGCCGTAGGCTCAAACTCGCGGCGGCTGCTCGAGCTCTCCACCCAGACGCTCGGCCGCCTCACCGAAGCCGATGACGCCGTGCTCGTCTGCCTGACGGAACTCGGCAAGGGGCTGCGCGACCTGGAGCGGATCGACCCGCGCGCGAAGGAGTTCGCGGATGGGCACGCCCGCGCGGTCGCCGAGCTCGAAGAAGTGGCGGTGAGCCTCCAGCGCTACGCGGATGCGCTCGACCTCGATCCCGAGCGGCTCGCGGAGATGGAGGAGCGCGTCTCGCTTTTCGAGACGCTCAAGCGCAAATACGGCGGCTCGATCGCGGACGTGATCGCCTTTGGCCAGACGGCGGCGGAGCGCTTGCAAAAGATCGAGTCGCGCGGCGGCGAGCTGATCCGCCTGGAAAAGGAGATGGAAAAGGCGAAACGCGCCGCGCTGGAGACGGGCGGCAAACTCACGCGCCAGCGCGGGAGCGCAGCGCCGAAGCTCGCAAAAAGCGTGGTCGCGCACCTGCGCGATCTCGGCTTTCAAAAGAGCGAGTTTTCCATCGCCCTCCGCCCGCACGCTGAGCCGACCGCGCATGGGATGGAAGGCGCGGAGTTCCTCTTCGCGCCAAACCCTGGAGAGCCTGCGAAGCCGCTGAAAGCGATCGCCTCCAGCGGCGAAATCTCGCGTGTGATGCTCGCGGTGAAATCCTCGCTCGCGACGCAGGACACCATCTCGCTGCTCGTCTTCGATGAGATCGACGCGAACGTCGGCGGCGAGATCGCGCACGCGGTCGGCGCGAAAATGCGGCAGCTCGGCGGCGCGCACCAGGTGCTCTGCATTTCGCATCTGCCGCAGGTTGCGGCGAAGGCGGACACGCAGTTTGTGGTGTCGAAGGAATACGCCGGTGAGCGCACCATCTCGCAGCTCCGCAAAGTGGATGGCCAGGCGCGCGTGGGGGAAATCGCCCGCATGCTCGGCGGCAAAACCGACTCCGCCCTGGCCCTCGCGCGCACGCTGCTGGCGGAGGCGGCGGGAGTGACGAATGACGAAGGTGGGGGCGGGGGGCGGGGAATGGGGAGCGGAGTGAGTCGCGAAGCGACGGCAAGAAAATAGCCCAGCGCTTCAGCGCTGGGTTTGAGACCACCCGGCGCCAGTCGCGAAGCGACGAAAGAAAACACTCGCCGGCACTCTTTCGTCGCTTCGCGACTGGCCCGCTTTGCGCGGATACCCAGCGCTGAAGCGCTGGGCTATTCTCTGTCCGTCGCTTCGCGACTCACTTCGCTCTACCTGCTCCACATTCGTCATTCGTCATTCGTCACTCCCCCTTCCCCGTCGTCACCACCAGCCGCCGGATCAGATCCTCCGAACTCACGATTCCCACCGGCCTTTCCTCCGCGCTGAGCACGGCGGCGAGCGTCGCCCGGGCGGCGCGCAGCTTGCGCAGCACGGCATACGCGGGCTCGTTTTCCTTCACCCGCACGATGCGCCGTTGGAAACTCTCCACTCGACCGCGGCGGCGCGTTTCCAGCGCGAGATCGAAGAGATCGATCAAGCCGGTGATCTCACCCGTTTCCGACACCACCGGCCAGCGCTCGAATCCGCTTTCCACACCCTGCGCGAGAAGCTCTTCGAGCGTGGCGCTCGCCGGGATGGTGCGCGCTTGCGCCAGCGGGATCATCACGTCGCGCGCGGCGATGGCGCGGAAGTCCACGACGTTGTGGATCATCTCGCGCTCTTCGCTGCCGAGCATGCCGGTGCGCTCGCTTTCAATCGTGAGGTATTTGAATTCCTCGCGCGCGACGAAGAGCTTCTGCTGCTCTGGCGGGCGACGCCCAAACAGCAGCCGCGACATGCGCGAGCCGACCCAGTGCATCGGCGAAAGAAGCAAATCCGCGATGCGCAGCGGCTCGGAAAGCGCTGCCAGCGCGCGATACGGGAAGCGCCGGAACAGGCTCTTCGGCAGCAGCTCCAGCCCGATGAGATAGATCGGCAGAAACGCCGCCAGCGCGACCCAGTAGCCATGCGCGCCGAGCAGCCGCACCAGCTCCTGCGTGGCCAGGATCACGGCGCTGATGTTCATCAGATTCGTCACCACGAGCACCGTGACGAGCAGCCGCTCCGGCCTGGCCAGCAGCCGGTTGAGCTTCATCGCCGCGCGGTCGCGCAGCTTCATCCGATGCCGCAGCCGGACGCGGTTCACCGACAGGATCCCGGCTTCAATCCCGGAAAAAACGAACGAGACGAGCAGGCAGCAGACGATGGCAAACCAAACCATGGCCGGCGCTTAGCCCTGCTCCTCCGGCTCCGCGCCATCGCTCGCAGCCGGGGCTCGCTCCTGGACGATGAGCACCTCCTCGATCCGCTTGCGCGAAGCGCGGCGCACGGTGAGCGCGAGGCCGTCCAGCGTGAGCTGCGCGCCCGCTTTGGGCAGGGTGCCGAGCCGGTTGAAAATGAGGCCGCCGATGGTGTCGATCCCGTCCTCCTCCAGCGGCACGCTGAGCAGTTCGGAGAGGTCGTCCAGCCGCGCGCTGCCGCTGGCGAGCAGCCGCCCATCGCCTGCGGGCTCGATGTAGAGCTCGCTCTCGCCGCGCGGCACGGCGTCCGAAATGATCTCTTCCACGATGTCGCCCATGGTCACGATTCCCTCCGTGCCGCCGTGCTCATCCACCACGATGGCGAGCGCCTGCGGGTGGCGCAGGAAGGAGCGCAGCAGATCGAGCGCTTCCATGGTCTCCGGCACAAAGGACGGCGGCGCGAGCAGCTCGGTGTAGTGCGGCGCGGCGGGCGCGAGCAGAAAAGCGCGCACGTCGAGCACGCCGAG